>JBDUBL010000025.1:0-26679 GCA_040004125.1 Actinomycetota bacterium
ACGGCTTCGCCGACAAGGTGTATGACCGCGCGCAGATCCTCGAGCTGCCGCTGCCGCGCGACATGGTGGCGGCCCACATGGAGGGCTATCCCTGGGCCGAGACCGTGATGCAGGTCTGGGACACGCTCGTGGAGGTCGCGCCCTTCGGATTCCGGGTGCTCGATGAGATCAACGCCTATGTGATCGCCGCGGCCGAGATCGGCACCGACCCCGCGCACGCGATCGACGAGCAGCTCGTGCAAAAGGTGCTGCCGCGTCTGCGCGGTGACGCTGACGCCGGTCCCGCGATCGACGCGTTCATCGGGCTGACCGATGCCACGTACCCGCTCGCGAACGCCAAGGCGCGGGCCATGCGCGCGGAGCTGAACGCGCATGGATTCGTCTCCTTCTTCTGAGCCGAACCGCGTCGGGCGCGGCGAATTGACGCTGCTGCGTCGTGTCGTCCACGGCGACCCACGGACCGCCGGGCTCACGACCGTTCTGCCGCTGCTGCAGACGGCCCACCGGCGCGAGCTGCGGACCGAGCCGCACTGGTCCAAGGAGGAACTGGTCCGCCATCCTGAGCCACGCGAACTGATCCGTTCGATGCGCAAGGCCGGCAACCTTGATCAACAGGGGCGCCCGATGTACACGCTGGACGAGCGGCGCTGGCTGACCGCCGACATCTATGAGAACCGCATCGTCCGCCAAACGTTCGAGACCCTGGAGGACCGGCTGCACGCGCTCGTCGAGGACCCCGGCATCACGATCTCGCTGGCTGCCTCCACGCTGTTGCGCGAACTCGAGGGCGCCCGGCGCCGGGCACCGTTCCTCGATGAGGTCGGGCCGGTCGGACGCGTCGGTGTCCCCAGCGCGACCCTCACGCAGGATCCGCTGTACCGCCGGGTGATGTCGATCCGGGCGGAGCTCGCCGGCTAGGTGTGGATGGCGTCGTAGGCGGCGACCAGCGCCTCGGACGGATCGCTGACCGGTGACAGGTCCAGTGTCATCCCGACGCTTGCGTCCTCCCGCCACATGCAGGCGACCGCGTCGATCCTGCTCGCGGAAAGCGGCAGGCAGCGCCAATCGGCCCCGCCGTGGGGCCGGTGCTGGTCTGGCTGCGCTCCACGGTCACACCGGAGGACGCGATCCCTTCGAGGAACGAATCGAACAGCGCATCGGTGTTCTCCGCGGCCTTCCCATTGACCAGGATGAGCAGCACGTCGGGCGTTCCGTTCGTGCCGTAGGCAGCCGCTTCGATCGTGACGCCCTCCTTGTCGCCATCGGCGATCATGTCCTGCTCGAAACGGTCGGTGTCGGCGTCATGGATCCTCGGCTGGCCGCCCATCGCTTGGGGGACGTGGTAGTGCGGCGCGAAGAGGTTGCGCACCACCGCACCGACCACGAGCGCGAGGACCACGCCCGCCGCAACCTTGGCGATCGTGCCACCACGTGACTGCGGCTGCGGCGCCGCCACGCCCATCGTGCTCGGCGCCGGCGGCACCGGCACGGGGGTGAACCGCGCGTAGCACTGCCAGCAGAACTCCGCGTCGTGTGGGTTGTCGGCGCTGCACGATGGGCACGCGCGTCGTTCGTCGACTTGCATGAAGGACTCCCCGGCCAGATCGGTACCCAGACCGCACCGGCACTCCACCCGAGATGCTGAAACGCTGGAGCCAGAAACGTTGGCGTGCAGGGCCTACAGATCGGCGTAAGTCTCGAAGGAGGCCTCGACGGCGGGCACGATACCGATCACGTACTGGCCGCCGGTGCACCCGTTGCACCAACTGGAAGCGGCGATCGCGCGCGCGGTGTCGAGCGGATCGGCACACCGGCGCATCGAGCGAATGATCGCCCCGTAGCGATATCCGTCCCACCCGTTCTCGATCGTCTCCCGCGAGGCCTGCAGTCCCTGTCCCACAGACCGGTAGTTCTGCACGCCGACGGAATTGAAGTCGGTCGAACCGTCCATGCGGTGTGTAGTGGCCAGCGGGTTCCAGGCGGCCTGGGTTCCCTCTTGGGCCTGCCACGCGATCGTCACCACGAGGTTCTCGTGACAGGCCGGAGCGCCCATAACGCGCAAGAACGCGTGCGCCCACTCGCCGTACGACACGTTGTCCTGGCCCTGGAACGCCGCGGCAACGGCCGCGATGTCTTGCGGAGCGAGGCGAGCGCGGAGACGGTCGATCAGCGCGACGACGTGGTCGCGAGCGGCTGCGAGCCCGGCCAACGCCCCCTGTTCCTGCGCAAGCGCGACCTGCTGTTCCTCCAGCGAAGCGTCGCGACGCGCCCGCACGTCTTCGGCGGCGGCCACCAGCGCGTCCTGGGTCGCAACCTGGCCGGCCAACCGGTCGCTGATGGCGGTGACCTGCTCGATCGCCGCCTCACGATCGCGGGCGATGGCCTCGCCGTATGCGAGGCGGTCCTGCAGCTGGTCGAGCGACTGCGCGCCGAGCAGCGCAACGAGCGTGTCGGCCCCTGGCACGGTCCCCGGAGAGGAGATGAAGGCTTCGACGGCGGCGGCGTTCAGCTCGTCCTGCGCGGCGGTCAGAGCCGTCTGGGTCTCGGTGACCCGTTGCGCGAGCGCGATCTGGTGCAGGGTAAGCGGGACGAGCGCCTCACCGGCTTGGGCCGCCTGCACGCCGGCGGTCACGGCTCGCGCGCGGGCGTCCTGCACCGCGGAGGACTGAGCGGCGACCTGCTCGCTCAGCCCGTCGAGCTGGGCGCGCGCCTTGTCGATCCGATCGACGGTCGTGGCGCGCGTTGCCGAGGCCGACCCGGCCAACATCGCCACCGCCAGACAGGCGGTGACGACACGCAGGCGAGCCCCCCGAACGGACATGCCCCGGGTATCGACGCACCTCACCGAACGGTTGAGGCCATTGCTCACGTGACGACGACGCCACCCCGGACCACGGAGGCGACGAGGTGCACACCGGGTCGATACGACAGGTGGACGTGACTCGGGGCATCCAACAGCACCAGATCGGCCCGCGCGCCCGGCCGCAGCGCCCCGATGTCGTCGCGCGCAAGCGCACGGGCACCGCCCCGGGTGGCCGACCACACGGCCTCCGCCGGCGTCATGCGCATCGCCGTCACCGCAAGCGCGATCACGAGCGGCATGTTCGTCGTGAAGCTGGTGCCCGGGTTGCAGTCGGTTGCGAGCGCGACGATGACGCCGGCCGCGAGCAGAGCACGCGCATCCGGCCAGGGCTCCCTGGTCGACAGGTCGGCGACCGGCACCAGTGTCGCGACCACGCCGGCGTCCGCGAGCGCCGACACATCGGCGGGCTCGAGGTGCGTGAGGTGATCCGCGCTGGCGGCGCCGAGCTCCGCCGCGAGCCGCGCGCCCGGCCCGTTGCCGAGCTGGTTCGCGTGGATCCGCACACCGAGGCCCCGGTCGCGCGCTGCGGTCAGGATCGCCCGCGATTGATCCACGTCGAACGCACCGCGATCGCAGAACACATCCGCCCAGCGTGCGAGCGGCGCACATGCATCGAGCATCTCGCCGCACACGAGCGACACGTAGCCATCGGGATCCTCGGCGAACTCGGGCGCCACCACGTGTCCGCCGAGGAAGGTCACGTCGTCGGTCAGTTCGGCCGCGACCCGCAAGGATCGGACCTCGTCGGCAACGGACAGGCCGTAGCCGGACTTCACCTCGAGGTGCGTTGTGCCCGAACGACGAGCCTCCTCGACATACCGACGGGCGTTAGCCAGCAGTTCGGCGTCGCTCGCCGCCCTTGTGGCGGCGACCGTCGTGCGGATCCCACCGGCCGCGTAGGCCTCGCCACGCATCCGCGCGTCGAACTCTGCAGTGCGATCGCCGGCGAACACGAGGTGCGTATGACTGTCGACGAACCCCGGCAGGCCGGCCGCGCCGGCGGCGTCGATCCGCGGCCCCTCGATCCCGTCGGGTGCGTCGCGCGCCGCTCCGACCCACGCCACCCGGTCGCCATCGATCGCCACCGCAGCGTCGTGCAGGAGGCCGAGTGGGCCTTCGCCCGCCGACGGGTCGTTCGTGACCAGCTCACCGATGTGCTCGACGAGCACTAGTCCCCCGCCATCGGGATGTGCACACCGCGCTCGGCCGCCGCGGCCTCCGCCCGTTCATATCCCGCGTCGACGTGCCGTAGCACGCCCATCCCGGGGTCGTTCGTCAGCACACGTCGAGCCTTTTCCCCTGCGAGCTGGGAGCCGTCGACGACGACGACCTGTCCCGCGTGGATCGAGCGCCCGATCCCGACGCCACCGCCATGGTGGATGCTCACCCATGAAGCGCCGCTCGCGGTGTTGACCAGCGCATTGAGCAACGGCCAATCGGCGATCGCGTCGGAGCCGTCGGCCATGGCCTCGGTCTCGCGATACGGCGAGGCGACGCTGCCGGCGTCCAGGTGGTCGCGGCCGATCACGATCGGAGCCGCCACCTCGCCGCTGGCGACCAGCTCGTTGAACCGCACGCCCATCCGGTCCCGTTCGCCGTAGCCGAGCCAGCAGATCCGCGCCGGCAGTCCCTGGAACGCCACACGCTCGCCCGCCATCCGGATCCAGCGCGCGAGCGGCTCGTTGTCGGGGAACTCCTCCAGGACCGCGCGGTCGGTCGCCGCGATGTCGGCGGGGTCGCCCGACAGCGCCGCCCACCGGAACGGGCCCTTGCCTTCACAGAACAGGGGCCGGATGTACGCGGGGATGAACCCCGGATAGGAGAACGCTCGGGTACACCCACCGTGCTCAGCCTCGGCGCGCAGGTTGTTGCCGTAGTCGAAGACCTCCGCGCCCTTGTCGAGGAACGCGACCATGCCCTGGCAGTGCGCAGCCATCGAGGCGCGGGCCTGACGCGTGTACTCGGCGGCGTCGCGGAGGCGCAGATCGGCCGCGTCGGAAAGCGACATGCCTTGCGGGATGTATGCGAGCGGATCGTGCGCGCTCGTCTGATCGGTGACGATGTCGATCGGCGCGTCCATCGCCGCCAGCTTGGGCACGATGTCTGCGGCGTTGCCGAGGATGCCGATCGAAAGCCCCTCACGCCGGTCGCGCGCGTCGACCGCCAGACGTAGCGCCTCTTCGACGTCCTCGACACCCACGTCGAGGTAGCGATGTTTGATACGGCGTTCGATCCGGGTGGGGTCGACCTCGATGCAGAGCGCGACCCCGTCGTTCATCGTGACCGCCAGCGGCTGGGCCCCGCCCATGCCGCCGAGCCCGGCGGTCAGCGAGATCGTGCCGGCAAGGGTGCCGCCGTACCGCTTCGCGGCGATCGCCGAGAACGTCTCGTAGGTGCCCTGCAGGATGCCCTGAGTACCGATGTAGATCCACGAACCGGCCGTCATCTGGCCGTACATCGTCAGGCCCATGCCCTCCAGGCGGCGGAACTCCTCCCAGGTCGCCCACTCGGGCACGAGGTTGGAGTTCGCGATCAGCACGCGCGGTGCCCACTCGTGGGTCTGGACCACCCCAACCGGCTTCCCGGATTGGATGAGCAGCGTCTCGTCGCCCTCGAGCTCGCGGAGCTCTGCAACGATCGCGTCGAACGCGGGCCACGAACGGGCCGCACGCCCCGTGCCACCGTAGACGACCAGGTCATCGGGACGCTCGGCCACCTCGGGGTCAAGGTTGTTCATCAGCATCCGCATCGCGGCTTCCTGCTGCCAGCCCTTGCAGGTCAGCGTGGTGCCGCGCGGTGCCCGCACCTCGCGCGGTCCCGACGTGGGCGTCGACATCTCGGTCACCTCCCGGCGGCCGGCCCGGCCACTCGATGCGGGAGCCTACTTCGCCGCGGTTGACCTGCCCCCGCCGGGCGGCGACGATCGGTCGATCGATCGAGACGGGAGCTCAGATGCCATCCAGGACCATCCGGGAACGACAGGCACCGCTGCGCGAGCGCTACGCCGCCGACCCCACCGCGGCGATCCAGACCCTGCGGGTGCTCGGCGGCGGCGGCGACCTTTCCGATCCGCTGCACTGCGCGGTCGGACCGGCTCAGCTCGATGTGACGTGGCGAAGCGGCGCGCACCCCGCGGTCGGTGGCGACGACGACGTTCCATGCAGCGGCGACCTGTTGCTCGCCGCGCTCGCCGCATGTCAGGAGATCACGCTGCGGATGGTGGCCGCGAACATGGGCATCGAGATCCGCGAGCTGGCGATCGAGGTCGAGGGTGACTGGGACGCCCGCGGGACCCTCGCGATGGGGCGCGAGTACCCGGTCGGGATCCGGACGATCCGCTGCCATACCAGCGTCGTGATCGACGACGACGCGCACGGCGATCGCGCGACACGCCTTCTGCGAAGCGCAGAGCGGTATTGCGTCGTGCTCGACACGCTGCGAACGGGAGTCGACGTCGACGCCACGATCGAGGTGCGGAGCGGGGTGTGAGCGAAGCCGAGCCTGACACCCCTGGGATCGTGGCGGCGCGCGCGTCGGGAATCCCCTTCGAGGTGATGCGCACCGAGCGCGCTCAGAGCGTCGAGGAGAGCGCCGCGTTCCAGGGGATCGAGCTGCACCAGCTGCTGCGCACGATCGTGGTGCGGCTCGCATCCGACGAGTACGTCTTCGTCCTCGTGCCGGGTGGGCGACGGATCGACTGGCCCAAGCTCCGGATCCATCTCGGGACTCGGCGCATGTCGCTGCCCGACGCCGAGGAGGCGCGCACGGCGACCGGCTACGAACGCGGCGCGATCACGCCGTTCGGCGCCACGCACGCGTGGCGAGTGATCGCTGACGCGAGTGTCGGCGATGGCGACGAGACGATCGCGATCGGCGGCGGCGCCCACGGTGTGAATCTGCACCTGCGGGCGGCCGATCTGCTGCGCGCCACCGACGCCGAGCTCGTCGACGTCACCGAGCCCGAGGGCTGATCACGACGTCGTGTCGCCCTTGGACCAGCGAGGTCGCCACTCGGTGACGATCTTGCCCATCGCCGTGATCAGGAACAGCTGCCCAAGGATCATCTCGCTCACGGCAAGCGTCTGCCCCGGGTTCTGATACGGGACCAGGTTCCCGTAACCGGTCGTCGTTAACGTCGTGAAGCTGAAGAAAAGCACTTGCTTCATCGTGGCCTGCCCGGACATCCCGGCGAAGAACGCCGACCCGCTCTGCACGATCGAGATCTCGATATAGAAGAATGCGTAGAACATGCCGAACAGCAGGTAGGCCGAGATCGCCCCAAGCATCGTCTCTTGATCAACGCCGGATCGGCTCAGCAGGTGCCGGATGATCGAGAACGGTGCGATGAGGTAGAGCACGCTCCCGAGCGCGAACAGGAATGGTCGCGTGCCGTCAGCGCCTGTGAGGTTGGCGATGGCTGCGACGCCGGCCACCGCCATCAACACGAAGGCAGCGCGGCGCACGGGCCGGCGGGCCTGGGATGTGCGCAAGGCGAACCACACCGTCGCGATCTGGATGAAGATCACCGCCGACGCGCCCCAATCAGTTGCGACCGACACCGACAAGATGTAGGACGAGATGATCAGCAACAGCACGAAGCCGTAGCTGTCTGCCTGGACGAACGCGCGGGCGAGACGCCGAACGACATGCCGCCGCGGACGGCCTTCTGGCGACTCGGGTGCGCTCACGCACGAAGTCTATGCGGCGAAGCCGACGTCAGTGGTGAAAGCCGGACGCCTCTGTCGTGTGGACCGGCTCGGGCTGCGCTTGCAGACGGGGCAGCTGCCGCTTGAGGTCGGCCAGCAACATGTCGCCCATGTCGTGGGTGAAGCCACGGCGCACGACCACCCGGAGGGCCGCCAGATCGGTCCGGTTGGCCGGGAACGTATAGGCGGGCACCTGCCAGCCGCGCTCGCGCATCGCGTTGGACACATCGAACACGGTGAAGTTGTCCACCGCATCTGTCGTCGTGAACGCGAACACCGGCAACGCGTCGCCCCGGGTGAGCAACCGGAACGGTCCGAGCTCCTCGATCTGCCCGGCCAGACGCATGGCGACGTCCCGCGCGTACCCCTGCACCCGCCGATACCCCTCGAACCCAAGGCGCAGGAAGTTGTAGTACTGCGCGACCACCTGAGCCCCCGGGCGCGAGAAGTTCAGCGCGAACGTCGGCATGTTGTCCCCCAAGTAGTTCACCCAGAAGATCAGGTCATCGGGAAGTGCGGCGGCATCCCGCCAGATCACCCAGCCGACGCCGGGGTACACGAGTCCGTATTTGTGCCCCGAGGTGTTGATCGATGCGACGCGCGGCAGCCGGAAGTCCCACTCGAGATCGGGATCCACGAACGGCGCGATGAACGCGCCCGACGCACCGTCGACATGCACCGAGACATCGAGACCGGTGCGCGTCTGCAGTTCATCCAGCGCGTCACAGATCTCCTTGACCGGCTCGTAGGCCCCGTCGTACGTGGAGCCAAGGATCGCGACGACTCCGATCGTGTTCTCGTCGCAGAGCTTCACTGCTTCCTCGGCCGATAGCGTGAAACGCTCGCCTTCCATCGGTACGAGGCGCATCTCGACGTCCCAGTAGTTGGCGAACTTCTCCCAGCAGACCTGGACGTTGATCCCCATCACGATATTGGGCGCATCGGTCGACTTGCCCTCGGCGCGGCGCCGCTCTTGCCAGCGGCGCTTCAGCGCGAGCCCGCCGAGCATCGCGGCCTCGCTGGACCCCGTCGTCGAGCAGCCGGTCGCCTGATCGGCATCGGGTGCGTTCCACAGGCGACTCAAGATGGCGACGCACCGGGACTCGAGCTCCGCGGTCTGCGGGTACTCGTCCTTGTCGATCATGTTCTTGTCGGCACACTCGGCCATCAGCCTCTCGGCCTGTGGCTCCATCCACGTGGTGACGAATGTCGCGACGTTGAGCCGGGCGTTGCCGTCCAACATGAGCTCGTCGTGGACGATCTGGAAAGCCGTGTCGGGCGCGAGCTCGTCCCGGCCGAGTTCGTGCCGTGGGATCGGGTGATCGAGGGAGAACAGCGGCGCCACCGCTAGGTGCTCGCTCTCGTGTCGTGGCTTTCTCGGGTGCTTCAACGCCATGACTGATCCCTCCCGTCGTGTCGACGCCGGACGAACGTGCCCGTCCCGCAGGGATATACCGGACGAGCCGACTTCTGACCAACCGGATACGATGACAGGCCGAAGACACGGAGGAGGAGGCATGGGCATCGGACCAGTGGAGTACATGGTCGTCGCATTCCCGGGCAACAAGTTCAACGGGGAGATCCTGCCTTCGATCGCGGAGCAGGTGGAGGCCGGAACGATCCGGATCATCGATCTCGCGTTCGTCAGCAAGGACGCCGACGGCAACGTGACCGCGCTCGAGGCGAGCGATCTCGACTCGGAGATCGGCAACGCGCTCCGCGCCCTTCTCGGTGACGAGAAGGGCGGCCTCATCAACGAAGAGGACATCATGGCGGTGGCTGAAGAGATGGAGTCGAATTTCTCGGCCGGCCTGTTGGTGTGGGAGGACGTGTGGGCCACCAGGATCAAGAGCGCGATCCTCGATGCTGGCGGCGAGCTCTGGGATCTCGAGCGTATCCCCTATCAGGTCGTCGACGCGGCGATCGACTGGGCCGCGCAAAACGCCTAAGCACCAGCGAGCGAGAAGGAGACCGAGGATGCGCAGAGGTCCAGGATTGGTCGGTATGGCTGCTCGTACGGCCGTCGTCGCAGGTACGGCCACGGCCGTGTCCGGCCGCGTCGCTCGTCGTCAGCAAAACAAGTACGCGGGCCAGGACGCCCAGTACACGGAGCAGCAGGCGGCCGCTGCGGAGCAAGGCATGGCGCAGGCCGCACCGGCGGCGGCCGATCCGTTCGATCAGATCGAGAAGCTGTCGAAGCTACACGCGGAAGGGGCCCTCACCGACGAGGAGTTCGCCGCGGCAAAGGCGAAGATCCTCGGCACCTGAGCCACACGGATCGACATTGATCGGGCGGGGCTTCGGCCCCGCCCGATGCGTTTCAAAGGGGAGGCGGTCGTGAAGTATCAGATGCGTCAGAAGCTCGCCGCGATCGGCGATGACTCCTGGATCGAGGACGAACACGGCTCCAAGGTCTTCAAGGTCAACGGCAAGGCGATGAGGCTGCGCGATACGTTTGTCTTGGAAGACATCGGCGGCGCCGAGGTCGCGACGATCCAAGAGCGCAAGCTCCACGTCAGGGACACGATGGCGATCGAGCGCGACGGCAAGAAGGTCGCGGAGGTCCACAAGCGGATCGTCTCGGTGCGCGATCACCTCAAGGTCGACCTCGAGGGCGGCGGCGAGATGACGATCAAGGGCAATCTGCTCGACCACGAGTACAAGATCAAAGGCGAACACGGCAAGGTCGCCGAAATCTCCAAGAAATGGTTCCGCGTCCGCGACACCTACGGCATCGACATCGAACCCGGCAATGACGACGCGCTGATCATCGCGATCACGGTGGCGGTGGACTCCCTGACCGAGGTGCTGGGCTGAGGGTTAGCCGCGCTTCGACATCGTGAGGACGAGTAACAGCACGGCGGCCGCCATCGCCAGCGCGATCGCCAGGAACACGAACAACTGCGCCGAGTTGCTGATCTGCAACTGCGAGGACAGCTGTGAGGCGAGCGACTCATACACGCCCGAGAGCTCGCCCGCCGTTGCCGCGGTCGACGACGTGGCGCCGGTGGTGGCGGCAATCTGCTCGAGCAACGCGGCGTTCGCCCCGTGGTCGCCCTCCCCTTGCGCTCCCAGGACGACCGTGTAGACGGGGATCTCACTGGCCGCGGCGCGATCCGCCGCCTCCTGCGGTGTGACGTCGCTGCCGGTGTCGCGACCGTCGGACAACAGGATGACCGCCGCGGGACCTGAGCCCGTATCGGTCCATTGACCCTCGATCGCGTCGAGGCCCGCGCTCAGTCCGTCGCCGATCACGGTGCCGTTGCCGCGGGGCAGGGTGCCGAGTGCGCTCGAGACTTTCCCGTGGTCGGCCGTCGGCTGGACCAGCACCGTTGGGGCGTCTGCGAACGTCACGAGCGCGACCTCGAAGTCCTCGGGCAGCTGCGAGATGAAGGACTGTGCGGCGTTCTGCGCGGCGACGAGCCGGCTCGGCGACACGTCCTGCGCGTCCATCGACTGCGAGGAGTCAAGCACGAGGGCGATCACCGGTGTCGCCTTCTGTTTCGCCACACGGAATTGGGCGACCGCGATGACGAGACACACGACCGCAGCGATGACCAAGAGCAACGGCAGTCGGCGCACCCATGCCGGCGGCTGACGGAACGGCGAGGGCTTCGGGCCGGCTGCCCGCGCGGCAGCCTTGCCCGACGGCGTCCGGGCGCGGCGGGCGCTCTTCTCCTTCGTCGCCTTCGAGGGCTGGAGGCCGATGAAGTAGACGACCGCCAGTACCGCCGCGACGATGACGACGGTGATCAGGATGGGAAGCATCCACGCAGGCTAACCGCAGACCGAGCGTGACGACCCAGCGTAGGCTCGGGCCTATGGCGCACCGGATCCTGCCCCTCGCGCTGGCGCTCGGGATCGGGTGCACACAGACGACGATTCCCCAAGTGCCCACTCCGAGCCCGGCGGTGTCGGTTCGATCCCCGCATCCGGCTTCGACCGTCGCTCCCCCGTCCCCGTCCGTCGCGTGGACGCCCGCTTTCTCTCCCGCCGCGGGGTCGTGGGTCGACGAGATCGGCTCGGCGGTGTCCGGCCGAGACGTCTCGGTGGTGATCGGCGTCGGACATCGCATCGTCTATCGATATCGCGGCGCCACGCCGCGCATCCTGGCTTCGAACGAAAAACTGCTGACGTCGATGGCGGCGCTGGATCTGCTGGGAACGCGGTTCCGGTTCCGCACCCGTGCCGAGACGGCTGCCGATGTGCGCCATGGCGTGGTGCGCGGAGATCTCTGGCTGGTGGGCGGCGGCGATCCGACCCTGACGACGATCGACCTCGACGCGCTCGCGGGCAATCTCGCAGATGCCGGGGTCCGGCGGATCATGGGGCGTGTCGTGGGCGATACCGCGGCGTTCGATCGCGGATGGTGGGCGCCGGGCTGGATCCGCCCGATCTCGCGCGCCTTCGTGGACCGCCCCACCGCGTTGCGGCTGACGGGAACCGGCTCGGGACTCGAGGGTGCCGCCGCGGCGGCGTTCCGAGACGCCCTCGCCCGGGTCGGGGTCGAGGTCGACGGCGGATCGGCGACCGGTACGGCCCCCAACGGGCTCAGGCCCCTCGCAGTGGACGTCTCGGCTCCACTGGGCGACCTGTTGGCACATCAGAACCACGAGTCGGACAACCTGTATGCGGAGCTCACCACCAAACGGCTGGGCGCGGACCCGGGAGTCTCCGGATCCACGGCCCTGGGCGCGCGGGCCATCCACGCTTGGGCCGAGGGCTATGGGGTCGATGCGGCGGTCCGCGACGGCAGCGGGCTCTCCGATCAGGACCGCACGCCCGCGCTCGGTGTCGTGACCCTCCTGCTCGCGGCCCAGCGGCGGCCCTGGTTCCCGGTGTTCGACCGCTCGCTGCCGGCGGGCGGAGAGGGAACGCTCGCCGGCCGCTTGGTCGGTGTGCCCGTTCGCGCCAAGACCGGCACGCTGTTCGTACGGCCAACCTCGACGCTATCGGGCTACGTCACGACCCGCGACGGGCAGACCGTCACCTTTTCCGTTCTGACCCACGACTTGCCGGAGGCAACTGCCCTGGCGATCGAGGATGCGGTCGTACGCGCTATCGCCGGTGCCACGATCGGTTGACAGCCCTGAACGGCGTTCAGCCCTGAATCGCGGCTGGTGCTGGCGCCGAGCGCCTTCCGGTGCAACGATGCACACATCGCACGGGCCGCGACGCGATACGCGTCGCCGGAAGGAGGACCCATGTCGTCGGATGGAACACTCGCAACCGTGGTCGCCGCTTCGATGCTGCTGTTCCTCGGGGCGATCGTCGCGTTCTTCGGCTATCGGCTGTTCTGGATCATCCTGCCGATCTGGGGGTTCTTCTTCGGGCTGGCAATCGGTGCCCAGGGCGTGCAGGCGCTCTTCGGCGACGGGTTCCTGTCGACCGGGCTCAGCTGGGTCGTCGCGTTCTTCATGGGGCTGTTGTTTGCCGGGCTTTCCTACATGTTCTGGTTCATCGCGGTGGCGTTGATGGGCGGCTACATCGGCTACGGCCTCGTCGTCGGGCTCTTCGGCCTGTTCAGCGTCGAGCTCGGGCCGCTCGTATGGATCCTGGGCGTCGCAGCGGGCGTGATCTTCGCGGTGGCAACATTGATGCTCAACCTGCAGAAGTACGTCGTGATCTTCGGCAGCGCGATGCTCGGGGCGGCCGCGATCGTGGGCACGATCCTGACCGTGCTGAATCAGATCGATCCTTCGGTCATGGCCGATCACCCGGTGAAGGTCGTCACCGACGCGGGGTTCGGCTGGTCCGTGCTGTTCCTGGGCGTCGCCGTGATCGGCGTGCTGTTCCAGATGGCGAGCACGCGCTACTACGAGATCGAGCGCTACAACCGCTGGGCGGAGTACAACACCGCCGGCGACAGCATGGCGGCCACCTAGCCACTCACATCTGCGGAACGAGGTGCGCGTAGTAGCGTGCCCGGGTTGCTGAAGAATGCGTGCTCTCCACTCCTTCCAAGGCACCATCTTGACCCGGAACCTGTAGGGCATGGTTCCGAATTCTTCCGGCCTATACTGGGCGGGTAGCACCGGGGAGCTCGGGCAACCGGGCTGAGAGGCCGGCACATCGCGCCGGCGACCCGCGAACCTGACCCAGGTAATGCTGGCGGAGGGAGCCGATGGTTCGCACCGCGATCGTGGTTTGTGCGGGAGGACCCGTGCGCGCGACGCCGCCCATGTTCAACCCAGACGCGCTTGTCATCGCGGCCGACGCCGGCGTGCACGAGGCAGAGCGGCTCGGGCTGCGCGTCGACCTGCTGGTGGGCGACCTCGACTCGGCAGACCCATCGGCCGTCGCTCGGGTAGAGGCCTCCGGCGGACGTGTCGAGCGGCACTCGCCCGACAAGGACGCCTCGGATCTGGAGCTGGCTTTGGTCGCGGCCGCCGTCGCCGGCGCTCGGCGGGTGCTCGTCCTCGGCGGCGACGGCGGCCGCTTCGACCACGTGCTGGGCAACGCCTTCCTCATGGCTTCTCCGCGGTTCGCGGAACTGCGCATCGACGCGGTGCTCGGCGCCGCCCTGATCTACGTCGTACGCGACGAGCGCGCGCTGGACGGTATCCCCGAGGAGCTGGTCAGTCTCTTCGCGGTCGGCGGGCCCGCGCGCGGCGTCACCACCGACGGGCTCCGATGGCGGCTGGATGGCGAGGAGCTCATGCCCGGCTCGACACGGGGGCTGTCGAACGAGTTCATCGGCACGGCCGCGAACGTCCGAGTCGGCGAGGGCGTCGTCCTCGTGGTTCGACCGGGGGCGGCAGGATGATGCGCCGCGCGATCGTCGCGACGCTGGCCCTCGCGTTGGTCGCGGCCGCGTGCACGACGAGTAACGATTCGCCACCGGCGTCCGGCTCCTCGGCGCCGGTGACCATCACGCTGCTGACACATGACTCCTTCGATGTGACGAAGTCGGTGCTGCGCGGATTCGAGGATCGCACCGGGATCACCGTCAACGTGGTGGCTGCCGGCGACGCCGGCCAGCTCGCGAACCGATTGATCCTCGCCTCAGGCAACCCCGAGGGTGACGTCGCGTTCGGCGTGGACAACGACCAGCTGTCGGAGCTGTTCGCCAAGGATGTGTTCGTCCCGTACGAGTCGGCGGGTCTCGGCGATGTCGCACCCGATCTGCTCGTCGACGACCAACACCGGGTCACCCCGATCGATCACGGCGAGGTCTGCGTCAACATCGACATGCGCCGGTACGTCGGCGGCACGCCGCTGCCGTCCTCTCTCGACGATCTCGCCGCTCCCGCCTTCCGCGACCAGTTGGTGGTCGAGAACCCGGCGACCTCGACACCCGGGCTCGCGTTTCTGTTGGCCACGGTCGCCGCGTACGGAGATCCGGGTTTCGAGGACTACTGGCGCCGGCTGCGCGACAACGGTGTCACGGTGGTGGACGGGTGGGAACGGGCCTATTTCGGGGAGTTCTCCGGCGCCGGCGGCGGCGAAGGGACGCACCCGATGGTCGTGTCCTACGCGACGAGCCCGGTCGCCGAAGTTGTTTTCGCCGACCCGCCGATCACGGTCCCGCCGACAGCGGTGCTGACCGACACGTGCTACCGCCAGATCGAATTCGCCGGGGTCCTGCGTGGCACTGGGCACGAGGCCGCTGCGCAACAGCTCGTCGACTTCCTTCTGTCGCAGCCGTTCCAGGAAGACATCCCGCTGCGGATGTTCGTCTACCCGGCCTCGACCACAGCACGACTGCCGGCCGTGTTTCGTCACAATGCCGCCACGGTGACCGACCCGTACGAGGTCTCACCGGCCGACGTGGCGGCGCACCGAGCCGACTGGGTGGCGCGCTGGTCCGACGTGATGGGGCAGTGAGCAGGCGCGCCCGCATCGCGATCCTTGCGCTGCCGGTTGCGTTCTTGCTGTTGTTCTTCGTCTTCCCGTTCGTCTCGATCGTCTGGGAAGGACTGGCCTCGGACCAGACCGCGATCGGTCGCGTCCTCGGCGAAGCGCGGGTGCGCGACGTGATCTGGTTCACGCTGTGGCAAGCCGCGGCGTCTACCGCGTTGACGCTCGCGATCGGGCTGCCGATCGCCTATGCCCTGTCGCGGTTCGCGTTCCGTGGCCGGGCGGCAGTCGAAGCCCTGGTGGTAGTGCCGTTCGTCTTGCCCACCGTCGTGGTCGGAATGGCGTTCTCGGGTCTGCGCGGCTCGATCGTCGCGATCCTGGCGGCCCATGTGTTCTTCAACATCGCGGTCGTGGTGCGCGTGGTCGGTGCCGCGTGGGCCACCGTCGATCCGGAGCTAGAAGACGCCGCAGACGAGCTCGGGGCGTCGGGGTTGCGACGGTTCACCCGGGTCCTGCTACCGCTCGCGCGACCGGCGATCGTCACCGCCGCGACCCTCGTGTTCCTGTTCACGTTCACCTCGTTCGGTGTAGTGCTGCTTCTCGGCGGTGCCGGTCAGACGACGATCGAGGTGGAGATCTTCCGGCGGACCTCGCAGCAACTGGATCTGTCGGCCGCGGCCGTGCTCGCGCTGATCCAACTGCTGTTCGTCAGTGTGTTGCTGATCGCTGACGCGGTGCTCGCATCGCGTCGTCCGGTTCTGCCTCCTCCAGCCGAGCAGGGTGGGCGGGCGCCGCGTACGCGTGGGGAGCGCACGTTCGGCGTGGTTGCCGTCCTCGGCGCGATCGCGCTGGTGGCGGTGCCGTTGTGGCGACTGGTGCGACGATCGTTCGTGGGGTCCGAGGGCGCGACCCTCGCGAACTACCTGCATATCGGTGAAGGACGCCGTGGCGGTCTGTTCGAGATCGACCCGGGCGCCGCGATCTGGACCTCGGTGCGCAGCGCCGCGCTGGCGGCCACGATCGCGCTGGTGGTCGGCGGGCTCGTCTCGATCGGGGTCGCGCTTGGCGCACGGTCTCGCGGCATCTGGGCGATCGTGGCGATCCCGCTCGGTGTCTCGGCAGTGACGCTCGGGTTCGGCTATGTGGTCGCCTTCGATGCGGACCCGCTCGATCTGCGTGGCTCGACGTGGCTCGTACCGCTCGCGCAGGCCCTCGTCGCGCTGCCGTTCGTCGTGCGGATCGTGGCTCCCGCGATGGCGGCTGCGCACGCCAGCCTCGGCGAAGGAGCGGCGTCACTCGGCGCCTCACCCTGGCGGGCCCTCCGCGACGCCACCCTGCCCGCCTGCGCCGGTGCGATCCGCACCGCGGCCGTGTTCGCGTTCGTGGTCGCGCTGGGCGAGTTCGGCGCGACCGCGTTCCTTGCCCGGGCTGAGCACCCGACCGTACCGGTCGCCATCGCCCGACTCCTCGGCCAGCCGGGGTCGGCGTCGATCGGACAGGCGTCCGCCCTGGCGGTGATCCTGCTGGTCATCACCGCCGCAGCGGCGCTGACGATCGGTCGTGGCCGGATCGGCTCATTCGGGCAGTCATGATGCAACGTTTGGGCCCCCCAGTTAGACCATGCGTACATATGGACGTGAACGACGAAGGGGATCGACGATCGCCGAGGTGGCTCGGGCCCGTGATCGGGCTGGTCACGGCAGGCGTCGCCCTCGGCGTCGCCCACCTGGTCGCGGGCTGGGTGAACGCCGCCGCCTCACCGATCATCACCGTTGGCGAGGGCGCGATCGACAGCTCGCCCACCTGGCTCAAGTCCTTCGCGATCCGGTCGTTCGGAACGAACGACAAACGGGTGCTGCTGCTCGGGATCGGCGTCGTGATCGTCTTGGCGGCCATCACGCTCGGCGACGCGGCGCTGCGCCGGCCACGATCGGGATGGATCGGGCTCGCCATCTTCGTCGCGGTGGGCGCGATCGCGGCCCTCACCCGCCCCGGTGCCTCCGTGAGCGATCTGCTCCCGGTGCTCGCCGGGGCCGTCGCCGGCGCGGTGACCCTGCGGGCCCTGCTTGGCGCTGCCGACCGGCCCACGACCGGCCCGGTCCAGACGCCGGTGGCGAGCCTCGACCGGCGACATTTCCTCTGGACCGCGGGGGTCGGCGCGATCGTCGCGATCGGTGCGGGCGGGGCCGGCGGCTTCCTGTCGCGGCGCTTCCGCGCAGACGACTCGCGCGCCTCGGTGCGGCTTCCCGCGCCCACGTCGCCGGCATCCGATGCCCCCCCTGGCCTCGATGCGGTCGACGGGATCTCGCCGTTCTTCACACCGAACGACCGCTTCTACCGCGTGGACACGGCGCTGCTGGTGCCGGCCGTCACCGCCGAGGACTGGCAGTTGCGGATCCACGGGATGGTGGATCGCGAGCTGACGCTCACCTACGACCAGCTGCTCGCTCGGCCGCTGATCGAGCGCGACGTCACATTGACGTGCGTGTCCAACCCGGTGGGCGGTCACTATCTCGGCAACGCCCGATGGATCGGCGCGGCGCTGGCCGACATCCTGAAGGAGGCGGGCGTGCACCCTGGCGCGGACCAGCTGGTGGCGCGCTCAGTCGACGGGTTCACCGTCGGCACGCCAACGGCCGCGTTGCTGGATGGTCGCGACGCAATGCTGGCGATCGGGATGAACGGCGAGCCGCTTCCGATCTCGCACGGCTTTCCCGTCCGCGTGGTCGTGCCCGGTCTCTACGGGTATGTGTCGGCGACGAAATGGGTCGTCGACATGGAGCTCACGACGTTCGGCGCCTATGACGCATATTGGATCGCGCGCGGCTGGGCGCAGCAGGCGCCGATCAAGACCGAGTCGCGGATCGACGTTCCGCACGGAACGGTCGGGGCTGGTCAGCGCGACATCGCCGGTATCGCCTGGGCACAGCATGTCGGGATCGATGCGGTGGAGGTGCAGATCGACAACGGCGCATGGCTCCCTGCGGAGCTGGCCCCGCAGGACACGACCGACACCTGGCGGCAATGGCGTCTCGGCTGGGACGCGGTTCCAGGGGCACACCAGATCGCGGTGCGCGCCACCGATCGCAACGGCGTGACCCAGACGTCGGATCTGGCCGAACCCTTTCCCGACGGTGCGACCGGTTATCACACGGTCACCGTCACGGTGCACTGAGGCAACCGCGGTCGGCTAGCCTCCGCTCCATGGACGACCTGGCACGCTTCCTCGCCTTCGAACGCCGCATCCTTGCGGGGATGAGCACGCGCGTCGAACCGTTCGCCTACGGGTCCGCGTACTTCGACGAGGGCTTTCCCGAACGGTGGTTCTCGAACTTCCTGTTGGCCGATGCGAACCTCGAAGACGCGTCGGCCCAGGGATTGACCGAGGCGGCCGACCGGATCCTGGGAGGCGCCGGTTTGCGCCACCGTCTGATCGTCGTCACCGACGATGCCGCCGGTTCGCGGCTTGCGCCGGGCTTGCGTGCGGCCGGGTACACGGCGGAGCCATCCCTGCAGATGGTGCTCCGGCGAGCACCAGATCGTCCTGCCGGACTCCCCGTCGTGGAGTGCTCGTTCGCCGAGAGCCGGCCGATGACCGAAGAGATCTACCGTCGAGAGCGGGACATGCCCGCAGCTCTCATCCCACGGTTCGTCGACCAGCACGAGACATGGGAACAGGCGATCGGGGCCCGGCGTTTCGTCGCCCGGGTCGACGGGGCGCTCGCGGGTCAATGCGAGTTGTACGTCGACGGGTCCGACGCCCAGGTCGAGTTCGTCGACACCCTCGAGGAGTACCGCGGGCGCGGCGTCGCGCGGGCGGTGGTGTTGGGCGCGGTCGAGGCAGCCCGCGACGCGGGCGCCGAACACGTCTTCATCATGGGTGACGACGACGACTGGCCGAAGGAGCTCTACGGGCGTCTCGGGTTCGATCCCATGGCGCGCCGGTGGGATTTCACACAGCGTCCACCGGCGTAAGCCCTTCAGGCGAACGGGCCGACGACGCCCCGACCGATCGCGGCGACCGAAACGAGCAGCGTGACGATCTCGCCGACCTGCTCGATCGCGCCGAGCACGTCGCCGCTCACGCCGCCGAGCGTGCGAGCAGCCCAGCGCGCGAGAGCCACGGCGCACACACCTACGATGCCTGCCGCGATGAGCCCGGCGATCCCGAGGCACGCCGTCGCGACCCCGACCCCGACGGCCAGGGCGATCCAGCCTCGCCACCGCGGGGCGAGCGCCGCATAGCTCGAGCCCAGTCCGGTCGCAGCGCTCGGGGCGCTCACCACGACCGCCGCGCTCATGCCACGCGCCAACGCGTGGGCGGCGATCAATGCGAGCAATCCGGCGCGCGGCGTGAGCGCGGCAACCCCCGCCACGCGAAGCCCCAGACCCCCAACCAGGGCCACCACACCGAACACCCCCAGACGCGGATCCTTCAGGACCGGCAACACATCGCGCCCGGTCGAGGCCGCACCGAAGGCATCTGCGGTGTCGCCCAGGCCGTCTTCGTGGAACGCACCGGTGATCGCCACCGACGCTGCGACGGCGAGCACGGCAGAGACGAGCGGCGGCCAGAGCTCGGTCGCGCCCAGAAAGACGCCCCCGCTCGCCACGCCCACCAGACATCCGACCACGGAGAACCACGCGATCGAGGTGGCGACGTCGGCCTCGCCGATCGGAAGCCGCACGGGGATGCGCGTCAGGAAGGACACCCCGGCCAGGAAGCCGCGCGGACGTCGCCCGTCGCGCGAGGCCGCCCGCTCGCTCACGCCAGGCCCCACTCCTGGAACGTCGCGACGTTGACCACGCTCACCGCGGCCAGTCGCACGAGCGAGACGGCCGCAAGCGCCCCCGTCCCCTCACCGAGACGAAGGTCCAAGGTGAGCAGCGGCTCCATCCCGAGCCGGGCCAGCAGCCTGCCGTGACCGGGCTCGGCGCTGCGGTGGCCGGCCACGAGGTGCTCGAGCGCGTCGGCACGAACCGATACCAAGGGCGCCACCGCGGCGGTGACGACGTAGCCGTCAAGCACGACCGGGATCGAACGCCGCCGCGCCGCAACGGTCGCGCCGGCGATCGCCGCCAGCTCCGCTCCCCCGGCCTCTCTGGCGATCTCGAGAGGGTCGGCGGTCACGGCACGGACGCGCGCCCGGCACATGTCGACCGCATCGATCTTGCGCGCGAGGCCGGCGTCGTCCAGTCCAGTGCCGCGCCCACACCACGCGGCGGCGGGCTCGTCATACAGGGTGGCCACAACGGCGGCGGCCGTCGTCGTGTTCCCGATGCCCATCTCGCCGAACACGAGCAGATCCGCCCCGGCGGCGGCCGCACGATCCACCGCCTCGAACCCCGACGTCACGGACTCGTCGAAGCGGGCGGCGTCCATGGCGGGCTCGACCCGGAGGTCGCCCGTCGGGCGAGCCACACCGACGTCGATGACCTCGAGCACGACGCCGAGCGCCGATGCCATCGCCGAGGAGGTCGCCGAGCCCTTCTCCAAGGCGTCGAGCATCGCGACCGTGACCTGGGCGGGGTATGCGCTGACACCGGCGGCGGCGACGCCATGATCCGAAGCGAACACGATCGCATGCGGACGCTGCACCGCCGGTCGCTCCGTACGCTGCCAGGAAGCCAGCCATGCGGCGACCTCGTCCAGTCGCGCCAGCGCACCAGCCGGGCGAAGCACGCTCGCGGCGCGTTGCGCCACCGCGGCCGCCGCGGCGTCATCCGGGGCGGGCAGATCGTGGAGAGCATCGGACAGCAGACTCACATCGGTCCTTCGGCAAGGGTCGTCATCGGCCGAGACAGCACCACCGCGCGCCCCGCCACCATCAGCGCGACGGTGCTCGCCTCTTCGGCGAAGATGGCGTTCACGCGTCCGAGGAGATCGCGATAGCGCCGCGCGAGCGGGTGCATCGGCACGATGCCCGCACCGACCTCGTTCGACACCACGATCGTCGGCGCAGAGCGGACCGCACAGGCCCTCGCGGCGGCGGCAGCGCGAGCGAGCACATCGTCATCCCCGGCCGAGCCATCGCTCAGGAGGTTCGTTACCCACAGGGTGAGACAGTCAACGATCACGACGTCGGAGGCGGACGCGAGCTCGACCGCGACGAGGAGCGCGAGCGGCTCCTCGATCACGGTCCAATCGCTCGGGCGCTCGAGACGGTGTCGTTCGATGCGCGCCGCCATCTCCTCGTCGAGCGCCTCGGCCGTGGCGAGGAACGTGACACCTCGGCCATCGGCGGCCGCGAGCGCCGAGGCCGTGCGGGACTTCCCACTGGCGGCCCCGCCCAGCAGCAACGTCATCGCCATCAGAAGTCGATCCCCCTCAGCGCCGCGATCCCATCGTCGAACGCGTGTTTCGTGACGCTGGTTCGGCTCACCGTGTCGGCGACGGCGACCAGCGTCTCCGGGGCATCGCGCCCCGTCAGCACGACCGACACGTGCTCAGGTCGGGCGCGGAGCGCCGCGACGACGGCGTTCGTCTCGATCCAGCCCCAGTTCATCGGATAAGTGATCTCATCGAGGATCACGACATCGTGCGCCCCGCCGGCGATCGTTCCCGCGGCCGTGGACCATGCCTCGCGCGCGATCGCCGCCGCGCCCTCCAGGTCTTCGCTGTCCCACGTGAACCCATCGCCGAGCACCGCCCAGTCGATGCCCAGCCGCTCGGCGGTCAGACGCTCGCCCGAAGCCCACCGCCCCGACTTCATGAACTGCACGACCGCGACCCGTTCGCCGTGGCCCACCGCACGCATCGCGATGCCCATCGCCGCGGTCGTCTTGCCCTTGCCGTCGCCGGTGTGCACCACCACGAGCGACGAGACCCGGCGCTCGGCTCGTGCAGGCGCCTCGAGAGGCGGCGGTCGGTCGCTCACGGGCGTGCCGCCGCGGGCACGTTGGCCGGAACGACGATCAGCTCGTCGTTAGGCCCGCGCAGCACATGCACCGGCACGCCGTAGTGACGCTTCAGCACGTCGGCCCGCAATACGCGCCGCGGCGGGCCTTGCGTCATCAACTCCCCGTCGACAAGCAACGCGATCCGATCCGAGTAGCGCGCCGCCAGCGTCAGGTCGTGCATCGCGGACACGACTGTGAGGCCTTGGGTGCGACGCAACTCGTCGACCAGGTCGAGCACCTGGAGCTGATGCCCGAGGTCCAACCCGGCCGTCGGCTCGTCCAGCAGGAGCACGCGTGCCTCTTGCGCCAATGCGCGACCGACGACCGCTCGGTGAAACTCGCCGCCCGACAACGTCGTCACGAGCCGGTCGGCGGCCCAGGCGAGGTCCACCGTCGCGAGCACGCGCGCCGCCTGCTCGTGGTCGCGGCCCGCCTCCGAACCGAACAGCGACAAGTGCGGCGTGCGGCCGAGCAGCACGTATTCGGCCACCGTGAGCGACTCGGGCACGACGGGTTGCTGCGGCACCAGCGCGACCATCCGCGCCCGGGCGCGGATCGACAGTGCATGCAACGACTGCCCCTCCAACGTCACCTCGCCGACCGCGGGCAAGAGACCGGCGATGGCCAGCAACAACGAGGACTTCCCGGCCCCGTTCGGTCCGACGACCGACAACCAGGAGCCGGCCGGCACGTCCAGCGACACGCCGTGCACCACTTCGCGACGCCCGCGCGATACCCGAAGCGCGCGCGCCACGATCATCGCGCGCCTCCCGACCTGCGCAGCACGAACGCGAAGAAGGGAGCGCCGATCATCGCCGTGATCACGCCGATAGGCAGCTCGCCCGGAGCGACGACCGTGCGCGCCAGGACGTCGCATAGGATCAGGAACGAGGCACCGAACAACAGTGACAGCCCGACCACGAGCCGATGGCTCGCCCCCGTTGCCATCCGAACCGCGTGGGGCACGATCAATCCGACGAAGCCGATCAGCCCGGCAACGGCAACCGCGGCAGCGGTCGCGAGCGACGCGGCGATCACGACGATCGCGCGGTCGCGGGACACGTGCGCGCCCAGACTCGCCGCCTCCAGGTCCCCGAGCGACAACACCTCGAGGAGCCTGCGTGACGCGAGCAGCACGGCGGATGCCAGCACGACCCACGGCAGCGCCAGCAACACCTCGTGCCAACCCCCGGTGCCGAGGCGCCCAAGGATGAACGCGTAGACCTCCCGGAGGTCGTCGGTGTCACGTTGCTGCACATAGGTCTGGAAAGCCGTGAGGAACGACGCGACGGCAACCCCGGCAAGCAGCAGGGACGTCGAGGTCCGACCCGCGGCCCGGGTTGATGCCATCAGGTAGGCGAGCCCGACCCCGCCGAGCGCGCCGAGGAACGCCGCCGCCGGCAAGGCGAACGGCACGTCCGCCACCCCGAGCACGATCACCAACGTGGCGCCCAGCCCGGCGCCCGCCGCGGATCCCAGGAGATAGGGATCGGCCAATGGGTTGCGGAACGCGGCCTGATAGGCGCACCCCGAGACCGAAAGCGCGGCGCCGACCAGCCCGGCCAACACGACCCGCGGCAGCCGCAGCTGCGCCAGGATCGCGCGCTGCTGCTCCGTGAGGGTGCCGGCGCCCACCATCCACCCGAGGATCCCTGTTGGCGGGATCCGGACGGCGCCGGCGAACAACCCGATCAACACCGAGACGAACAGCACCGCGAACCCGACGACCGTCCACCGCACGGCACGGCGTCGCGCACGCGAGGGTGGCTGCCTCGTGTGCACCGGCACCACCCGCACGGCGTCGAGCCGGGATGCGTGCTTCACGCGGCCGCCCGCTCCTGCACCGCGGCGCCCACCTGTTGCAGGAGCTGCAGGATGCGGGGCCCCCAGCGTGAGGCAATGTCATCATCGAGCTCGACGACCCCTCCGTCGGCGACGGCTTGCAGATCAGCCCATCCCGGCCGCTTCGCCAAGCTGGTCGCGCTTTGCCCGCAGCATTTCGTGTCTGCGAGCAGGATCAGGGTTGGATCGGCTACCACGATGTACTCGGCGGATAGCTGCGGGTACCCAGAGCTGGCCTCCTTGGCTTTGTCCGCGATGTTGGTGAGTCCGAGTTGGCCAAGCAGGTTGCCGATGAACGTGTCGCTGGTCACCGAGTAATACGTGTCATCGAGCTCGTAGTAGTAGGTCATGCCCGCCCCGGCGTCGCCGACCGAGGCCGTCACCTGGGCGACCTGTGCCTGCAGATCGCTCACCTGGGCCTGCGCCTCGGTCACGTGACCGGTCGCCTGACCGAGCTGCTGCATCTGGGCGTACACGTCGTCGATCGTCGCGGCGGCCGGCTGCTCGAGCGCGCGGATGTGCAGCTTGTCGAGCGAGGTCTGCAGGTCACCGGGGTCGTTCGAATACACCACCAGATCGGGCTCGTAGGCGGCGATCGCCTCGACGTTGGGCTCGTAGGCCGATAGGTCGGTGGTCGGCGCGTCGGCGGGATAGTCGGAGTAACTGTCGGCGGCGACCACCTGGTCGCCTGCGCCGATCGCGAACAGCATCTCGGTGGCGCTGGGCGAGATCGACACGATCTTGCTCGGCATCGACGCGAGCGTGACAGAGCCGTTGGCCGCGTGGAGTGTGACGGGAAACGCGGGAACGGCCGACGACAAGTCGCCGCCGACTGCGCTCGAGCTCGCCGCGGCACACCCCGAGCCGACCAGAGAGATGGCGAGGAACAGCAAGCCCCCGAGGGAACGGATCCAGTGCACGGTGACTCCTTCCCGGCCGAGCGCGCGGCCGTCGGACTCAGCCCCCCGGCAGGTTTCCTGACTCCCGGATCGACGCTTCCCCGGCCTTCCCAGGACCGCCGCCGCTCGGCCAGATGGCCTGCGACGCATCGGTCCCAGTGGTTTCCGTCGGGTTCGCTCCCCGGTCACAGTGGCGCGACCGTGCCGGACTTCCACCGGCTTCCCTACGGGTCCGCACCGTGCGGGCCCGCCCGAACGACGCTCGTCGTCCGGTCCACGGGGCGTTGCTCGTTACGGGCGCATCGTGGCACACGGACACAGGCGGCGCCAAGCGGCGCGGTTCGCACTTCGACGGCACCCGGCGTAGGGTGCTGCGGTCAGGGGGTGGTTCGATGGGCGACGACATCGACGCCTTCGCGGAGAAGGTCTTCGGATCGATCCAGGGGGCGTTGGAGCTGGCCGGCATCTACCTGGGCGACAAACTCGATCTCTACCGAGCGGTCGGCGAGTCGCCCTCCACATCCGGGGAGCTCGCCGAGCGCGCCGGCATCCACGAGCGATACGCCCGGGAGTGGCTGGAGCATCAGGCCGCCAACGGCTACCTGACGGTCGAGGACGTCGGGGCCGATCACGCCGCCCGGCGCTACGTGCTTCCGGCCGCGCACGCGGCGGTGTTGCTGGACCGGGACTCGATCGCCTACTCGGCGGGCATCGCACGGGCGCTGGTCGCCTCGCTGCAGGCCATGCCCGAGCTCATGGAGGCCTTCCGCACGGGTGGCGGCGTGACATGGGAGCGCTTCGGCGACGACATGCTGAGCGGCCAGAGCGACACGAACCGGCCGCTGTTCTTGTCCAAGCTCGGGAGCGAGTGGCTCCCGCTGCTTCCGCAGGTCGACGCCGCGTTGCGTGCGGGCGGTCGCGTCGCAGACATCGGCTGCGGCACCGGATGGTCCTCGATCGCGATCGCGCTCGCCTACCCGGACGCGACCGTCGACGGGTTCGACATCGACGAATGGTCGGTGGACCACGCGCGCCAGAACGCGGTCGCGATGGGCGTCGCAGATCGCGTCACGTTCCATGCCCTCGACGCCGCAGAGGCGGATCCCGGCGATGGCTATGACCTCGTGCAGGCGATCGAATGCATCCACGACATGCCCTACCCGTCGAAGGTGCTCGCTTCGATGCGTCGCCTCGCGGCGGATCGCGGGCTCGTGATGGTGGTCGACGAAGGCGTGGCGGAGCGATTCGAGGCGCCCGCGAACGACGTGGATCGCCTGATGTACGGCTTCAGCTTGCTCGTGTGCCTGCCCGACGGTATGAGCAGCCCAGGATCGGTTGGCACCGGTACCGTGATGCGGCCGGACACACTTCGCCGCTACGCACAGGAAGCTGGGTTCGCCGATATCGAGGTGCTACCCATCAGCCACGACGTGTTCCGGGCCTACCGACTCACCGGATAGCCGGCGTCAGCCCCGAAACCTGGAACGCGACGTACCCGAAGAAGGACGCTCGCTGCCGATCTTGCGCCGGCTCACAGCTCACCCCCAGGTTCGCGTGCTGGACTTCGTCGTGGAGCCACCGGGGTCAGCCCGGCGGCACGCGTGTAGAGGAGCCGCCCATGTACCCGAACGGACCTTCCGGACCGGGGATGCCCAACGGCGGGATGCCC
>JBDUBL010000088.1:0-7966 GCA_040004125.1 Actinomycetota bacterium
CGGCGAGCGCCGGCGCGATATGCGGCAAGATGATGTATCGCAGCACCTGCATCCGCGAGCACCCGAGGTCGATCGCCGCTTCCTCCTGCACGCGCTGGAACCGGAACAGCTGCGCGGCCACGATCGCCGTCACCAAGGGGAACGTACACACGATCTGCGTGGCGATCACCGTCTTCAGCGACAGATCAACGTTGAAGCGCACGTAGAACATCAACGCGGCGATCCCGATGATCAGCCACGGCAGGATCAGGGGTGCCCCGACGAGCCCCCCGACGGCCGAGCGCCCCTTGAAGCGGAACCGCGTGAGCCCGAACGCGGTCAGTGTGCCGAGCACGAGGCACACCGGGGCGACGATGGCGGCCACGACGATCGAGTTCACCAGCGCCTCACGTAGCAAGACGTCGTGGAACGCATCGACGTACCAATGCAGCGTCACGCCTTCGAGCGGAAACGCCAGGATGTTCGAATCGTTGACGCTGAACAGGATCAGGATGAGCAGTGGGCCGAACAGCACCAGATAGACCGCCGCGAGAAACACTCGCCATCCCCACGTCGTGCTCGCAGTGCGTGCCCGGACCCGCCCCTCAGACGGCACCGGCGAGCTGCCGGCAGTGGCCGTGCGTTCGGCGACACCAGTGGCCATCAGTTCGCCGCCCGGTGCACTAGCTCGCCTTCACCTCGGTCCACGCGGCCACCCAGGCATCCCGGTTGGCGGGCGGGCTCGCGGGGATCGCGTTTTCCATATGGAATGGCGCGTCGAGGGAGGCCTGCTGGATGAGTTCCGGTGAGGCGATGTCGAGGACCTTCTGGTTGGCCACCTGATAGTTCCACGTCTGCGCCTCGTACAGCTCGGCCTGCGGACTCGAGTAGTAGTTCAGCAGCGCGTACGCCGCATCGAGGTTCGCGGGGTCGATGTTGGGCGTGATGCCGTAGCCGCAGGCCCACAGGAACTGACCCTCTTTCGCGGTCGCGAACTGCGCGTTCACACCCTCCTTTTGGAGCGCCTTGGCGGTGTCGGGATAGCCCGAGCTGATGACGATCTCGCCCGACTTGAACAGCGCCTTCACCTCGGCATCGCCCTTCCAGAAGGTTCGGAACTGCGACTTGTGATCGATCAGATACTGCTTCACCTGGTCGATCTGGGTCTGGTCCATGTTGATCGGATCGGTGATGCCGTTCGTGAGCGCCCCGATCATGAAGGCGGTGACCGCGATGTCTTCCATGCCCGCACGCCCGGACCACTGCGGATCGAACAGATCGGCCCACGAGGTCGGCGGCGTCGTGACGACGTCGGCGTCGTACACGATGCCCGACGTGCCGGCGTCAACCGGCACCATGTAGACCTGCCCGTCGACCTGCACACCGGGCAGTGTCTGCATCGACGGGAACAGGTCGTTCCAGTTCGTCAGGCGACTCTGGTCCAACGGCGCGTAGATGCCTTTCTGCACCATCTCGAGGGTGGCTTCGTCGACGCAACTGTTGACGACGTCGGCGTCGAACCCGGCCTGGATCTTCGCGATCGCCTCTTCGTTGGAGCCCATCGAAGAGGACTCGATCGTGATGTTCGGATACGTCTGCTCGAACGCAGCCAGATAGCCGGGGTCGAACCCGTCGGAGTAGCTCAGCAGCCGGATGGTCCCGGTGATCGAGGCGGGATCGATCGAGGCGCCCGGAGCTCGAGTCGTCGTCGCGGCCGACGTCTTGCCTCCGCAGGCGGCGGCGACGAGTCCCACCGCGATGAGGAGCGCTGCACCACGCATGAACGGTCTCATCGCCGAGCCTCCTGTTCTCCCCACGCGACCGAGCGAACCTAGGTCACGGAAGGTAGATTGTCAACGGTCGACAACAGGCTTGGGAGAGCGTTCGTTCGCCGCGACCACGCGGGCGATCAGCTCGCCGGCTTCCTCGGAATGCTCTGCGAGCAAGCGAGCAGCTTCGTCCTCATCGCCCGCTTCGATCGCCTCTACGAACGGGCGATGTTGCAGCGAAACCTCGCTGAGAGATCGCAGGACGAGCTCGTCCAGGCGCAAGAGCGCCCGCAGTGTCGGCACGTACCGGTCGAAGACCTCGAGGATGCGGGAGTTGCCGCAGAGCTCGCAGAGCCCGTGATGGAACGCCAGATCGGCCCGCGAGACGGCCGCGGAGTCGCCGGTCGCAACGGCGACGTCGATCTGATCGGCGAGCGCGCGAAGACGCGCGAGTGCCGCGGCATCACGCCCCCGAGCAAGAAGGCGCGCCGCGCGTCCCTCGAGTGCGGCGCGCAGCCCATAGATCTCCCGCACGTCGTCGGCGGTGAGACTGACGACGAAGGTGCCGCGCCGAGGCTCCTCGTTCAAGAGGCCCTCGGCTCGAAGCAGCTTGAACGCCTCACGCACCGGGCCTCGGCTGATCGCCAGTTGTTCGGCGATCTTCGCCTCGACGAGGTGCTCGCCCTGGCTGAAACCGCCCGACAGGATCTGCGCGCGGATGCGATCGGCCGCATCTTCGGCCAGCGAGCGCGGGGCCGCCAGAGGTGCCAATGGAGCCTGGCTGCTCATGCCGTATAACCTAGCATCGGTGCTGTCGACAGTCGACCGCCGACCATGCTTGGCTCGATGAATTGGAGGGCTCGATGCGGTTCGACGGGAAGCGCGTGGTCGTGACGGGTGGCGCTCGCGGGATCGGACGCGGGATCGCGGAGGCCTTCCTCGACGAAGGGGCTCACGTCGTGGCGACCGACCGGCTGGACGATGCGCTGGCCACGCTTCGAGCCTCGCGCCCGCACGCCGATCGTCTGTCGGTGCACACCGCTGATCTCGAAGACGTCGAGCAGGTGCGCCGGATCGTGCCGGCCGCGGTCGAGCTGATGGGTGGGGTCGACGTACTGGTCAACAACGCCGGGGTGCAGCCCGACGGATCGTTCCTCGATCTGAGCCCCGGTGACATCGACCGCTGCTTCGCGGTGAACGTCCGCGCCCCGATGCTGCTGATGCGAGACGTGTGCCGCCACCTTATCGATCGTGGCACGCCCGGATCGATCGTCAACATCGCGAGCGCGAACGCGTTCCACAACGAGTCGCCCGAGGCCATCTACAACGCCTCCAAGGCCGCACTCGTCGCGCTGACGAAGGCGATTGCCCATGAAGTGGGGCACCACGGCATCCGTGCCAACTGTGTCGCGCCCGGCGAGACGATCACGCCGGAGGCGGAGCAAGAGCTGGCGCGCGATCCGCACGAGCGTGACGTGGTGCAGCGCTACCTGACGCGTATCCCGCTGCAGCACGCAGGCACGCCCCGTGACCAGGCGATGGCCGTGTTGTTCCTCGCGAGCGAAGACGCGCGGTTCATCTCGGCCCAGGCCCTGGTGGTCGACGGCGGCGAGATCGGGGGCGGCCGGTGGTACGACGACGACGACGCTCCGCCGACTCCCAGAGGCTCGATCACCGGCTGAAGCGACTACGCCTCGCCCCGGGCGCGGCGCATCGCCTGCTTCACCTCCTCGACGTCCAAGGTCATCTCGAAGAAGCCGATCTGCTCCTCGTAGGTCGCGCGATCGGCCTGTTCCTTCACCTCGTCTTCGAACACATGCAGCACGGGGAGCCCCAACTGGACTCCCGCCAATGGACCCACCCACGCGGGGTCGCCGTCGCGCACGGTCTCGGCCGCAACTTCGACCGCCTCCGCGTCGCCGGCGCCGAGCATCACGACGATGTCATCGGCGCCGTACTCTTCGACGATCCGCTTGATCAGGGCTTGGTTGTCCGGGTCCATCGCGCCGGACGCGGTTCAGACGAAGCACTCGGTGCGGATCTCGATGACCTCGGCGCCGGCGCTTCGTGCGACGGCGGCGATCGCCTCGCCGGGCACGCTATCGCGCTCACCGAGCGCGATGATCTTCTTACCCTGCAGCTCCATGGATGGCTCACCTCCTTCATATATCGCGCAGATGTTCGGGAACCGGTGGGCCGACGGCTGGCGCGCCGTTGAGCAGACGGAGGATCGCCTGCTCGATCTGATCCGGTGTCGTGCCGTTGCTCGTCAGTCGTTCGACCTCGACCCCGTCGCGCATCGTCAGATAGGCGGGCAGACCGGCCACACGTAGATCGCGGCAGACCTTCCGGTTGTCCGGAGCGTTGACTGAGACGAATCGAACGCGGTCGCCGTACGTCTCGGCCAACGCCTCGACCGCGGGCATGAGGGCCAGGCATGGTTGGCAATGCGGCCCCCAGATGTCCACCAGCACGTCGCCGGTACCGCTGAGCTGCGCGAACGTCTCGACCGTCGCCTCGATCATCCGTCGTCTCCTTTCAAGTCTCGATGGTCACGGATACGCCGTCCCACTGCCGCGTCAGCCTGCCGAGGAAGAGCGAGCCCTTGGCCATCAACATCGTTCGGTGAAGGTTCCCGTCACGCATGCGCGCGAGCGCGTGCGGGAGCCACGGCACCGCGCTCGCGATATGCCCCTGCGTCGGGGCGAACCCCGGCATCCCGTGCGCCTTGGCGAATCCCTGGATGTCGTCGCGGGTGAGCTCTCCGCGCAGCACGCCCAGCCCGGCGAGCATCCTGTAGTTGCGGTCTGCGACGTCGCCGCCACCCTGCGGCTCGGTGATCTCGGGATTGTGGATCTCCGTGGCGTAGGTCCCGACATCGGTCATGCCGATACCGAGCGCATCGAGCGGATCGCCCACGAGAGCGCCGAGCTGCGCTTGCGGGGTCTCCCCCGCCTCGATCGGCATGCGGCCGATGGCGTCGGTCCGCAGCACCGGCCCGTTCGAGCCGTCGGCGGGCTCGAGGACGACGGCCATCCCCGCGAGGACGTCCTCGAGGATCGGGAACCCCTTGGCAAGCGCTCCCTCGAACTTCATGCCGAGCTTGCCGAGCGAGCCTCCAGCGACGACGACCACACGCTGCTCGATCCCCGCCTCGATCAAGGCTGCAGCGATCACCAGCGCGTGCACGGGTGCCGCGCAGAACGACTTCACGTCGATCGCGCTCGCGCGTGCAAGACCGCACTCCTCGGCGATCGCCTTGGCCATGTTGCCGCCGCCGCGCTGGTATCGGTCACCGACCGCCTCCTCGCCGCACCCGATCGCATGGGTGATCGAGGCCGGGTCGATGTCGCTGCGCGTCAGCAGATCGCGCATTGCGTGGACGCCGCTGGCCTTGATCGCAAGGTTCTCGAGCAAGACCGACGCGCTGAGCGACTCGTCGGACCCGTGATCGCCGGCGACCGTGCCCACGACATCGTTGCCGTTGTAGAGCGTCAAGGCTCCGGGCGTTGGCTGCGTCGCTGCTCGCACGAGGTCGAAACGGTCGACCTCGGCCAACAGCTCATAGAAGTCGGACTGCGGCGTGATGTCCCCGGTCGTGCCGCCCGGCGAAGCGCCTTCGACCGTGTGTTGCCACCAGTTGCGCGGCCGTTCCCACAGATCCTCTGGCGGCAGGTTGCCGATGAACACCTGGTTCGGCGCGTAGGCGACCGCGTCATCGAAGGTGCGCGACGCCTGGCGGATCGCTTCGAGTTTCGCAGGCTCGCGACTCGGCTTGGAGCCGTAGCGTACGAGGTCGGGGACGTGCTCGAGCACAAGGGATGCGTGCGTCACGGCGGCTCGCCGAGGCCCGGTCATGACTCGAGCTCCCAAACAGTGCCGGGCTCGACTTCGACGGTCAGCATCTCGAGGGCACGGCGGACGATCGCAACGCGCAGGTCGTGCTCGTCGCCGGCGGCCAGCGAGGGCTCGCCCGTCGGGTGGGTGATCGCGACCCCGCGCAGGATACGGTTCGCGCCCACCATTTGGGCGATCGTCGGAAGTGCGGTGATGAACACGGTCGGTATGCCCTCTCGTTCGAACTCCTTCGCCAGCGTTGCCCCGCAACGCGTTCCTGTGCCTCAGGTGCCGGTGAGGATCACCGCGCCCACCTGGGCCTCTCGGAGATCGGCCGCGATCTCCTGCCCGTGCCTGGCGGCGGTCGCGATCGGCGTATCGACCCCGCTGGTCGTATAGAAGACGTCGTGTAACGCGCCGAACGCGTGTGCGCGCTCGAGTGCGCGAGCGGCGTCGAGCGGGACCAGCCGATTCGGGTCCTCGTTCGCGAACGAGGTGTCGAACCCCGCGTGTACAGACTCGTACTTGTCGGCGGTGAGCGAATCGACATCGACGATCGGATACCGCAGCCACACGTTCGCGTGGCGGGTCGGTAGGCGATCTGGGTTACCCTGCGGTACGCAGCCGGCCTCGGTGACCAACGCGATCCGCGTGGATGCGAGGTCGGCGACGGGCGCCGGCGGAGGAACCCGATCACCGCGCGGCTCGACCTCCGTACCGACGTCGCCGGCGAGCTTGCGGAGCAGCAGGTCGACGGCGCGCCGCGCCCCGGTCCGATCCGAGAGCACATTCACGCGGATGCCACGGGGAAGGTATCCCTCCGTGTCGGCATCGCCCACGGGCTCGCCCTTCGCCAGTCGGGCTGCGAGCGACGCCATGACCGGCACGACGTCGCGCATGCTCGCCACGTTCGACCCCGTGGGAACGATGAACGCCGCGCCCTCGGCGGCGAGCACACCCGGTGAGTCAGAGGTCATCGCAGCGACGACCGGGATACCGTTGCGACCCGCCTCTCGCGCCAACACACCGCACGCGTAGCCGTATCGGCCCGATCCGAACGCAGGACCGCAGATCAGCACACCGGGCTGCAGCTCGTCGAGCCAGCCGAGCAATGTGGCCATGGCCTCGGCTTCGTGCTCCCCGAAGTAGTCGTCGCCGCACGCGATCGTCACGTCGGGTGCGACACCGGCCGCGGCCAACGCGCGGCCCGGTCCCTGCGGACCCTCGAGGCGTATGGGTTCGTGGCCGGCCGCTTCCTCGGCACCGAGGCCCGCGAAGAACTGGTTGACGTAGTGCACGATCGTCATGCGAGCACCGCCGTCCACCGGGCGTCCCCGGTCTGCACGAGCCCGCCGACGTAGTGCACCGCCGCGACGCGTTCGCCAACGAGGGCCAGCCTTGTGCCGCCGATGACGCGATCAGGTGTCCAGGCTTCGACGAGCTCGTCCTCGTTGCCGGTGCTGATCAACGAGGTCGCTTCGGGCACGTGATCGGTGAGCCCTCCGTTGGTTTCACAGACCAGTGCAACGGTGCGGATCCCCAGGCGCTCGCACGCCTGCACCGCGAGCATCGTGTCGGTGTGGGAGTCTCCCGACGAGAACGTCGTGCAGATCGCGGCTGCGGCGCCGAGGTGCTCGGCGATCGACGCGGACGCTTCGGCGGCGAGACGCTTCTGCATCGCCCCGTCGAGATAGCCCGGCGCCAGGATCACGCCCAGGAACCGTACCGACGTCCCGTCGGCCGCGGACAGCTCCCTGATCATCGCGTTGTCCTGGTAGACGGCGGTGACGTTGCGGACGCCCGGCCAGTCATACGCGCCGTTCGCGAGCGATCCGGTGAGCACGTCTCGTACCCGGATGACATGCGGCTCGAAGACGCCCAGCGGCCGGCCTTCCCAGAAGGTTTCCACGAGCGGGCCTTCCGAAGCCACCTGCATGATAAGAACAACGCCGGGCAAGGACGAGTCGGCGAACGCGGGCGCACCGAGGTTCGCGATCGCGGTCGGCTCGTGTCCACTCGTCGCACGGGCCAGCTCGCGGGCAAGATCGGCCGCGCCTCGACGGATCGCTGCGTCGGCGTCGGTGACGGATGTGCCAGGCGCCGGAACACACCGGAGGACGACATTCACCGTCGAACCCCACGGGCTTCGATCCGAGCCCGGGCCTGCCATGTCGATCAGCGACGCCGGCAGCTCCGTCGCTTCTGGATACCCGGCGCCCAGCCAGTCGCAGACGGTGACCACGGCGACGCCGTCGAGTCGATGGAGGTGCGCATTGTCGAGGAGAACATCGGGCAGCACGACATCGAGAACGTTCGAGACGCGCACGGGATCGCCGGGACGGACGACCTCGACCGTGGCCTCCGCCAGCGCCGGTTCCCCG
>JBDUBL010000026.1:0-26070 GCA_040004125.1 Actinomycetota bacterium
TCCATGACCGCGCGACGCGGACCGAGCGCGACGGCATCCGCGTGATCGAGGGCGCTTTCGCCGACATCACGGCCCGTCGACAGGCCGAGGCTGCCCTCGGCGTGGCCGAGGACCGGTTCCGGACGCTGGTCGAACAGCTGCCCGTGGCCGTCTACACCGACGCGGTCGATGACCTCAGCACCGCCCTCTACATCAGCCCACAGTACGAGCAACTCACGGGCTACACCGCAGAGCAACGCCTCCTGGACCCCGACCTGTGGGTGAAGATGTTGCACCCCGACGATCGCGAACGAGTGCTCACGGAGTCCGGGCGCACGAACGACACCGGCGAACCATTCGACGTCGAGTACCGGATCGTCAGGGCCGACGGACGCACCGTGTGGGTGCACGACCACGCGATGCAGGTGCAGGACCCGAGCGGCCAGGCGCGCTGGCACGGCGTGTTGCAGGACATCACCGAGAACAAGCGCAGCGCCGAGGCGATCGCGCGCCGCGACGCGATCTTGGAGGCGACCAGCTTCGCTGCCGAGCGCTTCCTGCGGTCGCGGTCCTGGCAGGAGCACCTGCCGGAGGTGCTCGACCGGCTCGGCCGCGCCGGGCAGGCCTCGCGGTGCGGGGTCTTCCGCAATCATGCGCTGCCCTCGGGCGCGCTCGGTGTCTCGATCGTCGATGCATGGCTGACCGACGGCCATCGGCTCGAGGATGACGACCTGCGCGAAGGATTCGCGTGGGAGCAGGGTGGCTTCGGCCGCTGGGTGACCGAGATGTCGAACGGTCGACCCATCCACGGCGCCGTGCGCACGTTCCCCGCGCAGGAGCGCGAGATCCTCGAGGCCGGGGTGCTGGCGATCCGGTCCCTGGTGGCGATCCCGATCTTCGTCGACGATGTCTGGTGGGGCTACATCAGCTTCGACCACGTCGACGAAGACCAGCGCTGGTCGGAGGCCTCCGTCGAGGCGTTGAGCCTGACGGCGAGCACGATCGGGGCCGCGATCGAACGCGAACGCGCGGTCGTCCGCCTGAACGAGGCCCAGGCGCTGTACCGCACGCTGATCGAACAGCTGCCGGCCGTCACCTACATCGAGGAACTCGGGACCGGGGACGAGACGTATTCGAGCCCCCAGACCCAGGCGCTGCTCGGGTACACCGCCGAGGAATGGGGCCCGCACGAGAGATGGATCGAGGCGATCCATCCCGAGGATCGCGAACGTGTCGTCGCGGAGGACGAGAAGCTGGCAGAGACCGGCGAACCCTACCGGGCCGAGTACCGCATGCTGACCAAGAGCGGGGACGTCGTCTGGGTACGCGACGAAGCGATGCTGGTCCGAGACGCCGAGGGCGCACCGCGGTACTGGCAAGGCGTGCGTTTCGACATCACCGCCGAGAAGGAGGCCGAGCGCCACCTCCGCCAGACCGAGGAACGCTACCGTCAGCTCGTCGAGCAGATGCCGGCGATCACCTATCTCGACGCCTACGAGCCCGAGGAGGGTCTATGGCCGACCCGCTACATCAGCCCGCAGGTTGAGACGATCCTGGGCTACACCGCCGAGGAGTGGCTCGAGGATCCCTGGCGGTGGCGCGAGATGGTGCACCCCGACGACCGCGAGGCGGCGCGCGCGGCCGACGACGTGCACTACAAGCTCGGCGAGCCGCTCGACATCGAGATCCGACTGTTCGATCGCGAAGGCAGGCTCCACTGGCTGCGCGACCAAGCGGTGATCATCCGAGACGACGACGGCCTGCCACGCTTCAGCCAGGGAATCATCCAAGACGTCACCGAGCGCAAGCAGGCCGAGCTGGCCATGCTCGACGCCGAGCGCCGGTATCGCACTTTGATCGAATCGATCCCGGCCGTCACGTACATCGACACACTCGAGGAGCCGTGGTCGACCGTGTACGTGAGTCCGCAGGTCGAAGCGACGTTCGGATTCGACCCCGACACGTGGAAGCAACGCGACCTCTGGATCGGCAGGGTGCACGTCGAGGACGTGCCCGATGCGCGGGCGGCCATGCGGGCCCATGCCGACGAGCTCGTCCCGTTCGATCTGGAGTACCGGTTCCAACACGCGGACGGTCGATGGCTCTGGGTGCGCGACCAGGCTTTCATCGTGCGCGATGACGACGGCACGCCGCTGTTCTCCCAGGGTGTGATGTACGACATCACCGACGCCAAGGCATCCGAGGAACGGCTGCGCGACGCCGAGCAGCGGTACCGCGCGATCGTGGAGCACGTGCCCGCAGCGATCTACCTCGATCGGCCCGACGGCAATATGGAGACGATCTACATGAGTCCCCAGATCGCCGACATCGCCGGCGTGAGCCCCGAGGACTGGGTCGCCGACCCGACGTTGTGGCTTTCGTTGATCGACCCCGAGGACCGGGCCACGGTCGAGGCCTCCTACCGGCTGGCGGTCGCCGCGCACGAACCATGGCGCACCGAGTACCGGATCCACACCCCCGACGGCCGCACCGTCTGGATCCACGACGAGACGACGTTGCTGTCAGGCCCCGAGGGCGAGCCGTTGTTCCTGCAAGGGGTGTTGTTCGATATCACCGAGCGCAAGCTCGCCGAGCAGGCACTGCGTGAAAGCGAGCGGCGTGAACGCGACGCGGCGGAGCGGCTGCGCGCGCTGGACGAGATGAAGAACACGTTCCTCGCCGCGGTCTCTCACGAGCTGCGCAGCCCGCTGACGTCGATCCTCGGGCTGTCGCTCACGCTGGAGCGGGCGCCCGACATCGCCGGCGCCGACCGGACCGACCTGCTGACCCGGCTGTCCGCCAACGCCAAGAAACTCGACCGTCTGCTCAAAGATCTGCTCGACATCGATCGGTTGAACCGTGGCATCGTCGAGCCGCAGTATCGCGTCACCGACGTCGCGGCCCTGGCTCGGCGAACCGTCGAGCACCTGGAGGTGCTGGCAGACCGCGAGGTGATCGTGCACACCGATCCCGTCGTGATCCCAGTGGATCCACCGAAGGTGGAGCGGATCGTGGAGAACCTTCTCACGAACGCCGTTCGGCACACCACGCCGGATCGCAAGATCTGGCTCACCGTGACACCGTTCGATGGCGGCGTGCGCCTGAGCGTCGAGGACGACGGCCTCGGCGTGCCGCTGGACATCCGTCGAGCGATCTTCGAGCCGTTCCGACAGGGTCCCACCCAATCGGCACACTCCCCCGGCACCGGGATCGGACTGTCGTTGGTCGCTCGGTTCGCCGAACTCCACGGCGGCAGGGCATGGGTCGAGGAACGCGAGGGCGGTGGGGCCGCGTTCCACGTGGTGATCCCGGGTCGCGTGCCCGAACACATCGAGGGGTCCGCCGGTGACCGGCAGCACGCCGACGCCGGCTGAGCCCTAGCCCGGCTGGAGGTTGGCCTGGCACACGAGGCGCACGCGGACCCCTCCGTAGCTGCGTTCCAAGCCCTGCCCGATCCCCGCGGTCGCCGCGACATATGGTGCGAAGGCATCGTCGTCGCCGATGCCCTCGATCGCGTCCCTGTAGTCCTGTTGCGCCGTCAACAACGCGTCGTCCTCGTCGTCGGGAATATCCGGGTGATCGTGGACGGCCTGCCACGTCGGATCGAGCTTGTCGAGCGCCCCTCGGACCTCTCCCACCGTCGCGCTCGGAGGCGGCGCGGCCAAGAACGCGACCGTCGCGGCGAGGTTCGTGAGGTCCTGGCACAAGCCGGCGTTCGCCACACTCGAGGACCCGCCGCAGCTCCATCCCAGCACGGCCAAGGCGACCGCCAGCCCCGCGGACGTTCGACGCATCGCGCGAGCGTACACTCGCAGGTCGATGCCCGAACGTGACCACAACCCGAGCGGACGACGCCTGCATCTGCCGATCGTGGGAGTCACGAACGGCCCCGGCGTGAACCAGCCGGGCGTCCGCAAACCGCCGTGGTTGAAGGTGCGGCTCGCCACCGGCCCGACCTACACCGCCCTGAAGCAGCTGATGCGCGACGCGGATCTGCACACCGTGTGCGAGGAAGCGATGTGCCCCAACATCGGGGAGTGCTGGGAGGAGCGCGAGGCCACCTTCCTGATCCTAGGTATGAAATGCACGCGTCGCTGCGGCTTCTGCGACGTGATGACGGCCAAACCCGAGCCCCCCGACCACGGCGAGCCGGCGCGGATCGCGGCGGCCGTCGCCCGTATGGGGCTGCGATACGTGGTGCTGACCGGGGTGGCTCGCGACGATCTGCCCGACGGGGGGGCCGCGATCTGGGCCGAGGCGATCCACGCCTGCCGCGAGGCGTCTCCTGGGATCGACGTCGAAGTCCTGCCGAGCGACTTCAAGGGCGGCGAGCCCGACATCGCGACGGTGCTCGATGCCGCCCCCACCGTCTTCGCGCACAACCTCGAGACGGTGCCCCGCCTGCACGACAAGATCCGCCCCGCCTTCGGCTATGAGCGCTCGCTCGAGGTGCTCCGCTTCGCGAAGCGGCACCGTCCCGCGCAGGTCACGAAGTCCAACCTGATCCTGGGGATGGGCGAGCGCCCGGACGAAGTCCTCGACTCGCTTCGGGACTTGGTCGGCGCCGGAGTCGACATCGTCACGATGGGTCAGTACCTGCAGCCGACACCGCAGCACCTGCCGGTGCACCGCTGGGCCACGCCCGAGGAGTTCGCCGCACACAAGGCCGCGGGCGAGGCGATCGGGATCCCTCACATCGAGGCCGGTCCGTTGGTGCGCTCCAGCTACCACGCGGGAAAGCAGCTCCGGCGCGCGGTGGCCGCCGGCGTCGGCGGCTGATACGGGAGGAGCCGGCCTGTAAGCCGGATCCTGTGCACGGGTTGCCCCGCCGGCGACCATCTCTCTCGGCATCGCTGACGCGCTGCCGGCGACCCGTTCACCGGGTCGCTGCGATCTACCCGGAAGCTCGGACGGGCCGCCCTCGAACGCTTCCTGCTCGACCTTGCTCCGGACGGGGGTAACCGAGCCGCGACGGTCACCCGTCGCGCTGGTGGGCTCTTACCCCACCGTTGCACCCTTACCGCCCGCGTCGCCGCCGGCGGCGGTTTCCTTTCTGTTGCCCCTTCGCGAGGTCGCCCCCGCCTGGCTCGCGCCAGCGTCCTGCCCTGTGGAGTCCGGACTTTCCTCGAACGACCATCGCTGATCGCCCGCGGCCGCCCGGCCGGCTCCTCCGCGGCAACCGTACCCGCTACGCACGACCCTCGGCCAACCAACGGTCGACGCCGACGTTGGCGAGGTGGTCGGCGGCCGCGTTGCGCTCGCGCGGCACGTGCTCGAGCTCGACCCGCTCGAATGTTTTCATCAGGTCGAGCACCCGGCGATGCAGCGGCTGCAGGTGTGGGGCCTTCACGCGATACTTGCCCGTCAGCTGGTTGATCAACAGCTGGCTGTCCGAGCGCAGCAGCACGTCACGCGCGCCCAGTTGCTGAGCCGCTTCGAGGCCGCGGACTACGGCGGTGTACTCGGCGACGTTGTTCGTGGTCTCGCCCAGGCCCTCGGCGATCTCGGCGAGCACCGTGCCGTCCTCGGCCACGACGACGGCGCCGGCGCCGGCAGGACCGGGATTGCCACGGGCCGCCCCATCGCAGTTGATCGTGACTCGCGCGCCCGCCTTCACAGGACCAGGATCCGCCGGCAGTGATCGCATCGCACGATGCCGTCGGCGTGGCGGGCGTGTTCGAGTTCGACGGACGAGAGCTGCTCGTGACAGCCCTGGCACACGTTGTCGATGAGCGCCGCGGCCCCGACACCCTTCTTCTGGGGGCGCAGCTCCTCGTACAGATCGAGCGTCTCGGGATCGATCGTGGCGGCGAGCGATGGACGCTCGGCCTCACGAGCGGCGAGCTCCGCACCGACCGTCCCGAGCTCGTCGGCGGACGTGCCGGCTACCCGCTGGGCCGTGGTTCGGCGCTCCACGGCCACGGATTCGGCTTCCTTCGCACCCGCCTCGATAGCCTCGCGCCGTTCCATGATCGCGAGGAGCTCGTCCTCGCGGTCGCTGATGCGGCGCTTCAGGTTGGTGATCTCGTGACCGATCGCCTCGAGCTCCCGCGCGTTGGCGATCGCTCCACTACCCATGCGCTGCTCCTCCGCGGCCGCCTTCTGGGATAGCGAGTCGACCTCATGCTCGACCTTGGTGGCGTCGCGGTCCAACGCATCGAGTTGGAGCGTGTGCTCGCCGAGCCGGGCCTCGGCCGCGTCGGCGTCGGCGCGGGCGGCGGTGAGTTCGCCGCCGGACTCGATCGCGGCCTTGCGGGCGCGCAGACGGTCGATAGCCAGATCGAGCGCTTGCAGGTCCAGCAGATGCGTCGTCGCCCCCATCGGCCGGCAAGCCTAGCCGATGAGGGCGACGAGGAACGATGCGAACGCTAAGGCAAGGGAGGCGGCGGGGGCGGGGGCGGCGCCATCGCCGCCGTGCCGCCGACGGCTGCGGCGGGGCCTCGGTACTGCGAACTCCCCCATGCGAGGATCGCCAGGAAGATCCAGCCCAGGAAGATCAATCCGAGCGTGAACCCGACGCCATGGCCGAAACTCTTCGAGAGGTCGTTGTACACGATGATGATGATCACGTAGTTCACGATCGGGATGAGGAGCAGCAGCAGCCACCAGCCGGGCCGGCCGACCACCTTCAGCATGATGTAGAACCCGTAGATCGGAACGAACGCCCCCCACGCAGGGTCGCCGTTCGGGCCTGCCTTCTTGTACACGAAGTACGTAGGAATACCGACGATGACCCAGATCACGATGACGTACAGGATCACGACGCCGATGGACAAGCCGCTGTCAGCACTCGTGGTTGTCGGGGCTTGACCGAACATGCCGCACCCCTTTCCGGGTAGGTCCACGGGAACCCTCCCATGGGGTACGGGGCGATACAACGACCTAGGGCGAGAAGGACATGCTGCTGAAATCGCTCGCCGTCTGCTGTCCGAGGAACTGCACCGCAAGGATCACGACCATCGCGATCAACATTGCCATCAGCGCGTACTCGATCGCCGTCGCTCCGTCCTGCCCTCCCAGGCGGCGAAGCGTCGCGACCACGCGCGCAGGGAACTGGCGCATCGTGTCACCCCCAATCCTCCGAGCCGGTCGTGGGGGATCGCCCGTCTCTCCGGGCGAACGATCCACCGCGCCGTCTTACCATGGTCTTCGGCCGATAGCGTAGAGGGTCTTGAGCGCCCGTTAGGCTGGAAGGCATGCAAGGAGAGGCCGCCGGTAAGGTCGCGCTCGTCACGGGAGCCGGCTCACCCACGGGGATCGGGTTCGCAACGGCCGCCGTTTTGGGCCGAGAAGGAGCCTTGGTGGCGATCTGTTCGACCACCGATCGGATCCAAAGCCAGGCCGGGGCGCTGCAGGCGATGGGCTACGACGCGGCGGGGTTCGTCGCGGACCTCACCGACCGATCGCAGGTTCGAGCGCTCGTCGACGCCGTGGATGCCCGGTTCGGTCGCATCGACATCCTGGTGAACAACGCAGGCATGGTCACGGTCACAGACCCCGATGACGATGTGCCAGCAGCCTTCCTGAGCCTCAGCGATGAGGCGTGGGATCTCGATATCGCGCGGAACCTGGGAACCGCCTACAACGTCACCCGCTCCGTGGTCCCCGGCATGGTGGCGCGTCGCTGGGGACGGGTGGTCATGGTGTCGTCGGTGACCGGTCCGGTCGTCAGCAATCCTGGATCGGCCGGCTACAGCGCCGCGAAGGCGGGCATGGACGGGCTGATGCGCGCGATCGCGATCGAGGTCGCGGGTGCCGGCGTGACGGTGAACTCGGTCGCCCCGGGGTGGATCGCCACCGGGTCCCAGCGGCCGAGCGAGGCCTCGGCGGGAACGCACACCCCGATCGGTCGTTCGGGGACACCGGCCGAGATCGCCGAGGTGATCGCGTTCCTGGCCAGTGACCGGGCGAGCTACGTGATCGGCACCTCGATCGTGGTTGACGGCGGGAACACGATCCAGGAGACCAAGGGCCCCTAGGGTGCGGATCCGTGCCCGCCAGGTGGCGCTCGTCGCGATCGCCGCGTTGATCGCGATCGTCTGCGTTCGGCTCGGGTTCTGGCAACTGGACCGGCTGCACGGGCGCCGCCAGATCAACGCGATGCTCGCCGAGCGCGGCGCGCTGCCGGGGGTGAGCCTCGAGAGCGCCGGCGCTGCCGGTCTGGCCTACGCGCACGTTCGTGCCACCGGCACCTACGACCCCGCGCACGAGATCGTGCTGTCGGGCCGGAGCTTCCAGGACACGGCCGGCAACCACATCCTCACGCCGCTCGTGCTCGCCGACGGATCGGCCGTCCTCGTGGATCGCGGATGGGTGCCGCTGAACGTCGTGGCGCCCCCGGTGAGCGGGGAGGCCGCGGCCCCAACCGGAACGGTCACGGTCACCGGTCTCGCGCTGCCACCCGATGCGATCTCCGCGTCGCCGAGCACGCCCGCCCCGTCGGTGGTCGTCCGCATCGACCTCGGTGTCGCGGGTCTTCCGTATGACATCGCACCGGTCTACGTGCTGCTGGAAGCCCAGGACCCCGCACAGTCCTCGGGAGTCCCGGTCCCCGCCGCCCCTCCGACGCTCGATGAGGGGCCGCACCTGTCCTACGCGCTCCAGTGGTTCGCGTTCGCCACGATCGCGGTCGTCGGATGCATCGTGTTGCTCCGTCGCGACCACGAGCGCGTCGGGGAATAACCACAGCCGTACGGACCGTTCCTTGTTGCATGCCTGCCATGACGCCGACAGATGCCACGACGCTCGTTCGTCTCGACGAGGCCGAAAGGGCGTCGTCACGCCCGGTCGAACAGATCGCCGATGCGCCGTCATTCCTGGAGGGCGAGGGTTTCCGGGTGCGACGGGCGACCGCTGGTATCGATCTCGCATTGGCCGACCCGTTCCTGATGCTGGATCACATGGGGGCGGTGGAATACGCGCCCGGCGAGGCTAGGGGCGCGCCGGATCACCCACACCGGGGATTCGAGACCGTGACCTACATGCTGGACGGCAAGATGCGGCACCTCGACTCCTACGGCGGCGGCGGCGTGATCACCGACGGCGCGACCCAGTGGATGACGGCCGGCTCCGGGGTCGTGCACTCCGAGATGCCGACCCAGGACCTGCTCGACGGCGGCGGCTTGTTCCATGGGTTCCAGTTGTGGGTCAACCTGCCGGCCGCGCAGAAGTGGGCCGACCCGCGCTACCAAGACCTCGAGGCCAACAACGTCGGCCTGCTCGCGTCCCAGGATGCGGGCGCCGTGGTTCGGTTGATCGCGGGTGAGCTCGGCAGCGTGCGCGGTCCCGGCGACACGCGCACCCCGATCACGTACGGTCACGCAACGATCGCGCCAGGTGCGCGGTTGCGGACGGCGTGGCGCCCGGACTTCAACGCGCTTGCCTACGTCGTGTCGGGGTCGGGATCGGCGGGCGCCGCGGCGCGCGCGATCCGCGAGGGACAGATCGCGGTGTTCGGACCGGGCGACGCGATCGAGCTTCGCGCCGACGCGACCCAGGATGCTCGTCACACCGCCGGCATGGACGTGCTGCTGCTCGGTGGGCTGCCGATCCGCGAGCAGGTCGCCTGGTACGGCCCGTTCGTGATGAACAGCCGCCAGGAAATCATCGACGCGGTCGAGGACTACCAAGCCGGCCGGATGGGTCGGATCCCGCCGGACATCGCGCGCAACTAAGCGTCGAGGGCCCGGTAGACGACCTCGCCGGCGACTACGGTGTGGGTGACAGGCGTGTCGAGGATCGCGCGCGGATCCTCGAGCGCGAACAGGTCCCGCGACAACACCACCACATCGGCGTCCTTGCCGGGCGTGAGGGATCCGCGCCGGTCCTCCACGAAATTCGCGAACGCCGAGCCGAGCGTGGCGGCCCGCACGGCCGTCTCGAGATCGACCGTCTCCTGCACGTTCCACGCGCCGTTGCCGGCAAGGTCGGCCCGGGTGATCGCCGTGTACAGCCAGGTCATCGGATCCATCTCGGCCACGTTCCAATCCGAGCTGAAGGCAAGCGTGCCGCCGGCCGCCGCTATCGAGCGGAACGGCCATGCGTGTCGCTCGCGTCGCGGCCCCACGTTCTCGCGCCACTCGGCAACGATGTCGGGCGCGCAGTGGCGCGGTTGCATGCACGCAACCACACCGAGCTGGCCGAAGCGCGCCACGTCGTCGGGGTGGACGCATTCGACGTGCACGATCTGGTGACGGACATCCGCCGGTCCGTTCGCACGACGGCACTCCTCGACGGCATCGAGCACCGTGCGGATGCCCCGGTCCCCCGTCGCATGCGTGAACGCCTGCAGCCCGCGTCGCTCGAGTTCGAGAAGGAACGCGGCGAACTCCTCGGGCGGCCAGAACGTGTCGCCGTTCGTGGCCGCGTTCGCGTACGGCTCGAGCATGGCGGCGGTGTGCGGCTCGATCACGTCATCGATGTAGAGCTTGATCGGCCCGACGCGGAACCGGTCGTCCGCATGCTTGCGCTTCGCGTCCTCCAGCGCGTCGAGACGCTCCGAGGTCGTCCCGGGCAGGCAGAGCATCGCCGCGATCAAGCGCGACCGAAGCGTGCCCTCCTGGCGCGCGCGTGTGAACAGGGCGATGTCGTCGAGCCCGTTCTGCGGCTCGACGATCGTCGTGATGCCGAAGGACGCGGCCATGTCGAGGGACTCGACCAACCGCCCGTACTGGGACGCGGGCGCGTAGCCGGGGATAGAGGGCTCCAGCGCGCGCTGGCCCTCCTCGCTGATGCCGCGCACCGCGAAGTCGTGGACGTAGCCGGTCGGGTCCCCGGCGGCGTCGAGCTCGACGGTCCCCCACGGCAGGTGCACCGTGTCGCGCGTGATGCCCAGTCGCGTCATCGCCTCGCGGTTCAGCCACACCGTGTGCACGTCGTAGGAGAACAGGAACAGGGCCTTGCCGCGGCCCGCGCCCGCCAGCATTCCGGCGTTCGGCACGCCACCGGGGATGGCGGCGTAGTTCCACCCTTCCCCCTCGATCCAGGTGGCATCGAGGTGCGTGTCGGCGAACGCGTCGATACGCGCGCGGATGTCCGGGAGCGACGTCGCGCCGAAGAACTGGACGGCGCCCGGGTTGGAGCCCAGCCGCACGTGGTTGTGCGCATCCACGAAGCCCGGCAGCACACTCGCTCCGGCGGCATCGATCACCTCGGTGTGCGCACCGGCGAGCGCCCGCACGTCGGACTGCGCGCCGACGGCCGCGATCCGTCCGTCCGCGATCGCGACGGCCTCGGCCCGGGGCAGAACCGGATCGACGGTGTGCACCGCCGCGTTGACGATGACCAGGTCAGCGGGCATCGTCGGATCCGATCAGTCCTGGTTCCGCATCGACTCGGCTGCGAATGCGAAGTACTCGTCGAAACGGGCCCGCAGCTCGGGCGAGGGCGCGAGCGCATCGAGGGCATCGGACATATGCGCGACCCAATGGTCGCGCGCTTCGGGACCGATCGCGAACGGGGCGTGGCGCATCCGCAACCGGGGGTGACCGCGCTCGTCGCCGTAGGTGCTCGGCCCGCCCCAGTACTGCGCCAGGAACAGCGTCAGCCGGTGCCGAGCGCCGGTCAGATCCTCCGGATGCGGATAGAGCGCCAGCAACACCGGATCTGCGGCCACACCCTCGTAGAACCGATCGACCAGCGCCTCGAAGAACGCTATGCCTCCAGCTGTCGCATAGACCGATGGCTCCTCCACGGCCAGGCAGTCTACGGGGCTCAGTCGTCGTTCCAGGTGCGGATGTAGGCCTTCTGGGCCGCGCTCAACGGCGCGCAGGTGCGCGTGGCAAGCAACAGCTTCCCCTTGGGCGGCGTCGGTGAAGAGAAATCGAAGAAGTCGGTCAGGTTGCCCGGCTTGGGCTCGGTTCTTCGGTACGTCGACAGATCGTCGGCTGCACCTAGGGTGGGCAGGTCGAACGCCCACTCGATGAATCGCGCGAACGATGCATGGGAGTAGAAGCCGTGGCTCGCGTACCCGCCATGTTGCAGCGGGCCGTGCTTGACCCATGGGCTGATCACGAGCAACGGCACGCGGTAGCCGTAGGAGATCAACGTGTTGAGACCGGTCACACCCCCATCGACTCCTTTGGCCGTCGGTGGCTTCACGTGGTCGTAGAAACCGCCCCATTCGTCCCACCACACGACGATCGCCGTCGAGTCCCACTCGGGGCCGTTCATGATCGCGTTCACCGTCTTGACGGTGGCGTTCTCGCCGGCGCAGGCGGTCTTGGGCGGGTGCTCGGTCTCCTTGGCCAGGAACCACGACACCGCCGGGAGGCTGCCGTCGGCCGCGTCGGTGAGGATCTGTGAACCGTCGACCACGTGCGTGTCCCAGTACGGGTTGGCGCCGGCGCACGGCGGCGTGTCACCCGGCGCACAGCGCAGCGAACGGATGGCCGCGACACCCGAGTGCACGAAGTGCGAGCCGTCCTGCGCGCTGTAGTAGCGCCAGTCCAGGCCCGCGTCGTCGAGCAGGTTCGGCATCGAGCGGAACCCGAAGCACGGGAACACATCGCTGCGCTTGCCCTGCAGATCGATCATCGACACCGTGGTGCCGGCGCTGTTGCCGCATCCCCACGTGTGCCCGCCGGGGTTCGGGTCTTGCGGGTTCCCATAGATCGCCCGACGGCCCAGCAGCGTGCTGTATCGGCCGGTCTGGGCCGCGACCGCGAAGACGTTGTTGCCAAAGCTGGCACCGCGCCAGGATGCGAACATCCGATCGGCGATCCCATACTTCTTCGCGTAGGACCAGTAGTTGGGGATGTCGCCCGTGTGCATCTGCGAGTCGGCGATGTCCTCGCCGCTGGAGGCAACGACGGCGCCGCGCTCGTGGCAGAAGCCGTCCATCTTCCCGCCGTGATACGCCTGGTAGAAGGTCGAGTTCGCGTGCGAGACGTCCTGGGGCATCGGGTCGTCTGCCCCCGGCATCGTGAAGGTGTCGACGGTGCTCGGATCGGCCTTGCGATAACACGACGCCGTGGTCGACTGGTTCAGGTCGTTGCCCGGGTCGGGGAACGCGCCGAAATAGTGGTCGAAGCTCCGGTTCTCTTTGGCGATGAACACGATGTGCTGGATCGGCGAGCGCGCCGTACCCGGGGTACGGGCGAGCGCCTGGGCAGGCACCGGCGCCCGCCCGGGCACGGCCATCGCCGCCACGCCGAGCGCAAGCACCGCCGCGGCAGCGCGCAGCGCCCGTGTTCGCTCGAGCCCATCGTGCCGCACCCCGTCACCCCTCCGAGCGATCCGTGACGGCGGAGCCTAGCGACCGCGCGTCTCGAGCGATACCGGCCAAGGGTCGGTTTCTTCCAACGCCGGCCTCGGGCCTAGGGCGTCTGCACACGGTTCCAGCCGAAGGACGTCGGGACACCATGTCACCCGCGTCGTACGGTGCTCGGGATGCGCCAGCGCGCCCTCCTCATCGTGCTCGTCGCCGGCCTCGTCGCCGGTCTCACGGCCGTGCCGACCGGCGCCGTGAACACCTTGCAGGATCGCGTGGTGTCGGCCAATCCCGCCGATGGGACCCCGTGGGTCACGAACGGGCGGGTCTACGCGCTCGTCCAGATCGGCACGACGATGTATGTCGGCGGCACGTTCACTCAGGCCCAGGAGGCCAACGCGAGCACCTACCCACGCGCGTACCTGTTCGCGTTCGACACGACGACCGGGGCGATCTCCAGGACCTTCAAGCCCACGCTCGATGCACCGGTGAACGCGCTCGCGACCGACGGCACGTCGCTGTTCGTCGGCGGCGATTTCACGACGGTCAACGGTGCGACGCACCGTCGGCTCGTGGCGCTCGACGCCTCGGGCGCGCCGATCGCCTCCTTCGCCGCTGACGTGACCACGGGCGCAACCGTCGATGATCTGGTCGTCGCCAACGGGCTCGTCTACCTGGCGGGCGCGTTCACACAGATCGACGGTGTCGCGCGCAGCGGGCTCGCGGCGGTGGACCCGGTGAGCGGGTCGCTCGCGGCCGGCGTCAACGTGGCCTTCACGGGGCTGCACAACAACGGCACCTCGCACGTCGCCAAGATCGACGTGTCCCCCAACGGTGCGACCCTGGTCGCGGTGGGCAACTTCACCACCGTCGGAGGTCAGCCGCGCGAACAGATGGCGTTGCTGGACCTCGCCGGCCAGACCGCTTCGGTCTCGAGTTGGGCGACGGCCCGCTTCGTGATGCAATGCGCCTCCAAGTTCGACACCTATATCCGCGACATCGACATCGACCCCACGGGCACCTACGTCGTCGTCGGAACCACCGGCGCCTTCTACGGTGGCGTGAACGCGAACACGCTGTGCGATTCGGTCTCGCGATGGGAGCTTGGTCGCGCCGGTGGAAGCCAGCAGCCCACCTGGGTCGACTACGCGGGTGGCGACACGACCTGGAGCGTCACCGCGACCGGCACCGCGATCTACACAGGGGGTCACTACCGCTGGTACAACAACCCCTACGCGGGCGACACCGTCGGCCCCGGGACGATCAAGCGACACGCGATCGCCGCGCTGGACCCGGTCAACGGCATGCCGCTGTCCTGGAACCCGGGCCGCAGCCCCGGCGAGGGCGTGTTCATCATGTTGGCCACGGCCGATGGGCTCTGGGTCGGCGACGACACGAACCAGATCGGCGGCGAGTACCACCCGCGGCTGGCGTTCTTCCCACTCGCTGGGGGGACCACGGTGCCCGTGCCGACGGTTGCGACGCTGCCGGGCGAGCTCTATTCGCTGCCGTCGGGCGCGTGCCCGAGCCTCGACCCGTCGATCCTGTATCGCGTGAACGCGGCTGGCCCGTCGCTGCCGAGTCTGGACTGCGGCCCCGATTGGTCCGACGACACCGCGAGCTCGAGCCCCTATCGCAACACCGGCAGCAACACGACCACCTGGAGCGGTCTACCGGCGCTCGACGCGACGGTGCCGGCCATGACCCCGGCCGGGATGTTCGGGACGGAGCGCTGGGACGCCGGCACGAGTCCGGAGATGCAGTGGGACTTCCCGGTGACGGTGGGACGCCACGTGCGGGTGCGGCTGTATTTCGCGGACCGCTGCTCGTGCACCAACGGCACGGGCTCGCGCGTCTTCGACGTGGCGATCGACGGCGCCACGGTGCTCGACAACTGGGACGCCAACGCGTCGGTCGGGCACAACGTGGGGACGATGCGCGCATTCGACGTGACCTCGGACGGCTCGGTCACGATCGAGTTCGCCCACGGGGTGAACAACCCGGAGATCAACGGGATCGAGCTGCTCGACAAGGATGCGACACCGGTGACGGCCGGCGGGCAGCTCTGGACCGCGCACCGCACCTTCGACGGCGCGACCGCCGGAGCCCGGACGCAACAGGCATCGGCGATCGACTGGTCGCGCGCCCGCGGAGCGTTCTTCTCCAACGGCAAGGTCTATTACGGCTGGGACGACGGCAAGTTCTACCGGCGAACGTTCAACGGCACGTCGTTCGGCTCCGCAAAGCTCATCTCGACCAACGGGCTGGTGCCGGGCTACTTCCCGATCCCGAGCGCCACCGGCATGTTCTTGCAAGACGGGCGGCTGTACTACACGGTGCGCGGCGACGACCGCCTGTACGACCGCTACTTCTCGTTGGAATCCAGCGCCGTGGGCGCGGTCACGTTCGTCGCGAGCGCCCCGGGCTCGGGGTTCGATTGGGGATCGGTCCGCGGGCTCACGTTGGCCGGCGGCACGCTCTACCTCGCTCGCGCCGACGGCACCCTCTGGTCCGCAGGCTGGACACCGGGGCTGGAGCACGGCACGCCCGTTGGCGGCTCTCTCGTACTGGTCAGCGCCGATCCCGCGCAGCAATGGGCATCTCGCGGGATGTTCGTGCGGAACCCGTAACCTCAGGCGTCCCAGATCACGGCGCCACCGGATGCGCGGATCGTGTGCCGCTCACCGCTTCCCGACCAGCTGGCCAGGTCGAACGTGTCACCGCGATGTACGCCGACCACATCGATCGCTCGCGTCTCGAGCGGTTGCCCGTCTGTGCAGGTGACCACGTCGGCGTCGCGCATCCGGAAGAACCAGCCGGCGCCGGGGCCGACAACGCTGGCGGTACCGTCGGCCTCGAGCAGCACCGCGGTCGCCTCGTCGACGCCGATCCCGCGGACGTCACCGGTCCAGCCGTCGGCGATCGTGCGCGCCATGAAGGTGAGCAGCCGCCCTTGGCGCTGCCGCTCGCTGAAATGCGAATCGGTGATCGTGGCCCCCAGGTGCGGCACGCGCAGCATGTCGCGCTGCAACCGAACCTTGTTGCTGTACGGGTTCAGCAGGGCCCGGTCTGACGTGATCGTGTTCTTCTCCGCCGAGAACAGGAACTCGCCCTGGATCGCCAGACCGGCGCTGATCCCACCGACGGGCACACCGCGGGCGATCGCGTCGTTGATCGCATCCTCGACCGGCGAGTCCTTCCACACGCGCACGTAGTCGGACTGATCGCCCCCGGCGAAGAAGATGCCGTCGGCACCGGCGAGCGACTCCAGGACGAACGGGTCGGACGTCGCGACGCGTTTGGTCAGCTTCAGCGTCTGGGCAGAATCGACCTCGTGCAGGTTGTAGATGTAGCTGTTGTAGACCGCGTCGCAGGTGGCACAAATCGTCACGATGTCGCCGTAGCCCGCATGTTCGAGGAACCATCGCCAGGCGGTCGCGCGGTCATAGGCTCCGCCGGCCAGCATCGCACCACCCTGGGTGGCCGGGTGGACGTCGGCCGGACTGCCCCGGAGCCACGAGCGGTAGCCGTGGCCCCGTCGTTCAGTCGCCGCAACGGTCCCCACGGTCGAGAGCATGCCACCGACAAGGAGCGTGCCGAGCAGAACGGAGAGCAAGCGCGGGGGTCGCATGGCGGGAGCGTGCCCGATGTCGGCGCCCCGCGTCAAGCTCGATCCGGCCTTGTCCGAGGCGAACCGCGACGACGGTCGGATCCCGGAACGGATGCGCACATTGATCGACGCCGGCGGTTCGGTGCTCCTGCTGGGTGGCCCGTGGGAATCCGTGACGCGCGGAGGCTCTCGATGTCGGGATCGGCCGAACCGGTCCGGTCGGCGCCTCGACCAGCGTGCTCCTGCCGGCGCGCGAACTGGTCGCGTTCGCCGTCGCGTGGCTGGTGGAACGGTTCGCCTAGCCGGATCAAGCGGCGACGCGGTGCAATCGCCAGCGTTCGGGGATCCCCTTCAGTTCGCAGGCGCCGATCTCTTCGAACGTCAGCCCTGATCCGGCCGTCAGATCTTTCACCGTCTGCGATACCAAGATCTCCGAGGGTCCGGCGGTGTCGGCGATCCGCGAGCCGATCACGACCCCGAGACCGCCCACCTTGCCGTCGATCACCGTGCACTCGCCCGTATGGATACCCGCGCGCACCTGGATGCCGAGATCCGTGACGCGCTGCACGACCTCCTGTGCGCAGCGGATCGCGCGCGCCGGGCCGTCGAAGGTCGCGAAGAACCCGTCTCCCGCGGTGTCGTTCTCGACGCCGCGCCAGCGAACGAGCGCCTCTCGGACGATCGCGTGGTGGTGACCGACGAGCTCCTTCCACCCGGTGTCCCCCAGTGCCGACTGGTGCTGGGTCGAGTGCACGATGTCGGTGAACAGCACGGTCGCAAGCACCGTGTCGAGCTCCGGTGTCTGCGCTTGCACACCGATGAAGTCGCGGATCGCGCGAAGGACCCCCCGCTGCTCGTTGATCGGCGGGATGCTGTCGCCGGCGCCCGACAGCAGGCGCATCGTGGCGTGCGGCATCAGGGCGACCAGGTACTCGAGCGCCGCACGATCCTGTTCGCGTGCGAGAAGCAGGGTCTGTGCGGTCACCGCCGGCAGCGTTCCGCGCACGTCGGTCTGGCGCCAGATCAACTCGTGCTGGATCGCGACGTCGGGCGTCGAGGACTGCCGCGACAGCAGGCCCCAGTCGATCGTCTGCTCGTTCGGGTCGTTGTAGCCGGGCGTTCCCCAGCCATCGACGATGTCTTGCAGCCAACCCTCCAGGTCCGCTTGCGTGCCACCCCACGGGTAGTCGGGCGCCTCGACCGAGCGAGGGGCCGGGTACCACCAGATCACCGAGCGCACCCGTTCCGGCATCGTGGCGGCGAATAGCACGTTGACGGCCCCGCCCTCGAGCTGTCCGGCCAGCACGGGGCGTTCGGCATCGACCGCATCGAGCACCGTGCGCAGGTCGGCCATCCGCGTCTCGAGGTTCGGCACCTCGACGTTGCGGCTCGATGCACCGCTCGCACGGCGATCGTGCAGGATCAACCGGGAGAACGAGGCCAGCCCGCGGAACCAGGCGGCGTACTTGGGCACCTGCCAGAGGGCATCGACGCTCCAGAGGTCCGGCGCCCATGCGACATCGATCGGACCGTCGCCCAGCACCTGGTAGGCGATCGAAACGCCGTCGGGGGTTCGGGCGTAGCGCGCGTCGAACGTGTCGCCGGTCACCCGGCACAGGCTAGCCCAGTCCGCGGACACAGGGGACGCTCGCCGACCCATGTCGGAGCGACGGGGTAGCGTGGAGGGCGCCGTGACCCTCTCCGCGTTCTCCCCCGCCACCCGGGCCTGGTTCGAGGCCACGTTCGGGGCGCCGACCGATGCGCAACGCGTGGGCTGGCCCTCGATCGCCGAGGGCCGCAACACCTTGCTCCTCGCGCCGACCGGATCGGGCAAGACGCTCGCGGCATTCTTGTGGGCCATCGATCGGCTGGCCGCTGCGCCGCCCTCCGAAGGCGAGGGGCGCACGCGCGTCCTGTACATCTCCCCGCTCCGTGCGCTCGCGGTCGACGTGGAGCGGAACCTGCGGGCCCCCTTGGCCGGGATCCAAGACGAGGCGGACCGACTGGGCCGGCCGTTCCCGCACATCCCGACGGTAGGCGTGCGCACCGGCGACACCGACGCGCGGGAACGACGGCGACTGCTCCGCACCCCCCCCGACATCCTGATCACGACCCCCGAGTCGCTCTACCTCATGCTGACCTCCCAGGCGCGCGAAACCCTGCGCGGCGTGACGACGGTGATCGTCGACGAGATCCATGTGATGGCTGCAACGAAGCGCGGCGCGCACCTGATGCTCTCGTTGGAGCGGCTCGCCGCCGAAACGCAACGGCCGCTTCAGCGGATCGGGCTGTCGGCCACGCAGCGGCCACTCGATGAGATCGCGCGGTTCCTCGGTGGGTTCGAGGAACCCGGTCGTCCCCGCGACGTCGCCGTCGTCGATGCAGGCGTCCGCAAACAGCTGGATCTCGAGGTGATCGTGCCGATCGACGACATGAGCCTGGGCGGGCGGCCGAGCGAGGATCGCGCCGGTATCGACCGCTCATCGATCTGGCCCTCGATCCATCCCGTGCTGCTCGACCTGATCCGCACGCACCGCTCGACGATCGTGTTCGTCAACAACCGGCGCAGCGCCGAGCGCCTGGCCGCCAACCTCAACGAGCTCGCGGGGGAGGACATCGCTCGCGCCCATCACGGCTCGCTCGCGCGCGAGCAACGCACCGAGGTCGAGGAGGCGCTGAGGGCCGGGTGGTTGCGCGCGATCGTCGCCACGTCCTCGCTCGAGCTCGGCATCGACATGGGCGCGGTCGACCTGGTCGTGCAGGTCGAGGCGCCCGGTTCGGTGGCAAGCGGCCTGCAGCGGATCGGGCGCGCCGGTCACCAGGTGGGGGCGCCCAGCGTCGGCAAGCTGATCCCGAAGTACCGCGGCGACCTGCTGCAGACGGCGGTGGTCGCCGAACGGATGCTCGCCGGCGACATCGAGGCTACGAGCTACCCGCGCAACCCGCTCGACGTCTTGGCCCAGCAGATCGTCGCCATGACCGCCGTCGACACTTGGACCCTCGCCGGCCTCGGCGAAACGATCCGGCGAGCGGCACCGTTCGCCGACCTGTCCGATGAGCTGCTGCGCGCGGTCCTGGACATGCTGGCCGGGCGCTACCCGAACGATGCATTCGCCGAGCTGCGTCCGCGCGTCGTATGGAACCGTTCCGACGACACGATCCGCGCGCGCGACGGTGCGGGCCGCCTCGCGATCACCTCGGGCGGCACGATCCCGGATCGCGGTCTGTTCGGCGTCTTCACCACCGACGGCTCGCGCGTCGGGGAGCTCGACGAGGAGTGCGTGTACGAATCGCGCCGGGGGGAGGTCTTCGTGCTGGGAGCGACGTCGTGGCGGATCGAGGACATCACGCGCGACCGCGTCGTCGTCACCCCCGCCCCCGGCGAGCACGGGAAGCTTCCCTTCTGGAAGGCACCCGGCCCCGGCCGGCCGGTCGAGCTCGGGTTGGCGATCGGCCGCTTCACCCGGGAGCTTCGCTCGACCCATGCCGACGAGACGTTGCGCAGGCTTCGCGAGGACCTGGGACTCGACGAGCGGGCGGCGTCGAACTTGGTCAACTATATTGACGAACAGACCACCGCGTGCGCGGTGCCCGACGACCGCACGATCGTGGTCGAGCGGTTCCGCGACGAGCTGGGCGACTGGCGGGTGTGCATCCTGTCCCCGCTCGGCGCCCGCGTCCTGACACCCTGGGCGCTTGCGATCGAGGCACGGCTGCACGAGCGGCTGGGTCCCGGGGCCCAGGTCCTGTGGTCCGACGACGGCATCGTGCTTCGCCTGCCCGAAGCGGTGACCGCGATCCCGCTCGAGGACCTCCTGTTCACGCCCGGGGAGATCGAGGAGGTGGTTGTCGCGACGCTGCCGGGTACGGCGCTATTCGCAAGCATCTTCCGTGAGGCGTCGGCACGCGCCTTGCTGTTGCCGCGGCGCATGCCCGGCCGACGCACCGCGTTGTGGCAGCAACGCCAGCGCAGCGCCGACCTCTTGGCCGCCGCCGGGCGCTACCCCGAGTTCCCGATGCTGCTGGAAGCCACCCGCGAATGCCTGCGCGATCATTTCGACCTGCCTGCCCTGCAGGACCTGATGCGCTCGCTCGCGTCGCGGCAGACACGCCTGATCGCTGTCGATACGGAGCGAGCGTCGCCGTTCGCGCAATCGCTGTTGTTCGCCTGGATCGCCGTGTTCATGTACGAAGGTGACGCGCCGCTGGCCGAACGCAGGGCGGCGGCGCTCTCGCTGGACCGAGATCTGCTCCGTGACCTACTCGGCTCCGAGGACCTGCGCGAGCTGCTCGACCCCGCCGCGCTCGACACGGTCGAGTTGGAACTGCAGCGGCTCGCCGAGGGACGGCAGGCGCGCTCGATCGACGGGCTGCACGACCTGCTCCGAGACCTCGGGCCGCTCACGGTGACCGAGATCGCCGCGCGCACCGACGGCGATGCAGCCGCCGGGGTCGAAACGCTCGTCGGCGAACATCGCGCGATCCGGCTGACGCTCGGCGGGCAGGAACGGATAGCTGCGATCGAGGACGCCGGGCGTCTGCGTGATGCGCTGGGCGTCGCGCTGCCCCGCGACGTGCCGGACGCGTTCACCGAGGCCACCGAGCGGCCGCTCGAGGATCTGGTGGCGCGCTTCGCTCGGACCCACGGCCCGTTCGTCACCGTCGACGTGACGCAGCGGCTGGCGATCACTCCCGAGGCGGCCCGTCGGGCGCTCGAGACCCTCGTCGCGGCCGACCGCGTGGTGCACGGCGAGTTCCGGCCGGGTGGGTACGAACGGGAATGGTGCGATGCCGACGTGTTGCGACGGATCCGCCGTCGGTCGCTTGCCGCGCTGCGCAAAGAGGTGGAACCGGTCGACGCCGCCGTGTTCGCTCGGTTCCTGCCCGCCTGGCAGGGCGCCGACCGCCCCCACGGTGGGCCCGACGCGCTCATCCGGGCGCTCGAACGGCTCCAGGGCGCGGCGCTGCCCGCGTCGATCCTCGAACGCGACGTCCTGCCTGCCCGCGTGCAGGGGTTCCGTCCCGCCGACCTCGACGCGCTGACCGCCGGCGGCGATCTCGTGTGGATCGGCGCCGGCGCGCTCGGTGCCGACGACGGGCGCGTCACGCTGTTGTTCCGGGACCGTGCCGCCGCGCTGGCGCCCGAGCCTTCTGCAACCCCCGACGGCCCGGTCCACGACGCGATCCGTGAGCACCTCGCCGCCCGTGGCGCATCCTTCTGGCCCGATCTCGTCCGGGCATCGGGCACTGCCGATCCGTGGGTGCTGCTCGGCGCGCTCTGGGATCTGGTCTGGGCCGGTGCGGTGACGAACGACACGCTCGCACCGCTGCGGGCGTTCGCTCGGTCGAGCCGCCGCGCATCGCGGACGCCCGCGCGACCTCGACCCGGCGCGCTTCGGCTCGCGGGACCCCCGGCGGGGGCCGGCCGGTGGTCGTTGGTGGCCGATCTCATCTCCGTGCCGACGAGTCCCACCGAGCGGTCCGTGGCGAGCGCGGAACGGCTCCTTCATCGCCACGGCCTGGTGTCGCGCGAGACGGTGTTGGCCGAGGGCACGCCGGGCGGGTTCGCAGGCGTCTATCCGGTGTTGCGCGCGATGGAAGAATCGGGCAAGGCTCGGCGCGGCTACTTCGTCGCCGGGCTCGGAGCCGCGCAGTTCGCGATGCAGGGCGCGGTCGATCGGCTGCGCGCGGCTCGCGCGCCCGGTTCGGTCGTCCAGACGCTCGCCGCGGCCGACCCGGCGCAACCGTACGGCGCCGCGCTCCCCTGGCCCGAGACCAGGGGTCGTTGCTCGCGCGCGGCCGGCGCGTTCGTCGTGCTCCAAGACGGTTCGCCCGCGGCGTTCCTCGAACGGGGCGCCAGGACCCTGGTCACGTTCCCCGGCGCCGACCCGTCGGTGTGGGCCGACGCGCTGGCGTCGTTGGCCAAGGATGGGCGCGTACGTGCGATCGAGCTCCGTCGGATCGACGGCGCTCCGGCGCGCACGCATCCGTCGGTCGAAGCCTTGTACGGCGCCGGCTTCGTCGACGGCTACCACGGCCCGACGCTGCGCGGCTGACCGATCAGGCCGGCGGACCCTCAGCTCGTCGGGATGCTCTGAGCGAAGTGGAACACGTCGTCAGGGTCATACGCCGTCTTCACCTCGACGAGCCGAGGCAGGTTGGTGCCGTAGTAGGCATGCTGCCAGTCCCGTAGGTTCGGATCGATGTAGTTCTGATAGGCGTACCCGCTGGCCCAGGGGCGCATCGAGCGCCAGAAGGCCCGCAGCCATCGTTCGTTGTCCGCCATCACGGTGGAGTCGGTGCCGGTCGGAAGCGTGGCAAAGCCCTGCGCCAGGAAGCGAGACGAGCGGTGCACGAAGGCCGTCGCGTCGGCCGGAACGCGATTGATCGCGCCGCCGAAGGCATCGAGCAGGATACCGCCGGTGCTGCGGCGCAGAGCCGCGTCGTCGGCTCGCGCTCCGACAGCGTCGACCATCGCCTGAACCCCGTCGCTCGGAACCGCCGTGTCGTAGAAGTCTGATGTGACGATGTTGGACTCGCGGGTCAACGTTCCGGCAGGATCTTGCGATGGCAGATGGCACTGTGCGGTTGTGAGGCCGGTGCACCCGGCCTCGAAAAGCATCGCCGAGGCGTACGTCATCGGCGTGACGTAGGTGGCGGACGGATCGGAGCCGATGACCCTCGTGAGCGCCGTCAGGTGCGGCGACAGATCGGCGGCCTCCCCCACGAAGACCCCGTTCACGGAGACCGTCGGCCCGCCACCGCTCCGATACACGAGATGGCAGTCCGACCACAGCTCGTCCGGTGCCGCCGGTCCCGATCGCTGCCATCCATCGACGACCTCCGCGGCCGCATCCCACGGCCAATCCAACGTGAACACGACGACCTGCCCGATGGGCGCCGTCCGAAAGGTGAACGCGGTCGCGATGCCGAAATTTCCACCCCCGCCTCCCTGGCTCGCCCAGAACAGATCGGGTTCCTGTCGCGTCGAGCACCGTCGAAGCGTGCCGTCTGCCGTCACCATCTCGACCTCGGTCAGCATGTCGCACGTGAGACCGAACTTCCTGCCGATGACGCCCTGCCCCCCGCCGAGGGTGAGCCCGGCGATGCCGACGGTCGGGCAGGTGCCGCCGGGCACGGCGACGTTGGCCGGCCCGATCGCAGCGGAGAGGTCGATCAGACGCGCGCCCCCGCCGACCCGCACGCTTCCCGGCGACAGTCGCACGCTCGATAGACCGGAGACGTCGATCACGATCCCGGGGCCGCTCGAGTAGCCGCCGTAGCTGTGCCCACCGCACCGCGGGGCGATCAGGATCTCGTGCGCGCGGGCGAACGCGATCGAGCGCTGCACGTCGCTCGAGGATGTGCAGCGCACCACCGCCTGTGGGTGGGAACCGTCGAAGCGCGGATCGAACAGCTGCGAGGCGACCACGTAGCCGGTCGAGGACGGCCGGTACACCACGCCGTCGAGGCTTTCGGCGAGTGATCGCCAGTCCGCCGGCGTTGCGACCGTCGAGCCGCCCGCGGTCGGTGCGGGCGACCGCGCGACCGACGTCGAGGACGAGTGGGCCCGCGTGCACGACTCGATGAGCGGCAGCAACGACGCCCCCAGCGCCGCGATACCACTCCGACGCAGGAAGGTACGCCGATCCACCTGCGGATAGTAGGCGTTCGCGCTCTGCGTCAGCGCATCTTCGCTCCGCGGGGAATCGCACCGACCAGCACGGCGCCCGAGCCGAAGGCCATGAGCACCGGCACGAAGCCCTCCCCGAAGAAGACCCGGGCGGCCGCCACGACGACGACCCCGATCCCGATCACGACGATCCGGGCGGTGCCGCGCACCGGGGGTGCCGTGTGAGGCCGCCGCCGCAAACGGATCCGATCCACGACGCCTACGGCCATACCGGCAACGAACCACCCGAGCAATTGCGCGGCCGTGTCGGGCGCCGCCAAGACGACCGCCACGACCGCGAAGATGACGGCGAGCAGCAGACTGCTGGCCACGAGCCGCGACCCACCCGTATCGCTCATCGGTCCGTCATGCCTCCAGCAGCGCCAGCGAATCGCCGAGCGCGCGGATCGAGCGTTCCGTCACCACGTTCAGGACGAGGATCACCTCGTCGGCGCCGGCCTCGCCGAACGCCTGAAGCCCCTCGGCGATCCCGACGGCGCCGCCGGTCAACGGCGGTGCGTCTTCCTCGAAGGCTCGCTCCCCGGGCGCGATATCGACCTCGGCGTAGACGCAGACGGATCGCTGCACCGCTGCCGGGTCACGGCCGGCCGCGCGCGCGAGGACGGACACACGGGCGCTTTCCCGGGCGAACCCATCCGGATCGTTGCCGCACCAGGGGCCCCACGCGTTCCAGGCATCGACCCACGGCAGGGTGGCGCGAAGCACGCGCTCACCGGTGGAACCGATCATCAGTCGCGGCGGCCGCGCGATGCGCGGGTACAACACTGCATCGTCGAGCTCGACGAATCGCCCGCGTGCCGTGACGCGCTCGCCGGCCAGCAGACGGCGGATCGCGTCGAAGGACTCCTCGAACCGTGCGACCCGGTGATCGAAGGGCACGCCGAATGCACGGAACTCCGGCTCGTTCCACCCGGCGCCGACCCCGAGCATCAGTCGATCCCCGGAGATGTCGTTCACGGTCGCGGCCATCCGCGCCAGCATGCCCGGTCGATGAAACGCCAGGCAGGCAACCAGCGGGCCGACCCGGACTCGCGTCGTGACGGCAGCAACCCCCGCCAGGATCGTCCAGGCGTCCCACGGCCCGCGCTCCGGGTCGCCGGGGTCTCGATACAGCAGGTGGTCCCCCATCCACACGGAGTCGAACCCGACCTCCTCGGCCGCGCAGGCCATGCGGTCGTACTCCGACCACGGCGCTTCACGCTCGGCCTCGGGCAACTGAACGCCGACATGCAGGGGACGCGCCATCGGCCGAGCATAGGTGGCCCGGGAGGCTCCGGCCAGAAGCACCCGCGTGGCTCAAGGGTCCCGACGGGGAGCCCGATGGTCTAGAGCCATGGGCAACAACGGTTCATCCATGCCGGTTCGGCGCGTCTCCGACATCCCGACCGAGCCGTCGCCCAATGGCAAACCGCGCAGGCGCTCCGACGACGGCTGGCTCGACCGCTGGGTGGAGACGGTTGCCGACCCTGACGCGACTGACGACGACGCATCCGATGATGGACGCCGTCATCGAGGAACAGCGGGGCCGGCGGATCCGTGTCGGCGACCACTGGCTCGCCGATTTCGCCTCGTGCAACT
>JBDUBL010000027.1:0-26065 GCA_040004125.1 Actinomycetota bacterium
CCGCGGTGCCCACCTCGTGGTGGTGCACCTCGATCGTGAGCCCGACGTGCTCCAGATTCAGCACCATGTCGGTACGCAGGTCCTGATACTTGTCCATCGGGGGCAAGGCGAAGTAGCCCCCCTTGTACCGAGGCTTGTACCCGAGGTTCCCACCCTCCTCCTCGGAGCCGGACTTCCAGGCGCCTGCGATCGAATCGACGTGGTAGTAGCCCTCGAACTCGTTCTGGTCATAACGGATCGAGTCGAAGATGTAGAACTCCGCTTCGGGGCCGAAGAACGCGGTGTCGGCGATGCCCGTCTGCTGCAGGTAGAGCTCGGCCTTCTTCGCGATGTTGCGCGGATCGCGCGAGTAGTCCTCACCGGTGATCGGGTCCTTGACGAAGCACGTCATGTTGAGCGTGGGGTGCTTCGTGAACGGATCCATATACGCGGTCGTCGGATCGAGCTCGAGCAGCATGTCGGATTCCTGGATCTCCTGGAATCCGCGCACGGACGAACCGTCGAAGGGCTGGCCGTCGGCGAACTTCTCGTCGGTCAGCTCGTGGATCGGCAGGGACAGATGCTGCACCTGGCCCGGCAGGTCGGTGAAGCGAAGATCCACGATCAAGGCCCCGGCTTCCTTGGCCATGGCGATGACGTCCTTGGGCGTCTTCGGGTTCGCCACGATGACTCCTTCCCCTCGGTGGTCGACGATGCACCAAGGGTAGGAGCCCGAGGGCCCGATTCCGTTACCTCGACGTTAACTCTGCGTAACGGAGGCGTGCAGATGTGGCGAGGGGCCGGCGCCGAAGGCGCCGGCCCCAGTGCCGGGGGGGATGGGTGGTGCTCAGGTTAGCCGCGCGAGCGGTGGCGGCGAATGCGGGCGTTCTCTCCGTTCGCCCGCACGCGGATCCGCGCTGGATCGCGCTGCATGAACGAGGCCTGCACGGCGGCGCCGAGGGGGATGAGTCCCAGGACCGGGACGAGCTTCGCGGTGGTGAGCCAGGCGTTCATGGCAGAGGCATCGGCCGTCACGCGCCCTGCCGCGCAGAGCCCAGCGGTGTCATTTGTTCCTGGGTGCTGCGTGCTAGGTCATCGGGTCCGGTGGCCAGGAGTAGGCCGAAGGGCTCAGAGGTCGGCGCGGATGCGGTAGCCGACCGAGCGGACCGTCTCGATCAGGTGCTCGTGCTCGGCGCCGAGCTTCGCCCGGAGGCGCCGCACATGCACGTCGACCGTGCGGGTTCCGCCGTAGAAGTCGTAGCCCCACACCTCGCGAAGCAGCGCCGGCCGCGTGAAGACACGGCCCGGATGTATTGCGAGGAAGCGCAGCAGCTCGAACTCCTTGAACGTGAGATCCAGCGTTCGCCCGGCCGCGACGACCTTGTAGGTGTCGGTGTCGATCCGCAGGTCGCCGAGCCGCACGATCGCGCCGTCGCCGTCGTCGGTGCGCCGGCGCAGCATCGCGAAGCGCACCCGGAGCTCTGCCTCGGGTGCCCCTGGGTAGACGAACTCGTCCGCGACCTCATGCCACGGGTAGCGCTCGAGGTCCGTCCGCTCGACGATGACGACCCTCGGGACCTGGGTGCCTGCGTCGCGCAGCGCGGTCAGCACCGACCAGGCCTGCCCGGGGTTCTCGCCGGCGTCGACCAGCAGCAGCGCGGGCTCGATCGCGTGCGCGTGCGCGAGCGAGCTGACGGCGAGCGGCTCGTGCTTGAGGTCGGGACGCAGCTCGTCGAGCGCGGGTAGTGCCTGCGCCGGGGAGCGATCGGAAAGCAGGAGCACGATGGCCATCGGGATCTGCGCAGCCTACCGGTTCGGCATCCGCGCCGTTAGGCTTGACCTGCGATGACGACCACCGTGCGGCTGTTCGCGGCGCTCCGGGAACTCGCCGGTTCGCCTTCGGTGCAGGCGCGCGGTCGCACCGTCGGCGACCTCGCCGACGCGGTCTCGGCCGATCGGGGCGAGCGCTTCGCTGCGATCGTGGCGGTCTCGACGTTCGTCGTGAACGGCGAGCGGGCGGATCGCGGCACCGTGATCGCCGAGGGCGACGAGGTCGCGATCTTGCCCCCCGTCAGCGGGGGCTGATCGCCACACGGTTCGCGCGTTCCCCGCAAGCCTGGGATACTCCCGCGATGCGGTTCCACCGAGTTTTGCTCGTGGTCAACCCTGTGGCCCGAACCGTGTCCAAGCCGACCCTCGCGGTGATCGAGAAAGCCCTGTCGGCCGACTTCGCGCTCGAGGTCGCCGAGACCAAAGAGAAAGGGCACGCGAGCGAGCTCGCCGCCCAAGCCGTCGCCGACGGCATCGACCTGGTCGTCGTGTTCAGCGGCGACGGCACCATCAACGAAGCCGTGAACGCGCTCGCGGGCACCGACGTCGCGCTCGCGGTGTTGCCCGGCGGCGCGACCAATGTGCTCGTCCGCGCGCTCGGCCTGCCCACCGACCCGGTCGAGTGCACCGGCATGTTGATCCCGAAGGCCCTTGACGACGAGGCATTCCCGCTGCACCTCGGCCGTGCCGACGGCCGGTACTTCGCGGTCAACTGCGGCGCCGGCATCGACGCCGCTGCCATGCGCCGCCTCGAGAAGAAGTTCCCCGACACGAAGGCGAAATTCAACCGAGCGGCGTTCCGCGCGGTGTCCTGGGAGCTGCTCGTCGGCTACGCGGGCAAGCAGCCGGACCTTTCGGTCTCGGTCGACGGCTCGGATGCCTTCCCATCGTTGTCGGTCATGGTCGGGCGCACCGACCCGTACACGTTCTACAAGGAGCGAGGGCTGCGGATGACACCCGACGCCTCGCTCGACAAGGGCCTGGACGTGCTTGCGATCCGCAAGCTCAGGCGGCGAAACGTGCCGCGGATCGCCTGGCAGGTGCTCGGCTCGGCCCGCCATGTGCACGGCCGCGACCTCGAGTATGCGCACGATGCGTCGCACGTGCTGGTGACCGCCGCGGAACCGTTCCCGGTGCAGGTGGACGGCGACCCGCTCGGCGAGCATCGGCGCTTGGAGATCGAGCTCGCGCGCGAGGCCCTCTGGGTCGTCGCGTAGCCACTGCGGTCGCCGGGCCTGCGCGTTCCGTATCCTGGTCGGATCCGACGAGAGGCCTTGTCATCATGTCCGACACGTATCCGATCGCTCCTCACGGAGGCACCCTGATCAACCTGCTGGCCGGCGGCGACGCAGCCGCGAACCTGGCGGCCGAGGCCGCGAACCTGCCGAAGCTGGTGGTGAACGAGCGGGAGCTGTCCGACCTGGAGATGCTCGCGGTCGGTGCACTCAGTCCGCTGACCGGCTTCCAGAGCGAGGCCGACTATCACGGCGTGCTGGAGAACATGCGTCTGGCCAACGGGCTCGCCTGGGCGATCCCGGTGGTCCTGAGCGTGGCCGACGACGCGTTGCATCGCGTAGGCGGCGCCGAGGCGATCGCGCTGTGCCCGGCAGAGGGCGCGGCGGCGGTCGCGATCCTGCGGGTCACGGGCCAGTTCAAGCGGGACAAACACAAAGAGGCGCTGTCGGTCTACCGCACCGACGACGCGGAGCACCCGGGCGTCAAGGCGATGTACGACAGCGGCGACACCTGTATCGCAGGCGACCTCGAGGTGATCTCGCTGCCGACGCACGACGACTTCGGCAACTATCGGCTGACGCCCGCCGAGACCCGCGAGGCGTTCCACGAGCGCGGCTGGAAGACCATCGTGGGGTTCCAGACCCGCAACCCGATCCACCGTGCGCACGAGTACATCCAGAAGTGCGCGCTCGAGATCGTCGATGGTCTGCTTGTCCACCCACTCGTGGGCGCGACGAAGGCCGACGACGTGCCGCCCGCGGTGCGCATGCAGTGCTACGAAGCGCTGTTCTCGGGCTACTACCCGCGCGACCGCGCGATGATCAGCGTGTTCCCCGCGGCGATGCGATACGCGGGTCCCCGCGAGGCGATCTGGCATGCGATCGCCCGCAAGAACTACGGCTGTACGCACTTCATCGTCGGGCGCGACCACGCCGGCGTGGGCACCTACTACGGGACCTACGACGCGCAGAAGATCTTCGAAGAGTTTCGGGCCGCCGAGCTGGGTATCACCCCGTTGATGTTCGAGCACTCGTTCTGGTGCAACAAGTGCGAGGGGATGGGATCGCCCAAGACGTGTCCGCACGAGGCGGAGGACCGCGTGTCACTGTCCGGGACGAAGGTGCGCGAGATGCTTGCCAACGGCGAGCGCCCTCCGCAGGAGTTCAGTCGCCCCGAAGTGGCCGACATCCTGATCGCCGCGATGCAGGGCTGAGCGGCGTGTCGCGCGGTCGCGGTCGGCGGGGCGGTGTAGCATCGCGCCCGTGAGCGAGCACGTCGGCAACCGGCGGATCGACAAGATCCGCGACCCTGGGTTCGTGGCGGATCTCGCCGGCCTGCCGCTGGATGATCTGCGCGCGCGGCGCGACGACTGTCTCGCCGAGCGCGAATACCTCTCGCTGTTGCGGCGCCTGCTCCAGGGGCGGGCGGAGATCCTGAAGGCCGAGGCACAGGGCCGTGCCACCGGCGAAACCGCTCCGCTGGTGGACCGGTTGTCCGAGATCCTGTCCGACGACGATCACCCGGTGACCTCGCGCGGCGAGGCCGTTCGGGTCGGCGTTCCCGAGGAAGAGATGCTGCTCGCCCGCAGGCGTGTCGAGCGCCTCGCGAGCGACGCCGAGATCTCCGATCCCGTCACCTTGGATGATGCGGCGTTGACCGCCGCCATCGCCGCGCTCGTCGACGAGGAAGAGGGCGTCTCGGGTGCTCGCCGCGACGTGTTCGAGGCCCTGGACGCGCTTCAGGACGAGCTGAAGCGCCGGTACAAGGACGATCCCAGCCTCTCGCTTCGCTGACGGGGAGTCATCCCCCCGATCGGGTCTATACGTGAATGGTTCGTGCGGGGATGTTCCGCCACGGTCGAAAGGGCAACGATGCGCTTGCGCGACGCCGATCCCGGTGTAGCGTTCACAGGCCCCATGCACCTGCCCTTCCTCTCCCCTCGCGGGGACCGGGTCCGAGATCCGGAACTCCCCACCTTGCAGGCCCAGCTGCACGTGTTCGCGCGCGAGGTCGGCGAGCTCTACAGTGCCGAGCGCACGCGCAGCCGACAGCTCGAGCGGGCGCTCGATGAGCTTCGCGATACCTATGTGTCGACGATGACCTCGTTCGCGCAGGTCGTGGAGGCGAAGGATCGGACGACTGCGGGACACCTGGACCGCACCCAGGGTCTCGGGATGGCGATCGCGATGGCGGTCGACCCCGTGATGGCGTCCCAGCCGGAGACGAGCTACGGGTTCTGGCTGCACGACATCGGCAAGGTGGGCATCCCCGAGCAGATCCTCTGCAAGCCCGGCCCGCTGGATGCCCGGGAATGGTCGGTGATGCGTGAGCACCCGACGATCGGCGCCCAGATCGTCGAGCCGATCCGGTTCCTGTCCGGCGCGGTCGACATCGTCGGTTCGCACCACGAGCGGTGGGACGGCACCGGCTACCCTCGAGGACTTCGTCATGAGCAGATCCCGCTGGCCGCCCGCGTCTTCGCGATCGCCGACTCGTTCGACGCGATGACCAACGACCGGCCCTACCGCGCCGCGCTGTCCGTCGAGCAGGCGATCGATGAGATCGTGATGGGCGCGTGCACCCAGTTCGATCCCGATGTCGTCGAGGTGTTCCTCGACCTGGTCGAACGCGAACCGAGCGTGCTCGGGCGCACCCCAACCGTCGCGGTCGGCTGAGGCTGCCCTCCCACCCGCTGCGCTACGCTGCCGTTCGATGGGCTCGGCGCCGTTGGTGCAGGTCGTTCGTTCCGGGGTGATCGAATCCGTGCACCTCGGCGATATCGCGGTCTGTGACGAGGCCGGGAGGCTGATCGCATCGGTCGGCGACCCGGATCGGATCGTGTTCGCGCGCTCGTGCATGAAGCCGATCCAGGCGGCCGTCTCGCTGGCGTCGATCGATCTGGCGTTGCCGGCTCGTGAGATCGCCATCATGTGTTCGTCGCACAACGGCGAGCCGATCCACGTGCGCGCGGTGCGACGGCTGCTGCGGCGCGGTGGCGTGGCCGAAGCGGCGTTGCGCACCCCGGCGGCCCGCCCGGTGTTCCACGATTGCAGCGGCAACCACGCCGGCATGTTAGTCGCGAGCGCGCAAGCAGGGTGGCCGCTGGACACGTATCGGTCCCGATCGCACCCGCACCACCGGCGCGTGTTGCCCCTCGTGCGCGCGCTGTCCGGCGCCCGACCGATCGTCGGCGTCGACGGCTGCGGCATCCCCGTGCACGGCCTGCCGTTGCGCGCGATCGCGACCATGTACGCGCGGCTGGCGGCCCCCGAAGCGACCGACGCCGGCCGAGCCCTCGCCCTGGCGATCGCGGCGATGCGCACCGAGCCGTACTTGGTCGGCGGGAAGGCGCGCGACGACACCGCGATCATGCAAGCCACGCCCGATCTCGTGGTCAAAGAGGGGGCGGAGGCGCTGGACTGTGCCGTGTCGCTATCGGCCGGCATCGGCGTGGCGGTCAAGGTGGCCGACGGAGGCTACCGGGCCGCGGGCCCCGCGACGATCGCGGTGCTCGGTCAGCTGGGGCTGCTCGCACCGGGCGCCCGCCGCCGGTTACGGCCCAACCTGCGTCCGACGGTGCGCGGCGGCGGGCGCCCGGTGGGCCACCTGGAGGCGATCCTCACCCTTACGCTGGATCGCGCGTAGCATCGAAGGAGCTCCGCCACACCGTTCCCGGGGGAACCCATGCAGGCAGGCAGACGATGACCACGCAACCCCGCGCCGCGATGCTGTCGGTGCATACGTCCCCGGTTGATCAACCCGGGACCGGGGACTCCGGTGGGATGAACGTCTACATCCGCTCCGTGGCGACCAGGCTGCAGGACCGAGGCATCGACGTCGACCTGTTCACTCGGTGTCGTGGCGGGCTCGATCACGAGACCAAGCATCTGACCTCGCACGCCCACGTCGTGTCGATCAAGGCCGGACCCTGCGCGCCGATCCCGAAGGCCGAGCTGCCCCGCTACCTGCCGGAGTTCCTCGGCGGCGTGATCCGGCACGCCAAGATGAATGGACACCGATATGGGGTCGTGCACAGCCACTACTGGCTGTCCGGATGGGTCGGCGACGCGGTCCGCCAGCTCTGGGGCGTGCCGCTGGTGGCGTCCTTCCACACGCTCGGCAAGGTCAAGAACTACTCGCTGGCGCAGGGGGAACGGCCCGAGCCTGCGGTGCGGATCGATGGGGAGTCCCGTGTGATCGCCGCGTCCGATCGCATCCTTGCCCCAACGCCCGCCGAGGCGGGCCAGTTGGTGGGGCTCTATCGCGCGGACCCCGAGCACATCCGACTGGTGCCGCCTGGGGTCGATCACCTGATGTTCACGCCGAGAGATCGAGATCAAGCCCGGGAACGCCTCTACCTCAAAGGTCTGCGCCTGGCGCTGTTCGTGGGCCGCCTGCAGGCGCACAAGGGTCCCGACATCGCGATCCGCACGATCGCGGAAGCCGTCGCATCGGATCCCGCGACGGCACGCGATCTGCAGCTGGCGATCGTCGGTGGCCCCAGCGGCGCCGATCTCGGCGAGGTCGCCCGGTTGTTGGAACTCGCCACCGCACTGGGCGTTGCCGACCGGGTGATGTTGTTCCCGCCCCAGCCCCAGGAGCGCCTGGCCGACTTCTACGCCGCGGCCGACGTCGTGCTCGTGCCTTCGCGCTCGGAGTCCTTCGGGCTGGTCGCGCTGGAGGCCCAGGCGTGCGGCACGCCGGTGATCGCGGCCCGTGTCGGTGGGCTCCCGTTCGTCGTCGAGGATGGGCGCACCGGGTTCTTGGTCGATGGCCACGATCCGAGCGAGCACGCGATGCGACTGCTGCACCTGCTGCGCGACCCCGACCGGCAACGGGCGCTGGGCGCCGAGGCGGCTCGCCGCGCCCTGCGATTCACGTGGGACGTCACGGCCGATGAGATCGCGCGCATCTACCGCGAGCTGCTCGCGAGCTGAGCCCTCGCCCGTCGATCGACGCAGGTCAGCGCCACCTGTTCTTGTCACTCTTTCTCCTGGGCCCGCGACCTGCACGTATGGTTCCTGACCAGGGAAAACACCGACTTGACCGCCGTCGGATGCGTCGGTACATTGCGCTTCGCTCCGAGCGGCTGGAAGGTCGGGAGGAGAGACCGGACGAAGCGCCGGAACCCGACGCAAGGTGGCGACACCGGTCGACGGGGGCGGGCGCTGGCGGGGGTTCCGAAGGGCAGAGAGGCCGCAAGGTCACTTAGCCGGGAAGGATCCCCGCGCCGGGGAGGGTCGCAAGACCCGAGCCGGCAACCCGACGGAGAAGGCCGGAAGGTCGGCCCGTCGGGGGTCCGCCATCTGTGGGCGCGGATCGGCCGCGAGGTCGGATCGCGAAACCACGGGTCCGCCGGATGGTCGCAAGATCGACCGGCGGGACCGCAGGGGTGGCGAAGGTGACACGGGCGCCGCGAGGCGCACCGATCACCGGCCGTCCGGACCCTCTCCGAGCGGCGGAAAGTCGCCCGGGGCACTAGAGCCCGAGGGGCATCTGGAGACCGAACGCTTCGGCGGGAGGCCACCGGAGGTCTCTCGGGCTCTACTATGTGCGCCCATGACCGACGTCGGCGGGGGAACGCGCGGGAAGCGGGCCGCCGACGCGGCAGATCGACGCGACCGCATCGTCGAGGTCGCGATGCGACAGTTCGCCGAGCACGGCTTCCGCGGCGCCCACGTCGAAGACATCGCACAGGCGGTCGGTGTGGCCAAGGGCACGGTGTTCCTGGACTTCCAGTCCAAAGAGGGGCTCTTCATGGCCGCCTACCAGCGGGCCGTCCGGATGCTTCCCGCGTGGCTCGAAGCCCCCGATGAGGTCGTCGCCCAAGGGTTCTGGGCGACGCTCGATTGGTGGCTCGAACGCACCGAGGAGTTCGTGACGTCGGATCCGGTGCCGAATCGGATCGCGCAGATCGGCCGCTACGACACCGGGCTCGGTCTGCGCCAGCCGCTCGACCGCTTCATGCGCAGCGAGGATCCGTACGGAACGCTCGAGTTCGTGGAGTTCGGGGTGCGCCGAGGCGAGGTGCGCGACGACGTAGACCCGGAGATGCTCGCCTCGATGTTGGACTGGCTCGCCGAGAAGTTCCAGGACGCGCTGGTCTCGGAGGATCTCGATCCCGGGCTGATCCATCGGCGTCCGGAGCGCAGGGGCATGCGTATCAAGGAGTTCGTGGAGATCCTGCGTGACGGGATCATCGCCAGGGAGGTCGAGGCATAGCGGACGCAACGACGTGGACCGAGTACTACGAGGCGCAAGGCGATCGCGCGCCTCGGGAGCTGCTGCTGTCGACCCTGGACGCGTTCGACCCGGGAACTCGTGACGCGATCGACGTCGGATGCGGTTCGGGCCACGACACCGTCGCGATCCTACGGCGCGGGTGGCGGGTGTTCGCCTTCGATGCCGAACAAGAAGCGATCGATCGATTGTCGGCGCGTCTCTCGCCGGAAGATCGGGCCCGACTCCTGGCCAGCGTCGTCGGCATGGAAGACGTCGCCTTGCCGGCCAGCGATCTGGTGTGGGCGGGGTACAGCTTGTTCTTCGTCGCGCCGGGGCGATTCGGCGCCGTGTGGAACAAGATCCGAGGCGCGGTGCGCCCGGGCGGGCGGTTCGCCGGCCAATTGCTGGGTGAGCGCGACACCTGGGCATCGCGTGAGGATGTCAACGCCCACTCGCGGGCCGCGGCGGAGCAGCTCTTTGACGGATGGACACTCGAGCGCTTCGAGGAGGAGGAGAACGATGGCGGTGCTTGCTCGGGGCCGAAGCATTGGCATCTCTTCCACGCGGTGGCGCGTGCTCCGGAACTGCCGGATCGCGCCATCTAGACTCGCTGCGTGAGTCGGGCCAACAGCGTCTTGCGGAACGTGATCGTACGGGTCGCGCACCATCCATCGTTCCGGCGCCTCGCGACCCAGACGAGGCCGGGGATGGCGGTCGCGAGCCGGTTCGTGGCCGGGGAGACCCTGGCAGAGGCGATGGCGACCGCCCGGGTCTTGCACGAGGAAGGCATCGCCGCGACACTGGATCACCTCGGCGAGAACGTCGAGACCTCGGTCCAAGCGCTGACTGCGCGCGAGGCGTACCTCCGCGCGCTCGGTGCGATCGCCGAGACGCAGGACCTCGGCGCATCCATCGCCGTGAAGCTGACGCAGCTCGGCCTCGATGACTCCCTGGACGTGTGCTGGGCGAACCTCGCCCCGATCCTGGATGCGGCTGCCCGGACCGGCACGCGCGTGACGATCGACATGGAGAGTCACCAGTACGTCGATGCGACGTTGACGATTGCATCGCGGGCCTGCGAGCGGTATGACCACGCCGGTGTCGCGATCCAGTCCTACCTGGTGCGGACCGAGCGGGACGTGTTCACGCTGCCGCCGGGCTGCCGCGTGCGGATCGTCAAGGGTGCGTATCTGGAGCCGCCGGACATCGTCTTGCCGCGGAAGCAAGACGTCGACGTGGCGTTCGCCCGACTCTTCTCCACGCTCCTGCAGCGCGGGCACCCGATCGACGTCGCGACGCACGATCCCAGCTTGATCGAAGGGGTGCGCGAACGTGTGGATGCCCTCGAGGACGGCTGGTCGCGGGTCGAGTTCCAGATGCTGTACGGTGTGCGCCGGGACCTTCAGGCGCAGCTCGCCGACCAGGGGTATCCCGTCCGCGTGTACATCCCGTACGGCACCGAGTGGTATCCGTACCTCACGCGACGGCTGGCCGAGCGGCCTGCCAACCTCTGGTTCTTCGCTTCGAACCTGCTGAGGACATCGAGATGACACGACGCACGGTCGCCTTCCTGGGGGGCGGCAACATGGGGGAGGCGCTGATCGGCGGCCTCATCCGATCCGGTGGGCGGACACCTGAGGAGATCATGGTGACGTGCCGCCGCGACGAGCGCGCGCGTGAACTCGGGGGCAAGTACGGCATCGCGGCCACGCTGGACAACTCGGCGGCCGCTCGATGGGCGAGCACGCTCGTGCTGATGGCCAAGCCGCAGGACATGGAAACCCTCCTCGCCCAGATCCGTCCGCACGTGACCCCCGATGAGCTCGTGATCAGCTTCGCGGCCGGCATCCGCACGTCCTTCGTCGAGAAGCACCTGCCCGAGGAGGTGCCGGTCGTCCGCGTGATGTCCAACGTTCCCGTGATGGTCGACGAGGCGATGTCGGTCGTGACCGCTGGGCGATTCGCCACCGACGAACATCTCGGGCGAGCGGAGGAGCTCCTCGGCTACGTCGGCAAGGTGCTGCGTCTCGAGGAGACCCACCTCGACGCAGTGACCGCGACCAGCGGCAGTGGGCCGGCCTACTTCTTCCTGCTCGCCGAGGCGATGATCGAGGCCTGTATCCTGCTCGGGCTGTCACGCGATGTTGCCACGGAGTTGATCATCCAAACGATGCTGGGCTCCGCCAAGATGCTGCGCGACACGGGAAAGCATCCGGTGGAGCTCCGCGAGATGGTGACGTCGCCCGGCGGCACCACGATCGAAGCGATCCGCCACCTCGAGGAAGCTGGGGTGCGGGCCGCATTTTTGAACGCGATCGACGCCGCCAAGAAGCGCAGCGAAGAGCTGGCGCAGGGCGGCGACGAGGACGACTGACGCCGAAAGGACCGGAACATGGGACGTGGAGACCTCAAGAAGGTGCGTAGCTCCAAGGATCGCCAGCGCAAGGTGAAGGACCGTGCGAAGAAGGCGGCGTCCGAGAAGGGCACGGCCCGGAAGGCCGCCAAGAAGAAGTAGTCGTTTCGAGTCATCAAGGCGGCCGGTCCGCGCCGTCGATACTGCCCGCATGCGGATCGTGCGAATGAAACGCTCCACGCTCATCTTCACAACCACGGCGCTGCTGCTGGTTGCCCTGGCCGCGGCTCCCGCCCAGGCTCGATGGGGCGTGGGCGACGTGAATACCTGGGTGGCGGCCAACGGCAGGACCGCGGGAAAGTACGTGGTCGGCGCGTATCCGGTACCGACGCTGTCGGTGCACATAGCGGATGGCTCGAGCGCCGGTGTTTCGTGGGTGGTCAAGAACCTTGGTGGCGAGCCGTCCGTGCACTCGATCGGGTTCCACGGATGCTCGACCGGTGAGGGATTCGGGTTCAGGTATTTCGCACCGGACGGGCAGGAGGTGACCTGGAAGGTCACGCACAACGGATACGGGGTTGCGGACGTCCCGAGGGGGACGAGGGTGATGCTGAAGATCGTGGTGTCGGCCCATCGAAGTGGTGTATCTCGGACGTGCACGCTGAAGGGCACGGGCCTCAACGGGGTCGACTACGTTCACCTCACGGTCGCCTCGTAAGGGGCCGTTCGGATCCAGCGGCTAGCGACCGTCGGACACGCGGTTGCGCAGCGTGCCGATCCCCTCGGCACCAAGTTCGACCAGTGCGCCCGGCCACAAGTCCCATCCACGTTCGATGAACGGATTGAGCGCGATGGCGTCGCCGCGACCGAGCGGTGCGGTCCGAGATGCCTCTTCGATCGCGGAGAACAGGCTCGTCGCCCTACCGTTGAGGTTGCCCTTCGCTACCTCATCGCCGTCGACGCGAACCTGCAGATACATGATCTGTGGGTCGACCTCGTCGGCGGTCACCACGCACGGTCCGATAGCGATCGGGACTCCCTCGGCCGACGACACCGGCGCGCCACTCGCGTCGCGCGCCACCCAATCGCTGACCAAGGTATAGCCGAACGTGTGTCTGTCGCGATGGAAGGGATCGCTCGGGGACGTCTCCAACCCGAGAACCGCGGCAACCTTCGGCTCATACGCCAGCCAGGCGGCGCCGGCGGGCCAGGGGACGTCCTGCTCGGGCCCGATCAGCCGCCGCTCGACGTCCATCGAGCCCGGTGACAGCAGGGAAGAGGGGAACAGCGGGGTCAGGATCCGCGGGCGCGACACCTTCCATTCAAAGACGTCGTCGCGCTCCAGCGCGGTTCGCGCCGCATCAAGGACGGTACCTCGGCTGCTCGAGACGAGACCCTCGAGCGTGGTGGGAAAGGCCGGATGCCCGACCGCGTCGGGCAGATCGACCACCTCACCCTCGAGGATCGCCCCCAGTCGCCGCAGCCCCCCGCGGTCGTAGGTGACGAGCCTCATATGAAAGGGACCGAAGCGTACGCCCGCGGTGACCCACAATCGAGCAGCCGAAGGTCGGTTCTTCGGCCGACGGCGCCTCGTGAGCCATGGGCGTGCCTGGGGCGCACCGGCTAGCATGGCGGCCCTGCGTCCAGGTTCCCGTGTGAAAGGGGGCGTTCCCGCGATGACCGAGAAGTTCCGTATCACCTACGCCACGATGTCGGCGGACAACGAGGAGCTCCAGGCCGCCTACGATGCCGCCGTCGAGCGGGCGCGCGCCGAGCTCGGCAAGGCCTACCCCGTGATCGTCAACGGGGAGGAGCGCTGGCGCGACGACGTCTACGAGGAGCCCTCGCCGATCGACAAGGACATCGTGATCGGGCGCTTCTCCCAGGCCACCAGCGACGATGTCGACGACGCGGTCGCCGCGGCCAAGGCGTTCCAGCTCACATGGGACCGCACGGGCTGGCAAGAGCGCGTGCGGATCCTTCGCAAGGTGGCCGGCATCATGGAGGAACGGGTCTTCGACCTGGCGGCGCTGATGGCGTTCGAGGTCGGCAAAAGCCGGCTCGAGGCCCTGGGCGACGTGCAGGAGACCGCCGAGCTGATCCGCTGGAACTGCGACGAGATGGAGAAGCACGACGGGTTCCGCACGCCGATGAGCGGGCTCGGGGCGGCGGGCGACTACTACGACGTGATGCGGCCCCACGGCGTCTGGGCCGTGATCAGCCCCTTCAACTTCCCGATGGCACTGTCGGGCGGACCCTCGAGCGGCGCACTCGTCGCCGGCAACACGGTGGTCTTGAAGCCCTCGAACCAGGGTGCGCTGCTCGGGTACAAGCTCTACGAGTGTTACCGCGACGGCGGTGTGCCCGCGGGTGCGTTCCACCTCGTCACCGGTCGCGGCGTCGTCGTAGGCGAGCACCTGTGGAAGCACGCGGACGTCAACGGCGTGACCTTCACCGGCTCCTACGGTGTCGGCATGGACATCTTCAAGAACTTCACGCAGGACGTACCCAAGCCCGTGATCTGCGAGATGGGCGGCAAGAACCCGACGATCGTGACGAAGAACGCCGACATCGACAAGGCCACCGATGGCGTGTTGCGTAGCGCCTTCGGCTTCGGCGGGCAGAAGTGCTCGGCCTGCAGCCGGGTCTTCGTCGAGCGGGAGGTCTATGACGACTTCCTCTCGACCCTCAAGACCAAGACCGAGAAGATCAAGGTCGGCAACCCGATCGAGCGCGACGTCTACCTCGGGCCGATCATCAACGAGCCGGCGATGGAGACCTACGAGGAAGCCTCCGAGGAGGCGCGCAAGAACGGAACGGTCGTGACCGGCGGGCAGCGCATCACCGAGGGCGACTTCGGCCGCGGCCTCTTCGTCGAACCGACGATCGTGGAGGCGCCGGCGGATAGCTGGCTCTGGAAGAAAGAGCTGTTCGTACCCTTCGTTGCCGTCGCGCCATTCGACGAGCTGGACGACGCGATCGAGCGCGCCAACGACACCGAGTACGGCCTGACGGCCGGCCTGTTCAGCGAGGACGAGCAGGAGATCCAGGAGTGGCTCGATCGGATCCACGCGGGGGTCGTGTACGTGAACCGGCGAGCCGGCTCCACGACGGGCGCGTGGCCTGGCGTACAGCCGTTCGGCGGCTGGAAGGCCTCCGGCACCACCGGCAAGGCCGGCGGGGGTCCGTACTACGTGATGCAGTACCTGCGCGAGCAGTCCAGGACGGTGATCACCGAGTGAGCGTGGCGGACTCGACCCTCACCTACGACGGGCTAGCGGGCCACAGCGGGCCGAAGCTTGTGACGGAGGTCCCCGGTCCCGAGGCCATGGCCCGAGTCGAGCGCGACCGAAAGGTCACGTCGCCGTCGCTCCCGAGGGCCTATCCCTTCGTGCCGCGGCGCGGTGCGGGCTCGATCGTCGAAGACGTGGACGGCAACATCTTCCTGGATCTGAACGCTGGGATCGCCGTCACGTCGACGGGCCACTGCCATCCGACCGTGGTCGAGGCGATCCAGAAGCAGGCGACCGAGCTGCTGCACTACTCCGCCTCGGACTTCTACCTGCCGATCTACTCCGACGTCTGCGAGCGGCTCGACGCCGTGGCGCCCTTCGGCGGCCGTCCGGCGCGCTCGTTCCTCACCAACTCCGGCACGGAGGCGGTCGAGGCGGCGATCAAGCTTGCGCGGTACGCCACCGGCCGGCAGAACCTGATCGGGTTCTACCAGTCCTTCCACGGGCGCTCGATGGGGTCGGTCTCGCTGACGGCATCGAAGGCGAAATACCGCACCCATTTCGGGCCGCTGCTTCCCGGCGTATATCACTCCTTCTATGGGGACTTCGATTACCTCGAGGAGGTGCTGTTCAAGCGAGTCGTATCGCCCGGCGAGGTCGCCGCGATCGTTGTCGAGTCCTGGCTTGGCGAGGGCGGTTACGTGTTGCCGCCAGACGGGTGGTTCCGATACCTGCGAGAGCTCTGCGACCACCACGGCATCCTGCTCGTGTGCGACGAGGTCCAATCGGGCGTTGGGCGCAGCGGCACGATGTGGGCGATCGAGCAGGAAGGGGTTACCCCCGACATCATCACGTCGGGAAAGGGCATCGCCAGCGGGCTGCCGCTGGGCGCGATGATCGCCCGTGAGGACCTGATGGTCTGGGAGCTCGGCGCCCACGGTTCCACGTACGGCGGCTCGCCGGTATCGTGCGCGGCGGCCCTCGCGACGTTCGAGGTGATCGAACGCGAAGGCTTGATGGCCAACGCGAGCGCGGTCGGCGAGGTGCTCCTGGCGGGGCTTCGGGACATCGCTTCGCGGCATCCGATCATCACCGAGGTCCGCGGGCGGGCCTTGTGGATCGGGATGTCGATCGACGGCCACGAACGAGCCTCGATGATCGAACAGATCGCTTTCCGCAAGGGCTTGTTGATCCTGGGCTGCGGCGATGCCGACATCCGGGTCAGTCCACCCTTGGTGTTTCGCCAAGACCAGGCACGGGCCGCGCTCGAGATCTTCGAAGAGGTCGTGGCCGAGGTCGAAGCGGGGTCGTAGATGGGCCTGGCGCCGGACACCCTTACGTTCGACTGTGCCGACCCGTTGCGCGTTGCCACGTTCTGGTGTGAGGCGCTGGACTACCGGCTCGATCACGATCCGGACGATCCGGAGGATGACGGCGCCTTGGCGGTCGATCCGTCCGGGCGATCGCGGGGTCTGTACTTCCAGTCCGTGCCCGAGCCCAAGACCGTCAAGAACCGGGTGCACCTCGATGTGCGTCCGACCGGTTCCATGGCTGAGGAGGTGGCGCGGTTGGAAGGGCTCGGCGCCACCGTGCGCGGCTTCATCGAGGTCGAGGGCAGCTTCTGGACCCAGATGCGCGACGTGGAGGGCAACGAGCTCTGTGTGCTCCGCGGACCTGGGGACGGATGGACGCCCGATGAGCTCTAAGCTCACCACGATGCGGGACGCCGTGCGCGAGCTCGTGCACGACGGCGATACGGTTGCGATCGAGGGGTTCACGCACCTGATCAACTTCGCGGCCGGGCACGAGATCATCCGGCAGCGACGGCGCGATCTGACGCTGGCCCGCATGACGCCCGACGTGATCTATGACCAGATGATCGGCGCCGGCGTGGCCTCGAAGCTGATCTTCAGTTGGATGGGCAACCCCGGCGTGGGCAACCTCCACGCGGTCCGTCGCCGGATCGAGCACGCGGACCCCGAGCCCCTGCAGATCGAGGAGTACTCGCACTTCGGGATGGTCTCGCGCTACATGGCGGGTGCCGCGAACCTGCCGTTCTTCCCGATCCGCAGCTACTACGAGTCCGACATCCCCAAGGTCAACCCGAAGATCGTGCCCATGACGTCTCCCTACGAGGACGCCACGCAGGTCTACGTCGTGCCGGCGCTGCAGCCTGACGTGGCGATCGTCTCCGCGCAGCGGGCCGATGCCGACGGCGATACACAGATCTGGGGCCTGCTTGGCTGCCAGAAAGAGGTCGCGTTCGCCGCGAAGCGCGTGATCGTAGTGGTCGAGGAAGTCGTCGAAGAAGCCACGATCCGTCGTGATCCGAATCGCACCGTGATCCCGGGAGCGATCGTCGATGCCGTCGTGGAGGAACCGTTCGGCTGTCACCCGAGCTTCGCCCAGGGGTATTACGACCGCGACAACCGCTTCTACTTGGAATGGGACACGATCGCGAAAGATCCGGCGACGCTGGCCGCCTGGCTGGACGACTGGGTGTACGGGCTCGCGAACCACCGCGAGTACGTCGAGAAGTTCGGCGACGCGTACTGGGACGCCCTGCGGCCCGCGCCCGCATTGTCTGGCGAGGTCGACTACGGGAGGTACGCATGAGCGATGCGGCGGACCTCGGCTACTCCCAGAACGAGATCATGATCGCCGCAAGCGCGCGACTGTTGGGTGGCGTGCACAATTGCTTCGTCGGGGTGGGGCTCCCTAATATCGTATGCAATCTGGCCCAGTGGACCGTGGCGCCGGACCTGCAGCTGATCTACGAGTCGGGGGTCTACGGCGCACGGCCCGAGCGGCTCCCCCTGTCGATCGGCGACCCGACGCTTGCGACGGGCTCGACCTCCATCGTGTCGATGTATGAGCTGTTCGCCTATTACCTGCAGCGTGGACACGTCGACGTCGCGTTCCTCGGCGGCGCGCAGATCGACCGATTCGGCAATCTGAACACCACGGTGATCGGCGACTACGACCACCCGAAGGTGCGTCTGCCGGGGTCGGGCGGGGCGTGCGAGATCGCGATCCATGCCAAACAGATCCTGGTGATCATGCGCCAGGCCCAGCGGTCGTTCGTCGAGCGCCTGCACTTCCGCACCTCGCCGGGCCACAGTGGCGACCCGGCGCACGATGCGGCGCGTGGGTGGTGGGGCAACGGGCCGACCAACGTGGTCACCGATCTCGGCACCTACGGGTTCGACGGTGCGACCGGTGAGATGACGTTGCTGACGGTGCACCCAGGTGTCGCTTTCGAGGACGTGCTCGCGAACATGGGATGGGAACCGCGCGTCACCTCCGAGCTCGGCGAGACGCCGGCTCCGAGCGCCGAGGAGCTTCGGCTGATCCGTGAGGAGCTCGATCCGACCGGCATCTACACGAAGTAGGGTTTCGGCGATGACCGAACGGCCCAGCGACGACGCGTCTCAACCAGAGCCCGAGCTTGAGGCAGAGGATTGGGCCGAGGAGATCAAGCGGTTGCGGGCCGAACGGGGGGCGCAGGTGGCCGCCCGGTTGGCAGAGGATCCCGAGAAAGAACCGCCCGTCGCATGAGCCACATCTTCCCGCGTGTGAACCGGGCGTTGCCGACGGCTGTGGCGGCCCAGGGCGCTTGGATCACCGACGCCGACGGAAAGCGATATCTGGATGCGGCCGGCGGCGCGATCGTGGTCGGCCTCGGCCACGGCGACCGTGCGCTGATCGAGGCCGGCCAACGGCAACTCGCGCGCACCCAGTACGTGCACGGGTCGATGTTCACGACCGAGGTGCTCGAGGCCTACGGGGACGCGCTCGCACCGCTCCTGCCGATGGACGACGCCCGCATCTATCCGGTCAGCGGCGGTTCCGAGGCGGTGGAAACGGCGATCAAGATGGCGCGCGCGTATCACCTGGCGGTCGGTCAGGCGGGGCGCTCGACGATCATCGCACGGCGCTCCTCCTACCACGGCAACACGCTGGGGGCGCTCGACCTGTCGGGCAAGGAGCCGCTGCGCAAGCCCTACACGCCGTGGCTCGGCCGGTTCCTGCATGCCCCGCGCGCCTATGAGTACCGATGTGAGAACCCGATGCACCCCGACGGCTGCGGTGATTGGCACGCCGCCGAACTGCAACGGATGATCGAGTCCTATGGCCCCGACACGGTTGCGGCATTCGTCGCGGAACCGATCTCGGGCGCGACGCTGGCCGCGGCGGTGCCCTGCGACGACTACTGGCCCAAGATCGTCGAGGTCTGCCGACGCTACGGCGTCCTGGTGATCGCCGACGAGGTCATGACGGGCTTCGGTCGCACCGGCCATTGGTTCGGGGTCGACGCCTGGGGCGTCCGTCCCGATATCGTCACGGCCGGCAAGGGCACGACCAGCGGGTACGTCCCGTTCGGCTTCGCCGCGTGCCGGGGTGAACTCTACGAGGCGATCGCGCCGCACGGGTTCGTCCACGGCTTCACCTGGTCGCATAACGCGCTGGGCGCCGCGGTCGCGCTCGCGACCCTCGAGCGGCTGCGCGACGACGGCCTCATCGAGCGAGCAAGCGACCTGGGGGCGAAGCTCAAGGGCGACCTTCGTGCCGAGCTGGCGGATGTCCCGAGCGTGGGCGATGTACGCGGGGCGGGGATGATGCTCGGCGTCGAACTCGTCGCCGACCGGGAGACCAAGGAGCCCTTCCCCCGGCACGCGCAGGTCACGGAGCGCGTGGTGGCCGCTGCGCGGGAGTCCGGGCTGCTGCTGTATTCCTCGACCGGGCACGCGGACGGCGTGAACGGAGACCTGCTGATGCTCGGGCCGCCGTTCACCTTGACCGACGACGACACCGTGGCGTTGCTCGACCGAACGGTCGCCGCGGTCCGCTCCGTGTCGTGAGCGCGGGCGTCGGCCTGATCGTCGAGCGGAGCGTCCGGATCTATGACCATGGCCCGCAGCATCCATTGCGCCCCGATCGCGTGTTGCTCACCTGGGATCTGATCGAGGCCTGCGGGCTAGACCGCCTTGCGAACGTGCAGGTCAGAGGTGCCGAGGCCGCCACGCGTACCGACCTCGAGCGCGTCCACACGGCCGCGTTCATCGACGCCACCACCCGCGCCGGCCACGGCGAACCCGGCGACTGGCGGGCCTTCGGCTACGCAGCCGGGGACAACCCGATCTTCGCGGACATGCACGAGGCCGCCGCGATCGTGTGCGGCGCCTCGATCGCGGCGGCGTCGGCCGTCTGGAGCGGGGAAGTCGAACACGCGTTCAACGCGGCGGGTGGCCTGCACCACGCGATGCCCGACCGTGCGAGCGGCTTCTGTGTCTACGACGATCCCGCCGTCGCGATCGCGTGGCTGCTGGCAGAGGGCGCCGAGCGCGTCGCGTACGTCGACGTGGACGTACACCACGGCGACGGCGTCCAAGAGATCTTCTGGAACGACCCTCGGGTGCTCACGATCTCGATGCACGAATATGACGCGTCGTTCTTCTTCCCGGGTACGGGCGGGATGGACGAGCGGGGCGGTCCGGACGCACCCGGGAGTGCGGTGAACGTGCCGCTGCCTCGTGGCACGGGTGACGGGGCGTGGCTGGACGCGCTGCGCACGATCGTGCCGCGTGCGGTGACCGAGTTCGCGCCTGACGTCCTAGTGACCCAGCTCGGGTGCGACACGCATCATTCCGATCCGCTGGCGGAACTGCGTTTGACGACCTACGCGTATCGGGAGGCCGCCGCGACCCTGCACGAGCTTGCGCATGTGGCGGCCGGCGGACGGTGGGTCGCCACGGGCGGCGGCGGTTATCGGTGGGCTCATGTGGTGCCGCGCGCCTGGACCCTCGCCTTTGCCGAGATGGCGGGCTCGGCCGATGTGCTGCCCGATGAGCTCGCCGACGGTTGGGTCGCGCGTGCGAGCGCGCGCGCGGGCGAGCCCGTACCCGGCACGTTCTCGGAGCCATCGCTCGGCGTGCAGCCCGCGGATGACGAGGCGCGGCGGGTCACGGCCGCGGTGTCCGACATACTCTGGGGCTGATGGCGCGAACGAAGCTCGTCTGTACGCTGGGCCCGGCCAGCGCCACGCCCAAGATGGTTCAGGGACTGGTCCGCGCGGGCGCGTCGGTGTTCCGGTTGAACTTCTCTCACGGGACGCCGGATGACCACGCCCGAATGGTCGTGTTGATCCGCGAGGCGGAGGACGCGACGGGCAAGCCCCTCGCCGCGCTCGTCGATCTGCCCGGACCGAAGGTTCGGCTGGGGCGGCTGCACCCCGATCCGTTCACGTGCAAGCCGGGCCAACGCTTCGAATTGCGCCCCGAGGGGGAAGGGGATGCGCGCGGTGCCTCCACCACCTATCCGGGGCTCGCGAACGACCTGGCGGTGGGCGATCGCATCTTGCTCGCAGACGGTGCGGTCGAACTGACCGTGAACGCCATCCATGGCGATATCGTGCAAACCCAGTGCACTGCAGGAGGTGTGCTTCGAAGCGGGCAAGGGGTGAACGTTCCTGCCGAACGATTGGGGTTGCCGCCGGTGACCGAGCGCGACCGTGAGGGGCTGGCGCGCGCCCTCGATCTCGGCGTCGACATGGTGGCGCAGTCGTTCGTGCGCGCTCCCGCCGATGTCCGCGAGCTTCGCGCCGCGATGGGGGAGCGCTCGGTGCCGATCGTGGCCAAGATCGAGACCCGTCCGGCCGTGACCGACGTCGAAGGCATCCTCGTAGAGGCCGATGCGCTGATGATCGCGCGTGGTGATCTGGGCGTGGAACTGCCGATGGAGCAGATCCCGTTGATCCAGAAGGCGCTCGTGCGCGCGGCCCGCGCGGCCGGTCGTCCCGCGATCGTCGCGACGCAGATGCTCGAGTCGATGATCCACGCGCCGCGGCCGACGCGGGCCGAGACCACCGATGTGGCGAACGCGGTGCTCGACGGCGCCGACGCGGTGATGCTGTCGGGTGAGACGGCCGTCGGGGACTATCCGTTCGAATCGGCGTCGGCCGCGACCACGATCGCCGCCTTCGTCGAGGAACAGGGCGACGACTTCCGCGCGGCACCGGCGCCCTGCCGGCACCGAAGCGAAGGGGCGGCCGTCGCCCACGCCGCCGCGGCGATCCCGGCCGGGGACCTCGGCGTGGTTGCGATCACCTGCTACACCGAGACCGGGCGCACGGCGCGGCTCCTGTCCGCCGAGCGCCCCCGGGTTCCGGTCTACGCGTTCGTGCCGCCGCTGGATGTTCAGCGCACGATGTGCCTGCAGTGGGGGGTGGAGGCGTTGCCCGCGACGCCACCGGTCGACACCGACGGGATGATCGCGCTGATGGATCGCGGCCTGCAGGCCCACGGCCTCGCATCGCCGGGCGACGCCGTCGTCATGGCGGCCTCATCGCCGGCCGGACGCACGACCACCAACATGCTGAAGATCCACAAGGTCGGCTCGCCGGTTCGCTAGGTTGGGTCTGCCGCACGTGCGAGCATCTCGACCAACTCGGTCAGCGCGACGTAGGTGACCGCGGCCTGCTCCATCAGTTCGTCGGCGAACATCGCCTCGACATCGGTGTCTTCCTGGATGTCCAGGCGGGTGCCGATCACGAGCCGGATGTCGTTGATGCAGCGCATCCAAGCGAGTGTGTCCTCGGCGTCCAGGTGCGTGGCGTTCGCGGTCGCCCGCAGGATCGCGGCGGCCTCGCGCTTGCCGGCGCGCAGCGCGTCGCCCATGAGTTGCTCGAACCCGAGCGACTCCATCGGATCGTCGATCGAGGCCGGCGGGAAGAGGCGCTCCAGTCCGGGCTCGCCGACCGCCTCGGGATCATCGATCAACTCGGCAAGTTGGCGTGCGAGCGACGCGAGCAGGTCGCGCACGTCGGTAGGAAGGTCGACATCGACACCGCCGCCGTAGGACGAGGTGATCTTGACGCGCGCCATCAGCGATCCTGCTGCAACGTCGCCCACAGTCCATACCCGTGCAGCGCCGCCACGTGTGCCTCACAGCGTTCCTTGGGTCCGTTGGCCACGACCGCCTTACCCTTCGTATGGACGTCCATCATCAGCTTCTCCGCGGTGGCACGAGGGAATCCGAACAGCTTCTGAAAGACCCACGTGACGTAGGACATCAGGTTGATCGGGTCGTTCCAGACGATCACGATCCACGGCACGTCGCGCTCGGTACGGATCTCGACATCGGGATCACGCACGATCGTCGGCGCGGACGCCATACCATCGCTCACGGGTGCCAGCCAGCGCGGGATCGAGGACTCGGGCGCGATGCCGGCCCGCACGACCTTCACGATCGCCTCGGCACGTTCGTCTGCGGGAGGCCCTCGGGGACGACGACGCCGGGGTTCACCGCATGCAGCGCGCCCAGGGCAGGGTCACCGAGATCGCCCACCGGCACCTCGCCCGAGATCGTCGTGCCGCGCCCCACCTCGGAGCGGATCGTCAGACTGCCGCCGAGCGCGTCGAGCCGGTCGCGCATGTTCGTGAGACCGGCGCCGCTCGGCTTGCGTGCGTCGAAGCCGCCCCCATCGTCCTCAACGGCGAAGCGCAGGACGCCGTCCTGCGCTTCGAGGCGCACCTGGACCAGCGTCGCAGCCGCGTACTTGCCGATGTTCTGAAGCGCCTCGAGCACGCAGAAGTACACGGCGGCCTCGGACTCGGGCCGATACCGGCCCACCCCGTGGTGCTGCAACCGCACCGGGAACGTCGCCTTGCGCGCCTGGCTCTCCAGGGCGCTCACGAGCCCTTTGTCGGCCAGCAGGGGCGGATAGATACCGTGCGCGAGATCCCGAAGATCCGAAAGGGCGTCCGAGGCGTCGGCCTGGGCCTGAGCGAGCAGCTCGTGGGCTTGATCCTCGTCCCTTCCTACCATCGTGTCCGCGAGCCGGATCTTCACCGCGAGGGCGACGAGCTGCTGCTGAGCCCCGTCGTGGATGTTGCGCTCGATCCGGCGCCGTTCCTCGTCCTGGGTCGCCACCAATCGTTGCCGCGATGCGCGCAGGTCCTCGACCAGACGCACGTTGCGCAGGACGAGCCCGGCCTGGGCGGCCAGGTCGCCGAGCAGCTTCTCATCCGCAGGTGTGATCGGGTCGGACACGGCCTTGCGGACGCCGATCGCGCCGAGCACCTCGCCCTGATGGCGCACCGCCACCGCTCGCATGCCGTCCAGCTCCGCAGGCACCGTGAGGTCGATGAGCGGGACGCGGGCCACCGGCTCACCGGGGGGCCAGGCGCCGACGGGCCGCAGCTCGGCCTCCACGTGGAGCCAGACCGCGGCTCGCTCGGCGCCGATGCCGTTTGCCAGTGTTGTGGCGACACGCTGCACGACGTCATCCACCGCATATTCCCCGGCGAGCCGCCCGCCGAGCTCGGCGAGCACCTGGTACGGCGTCGCGCGCTCGCCGTAGATGATCCGGTTCGCGAACCGCTGCGCCCGGCGCCGCGCCGGCTGGAAGGCCAAGGCCACCACGGCCGCCGCCGCTGCCGAAAGCACGACGTGGTTGGTCGCCCCGATCGCGGCCCCCACCCCCACGACGATCGCCACGTAGACGACGGTGATGAACGCCGCGAGCCCTCCGTACACGACGGCCTTCGTGATAACGATGTCGATGTCGTAGAGGCGATACTTCAGGACCCCGAAGGCGATCGACACCGGCACCGACAGGAACGACAGGATCGATAGGTACTCGGCCCAGTTCTGCTCCGAGGGGTTCGACGTCCCCGACACGAGCGCGCCGAGACCGTAGAAGGTGATCAGCACCGCGACGAACGTCATGGACAGCGCGAGCCATTTCAATTGCTGCCGCGTCTCGCCGCTGGAACGTCGGAACCGCACCACCGCCGCGGCCGCTCCGATCACCATCAGCGGCAGGAGTAAGGCGGCGGCCGTGTCCGCCAACGACTGCATCGTGGATCCCCCGATGCCGACCGGGTTGTCGTACCCCTCGTAGACCGTGAGGCGAGGGACGGCCGCCGTGAGCACGGCGGCCATGACGGCGGCGGCGATCGACCATACGATCGCGCGGCGCCAGCGGGGCGACAGGAAGTGCCCGTCCGGGAAGATCGCGGCAACGACCGCGAGCCCACCGATCATCGGGATCCAGATCCACTCCTGTAGCCAGGCGGCGTACAGGGCGCCGGCCGGCGCGCCGCCTTCACGGATGACGGCCCACCGCGCATAGGCCTCGCTGAACGCCAAGGAACCCGCGATTATGCCGATCTCGCAGAAGATCCACCCGATGGCGTTCCTCGGTTGGCGGACCGCGATCACGGCGCCGATCCCGCCGATCGCGAGGGCGAAGACCACCGAGTAACCCTTCGCGCCGAACTCGGTCGGCAGCAGTGGGATCGACCAGCCCTTCACGAGGTACGCGACTGCCCCCACGCTCAGCGTCACCGACACGGCGAGGGAGCCGAAGGCGAGCCCCCGAACCCGCGTGGTCGTCATAGCTCGGTACGGATCTCGACATCGGGAGCACGCACGATCGTCGGCTCGGACGCCATATGGTTGCTCACGGGCCGATCCTCGTGGCGGGTGCCGCCCGACGCACCTGACGCACGCCCCACCGGTACAGCGGCGGCGTCAGGACGCGGAACACCTGGAAGGGTGCCAGCCAGCGCGGTATCGAGTACTCGGGCGCGATGCCCTCCTGCACGACCTTCACGATCGCCTCGGCCACGCGCTCCGGCGCCATCACGAATCGCTTCGGCACGTTCGTCTGCGGGAAGCCCTCGGTGACGACGAGGCCGGGGTTCACCGCGGTCACATGGACGCCGGTACGACCTGCGTCGTAGTCGAGGGACTCGCTGAACGCGACAACAGCATCTTGACTACGATGCCCTCTCGACCCTACTGTTGTGCATCGGGCGGCCCCATCGCCCGCTGGAGGGATCGCGCATCCCCCCAGTCACTGCCCACCCAAGCGCCACCATGCGCTCGGCGGTCAGCGCGCCAAGCCCTGACGACGTGCCCGTGATAAGCGCGTTCTGCATCGCGGCCAACAATAGCGCGGTTACGCGCGCCGGGTGGTGTGCACCAACCCGGACGCTAGGGCCGCAGCCACCACACAACTTAGGTAGAAGCGCCACGGGTCAGGGGTTACATCGGCGGCTGCGCGAGCTGAGGCGCGTGGCAAATTTGAGCATCTGACTCACTAGGCCAAGGCGCCCTCAGGACCGACGTGCTGCCGCGGCTGCCCGAACCGCCTCAAGGGGGATGCCGCCCTGCTCGCAGAGCGTGGCGAGGTCGAAGTAGATGA
>JBDUBL010000089.1:0-7867 GCA_040004125.1 Actinomycetota bacterium
TCCGCATGGGCGACCCCTACGACGTAGTCGTGATCGGCGCCGGCACCGGCGGATACTCGACCGCCCTGCGTGCCGCGCAGTTGGGCAAACACGTTGCACTCGTCGAGCGGGATCAGCGGCTGGGCGGCACGTGTCTGTTGCGCGGCTGCATCCCCACGAAGGCGCTGCTGCGATCTGCCGAAGTACTCGATACGGTCACCCGCGCCTCGGAATGGGGTGTGAAAGCCGCAGGTGAACCCGACTGGTTGGCGATCCTTGCGTTCCAAGACAGCGTCGTCGACAAGCTCGTGAAGGGCGTGACCGGTCTGGTGCGTCAGCGCGGCATCGACGTGTTGACGGGAACCGCGCATATCGGCCGGGGACGTGTGCTCCAGGTCGACGGCGAACCCGTTCCCGCACACGAGATCGTGATCGCCACGGGGTCCGCACCGAAGCTGCTACCGGGGCTGCAGGTCGGACCGCGCGTGATCACGAGCGACGAGGCCCTTCGGTTGGATCGGATCCCCAGTTCGGCGATCGTGATCGGCGCCGGCGCCGTCGGGCTCGAGTTCGCTTCGATGTACCGCTCCTTCGGCGCAGACGTGACCGTGCTGGAAGCGCTGCCCCGCCTCGCACCGCTGGAGGACGAGGACGTGTCCAAGGAGCTTGCACGCGTGTTCCGCAAGCGCGGCATCGCGACCGCAGTCGGTGCGTCGGTGACCTCGATCGTCGACGGCGGGCCCGACACCACGGTGACCTACCAGCTGGGCGAGACCACCTCGAGCGTGACCGCGGACATCTGCCTGATCGCGGTTGGGCGCGGCCCGGTGACCGCCGGCCTCGGGTTGGCGGAGGCCGGCGTGGCCATGCACCCGAAGGGATTCGTCGAGGTCGACGACCAGCTCCGTACGAACGTCGCGCATGTGTGGGCCGTCGGCGATGTGGCCGATACCCCGCTGCAGCTCGCCCACGTGGCCTTCACCGAGGGCTTCGCGGTCGCCGAGCGCATCGCGGGGATCGAGGTCGCGCCGATCGACTACGTGACGATCCCCCGGGTCACATACAGCTCGCCGGAGATCGCGAGCGTCGGCCTGACCGAGGTCCAGGCGCGCGAGGCCGGCCACGACGTGGTCGTTGAGAAACTCGATCTGCGCGCGATCGGGAAGGCGAACATCGTCGGCGAGGGCGGCTTCGTGAAGGTCGTCGCGGGCGCCGGTGACGGTCCAGTGCTCGGCGTCCACATGTTGGGCCCCCACGTGACCGACCTGATCGCCGAGGCGATGCTGATCACCGCGTGGGAAGCCTCGCCCAGCGATGTGGCCGCACACATCCACCCGCACCCGTCGTTGTCCGAGGGCGTGGGCGAAGCGATGCTCGCGCTCGCCGGGAAAGCACTGCATTCCGCGTGAGGAGGACCGTGGCAACCACCTTCGAACCCGACGCCGCCGCCAACGAGCGACCGCTGCCCGACGAGCGACTGCGCGAGATGCTCTATCTGCTCAAGCTCTCCCGCTACGTCGACGAACGCCTCGAGGCGCTGTACCGCCAGGGCCGTCTGCCCGGTGCCCTGTATTCGGGGCGGGGTCAAGAGGGAACCCACGTGGGGGTCACCTTCGCGCTCGAGCCCGCCGACTCGCTGTTCCCGACGCACCGCGATCTCACAGCGCAGCTGGCGAAGGGCCTCGACCTCAATCGCGTCCTCGCGCAGTTCTGGGGTCGGATCGACGGCTATCTCCGCGGACGCGACGGCAACAGCCACATCGGCGACTGGGACGGCAATCGCACCTTCGCCGTCATGTCGCACCTGCCGATCGCCTACCCGGTCGCCGTCGGGGCGGCCTGGGCGTACCAACGTGCAGGCGATGGCCGGGTCGCCCTCGCGATCTGCGGGGACGGCGCGACCTCCAACGGCCGCTGGCACGAGGCGATCAACACCTCGGCGATCATGCGCCTGCCGGTCGTGTGGGTCGTGAACAACAACCAGTTCGCGTACTCGACCCCCAACGAGAAGGAGTTCGCGGTCCCTACGATCGCCGAGCGAGCGAGCGCCTATGGCATACCCGGCGTGCGCGTCGACGGGACCGAGGTCCTGGAGGTCTACGCCGCGGCTAGCGATGCGGTCGACCGGGCCCGCACCGGCGGTGGGCCTTCCCTGATCGAAGCGGTCTCGCTTCGCTGGCGCGGGCACGCCGGTCACGACCCGGCGAAGTACGTCCCTCGGGAGCTGCTCGAGCACTACATGCTGTCGAAGGATCCTGTGAAGAACTTCGAGGCGTATCTGCTGGCCCTGGGCGTCGTCGATGATGCCGTCGTCGCCGAACTGCAAGAGCGTGCTGAGCGCGCCTTCGAAGCCGCGCACGCCTTCGCGCTGGCCTCGCCGTTCCCTGAGCGCGGCGATGTGTCCAAGGGCGTATGGGTCGAGGATGGCTACTGGCGCTCTCAACCCGGTCGTGACGGCGGGACGGAGGGGAGCTGATGGCGACCCAGCAGGTCGAAGCCGCGGCGGCGGGACACGGGGCCGAGCCTCGCGGCAAACGCTCCGACGACGGCCAGGCCACGTACCTGGTCGCGATCGCCGAGGCGCTGTGGGAGGAGATGGAGCGCGACGAGCGCGTGTTCATGCTCGGCGAGGACATCGGTGTCTACGGCGGCGCGTTCAAGGTCACCGAGGGGTTCCTGGATCGTTTCGGGCATGCGCGGGTCCTCGATACGCCGATCGCCGAAGAGACGATCGTCGGCATGGCCGTGGGGTCCGCGATGGAGGGGCTGCGCCCGATCGCGGAGTTCCAGTACGCCGACTTCATGTCCAGCGGGTTCGACGAGATCACCACCGTGTTGGCCCGCTACCACTATCGGGCCGGGGTGCCGCTCCCGGTGGTGCTCCGCGGCCCGAGCGGCGGCGGTGTACGCGCGTCGAACTTCCACTCCGTGAACCCGGAGCCGTGGTTCGCCTACACCGGTGGGATCAAGATCATGTGCCCCGCCTTCCCCTCCGACGCGAAGGGTCTCTTGAAGTCGGCGATCCGCGACGACAACCCGAGCCTGTTCTTGGAACACAAGGCGCTGTACCGCCGGATCAAGGAGCACGTGTCCGAGGATCCCGAGCTCCTGGTGCCGATCGGGTCGGCCGACGTCAAGCGCGCCGGCGACGACGTCACGATCGTCACGTACGGCGCGATGGTCCATAAAGCGCTCGAAGCCGCAGAGTCGCTGGCGGGCCGCGGCGTTTCGGTCGAGGTCGTCGACCTGCGCACGGTGTACCCGATCGACGAAGAAACCGTGCTGCGCTCGATCGAGAAGACCTCGCGGGCGCTGGTGCTCTATGAGTCCTTCCGATTCCTGGGGATCGGCTCGGAGGTTGCGTCGGTGATCGCCGAGCGGGCATTCGAACACCTCGACGCGCCCGTGATGCGACTCGCGCCACCCAATCACCCCGTCCCGTTCTCTCCCCCGCTGGAGGACGCGTTCCTGCCACAGGTGGCCGATATCGAGGCCGCCGTCGACCGCCTGTCCGCCTGGTGAGGAGGCTCCCGTGACGTCGATCCAGATGCCCCAGCTCGGCGAGACCATCGTTGAGGGCACCATCTTGAAATGGCTGAAGCACGAGGGCGACGCGGTCGCGACCGACGAAGCGCTGTTCGAGATCTCGACGGACAAGGTCGACACCGAGGTGCCATCGCCGGTCGCGGGGACGGTGACGAAGTTGCTCGTGGCCGAGGGGGCGACGGTCCCGGTGGGAACGGCCGTGATGGAGATCGATGACGGGTCCGGGTCCGGTTCCCAGACGGGCGTTGGCTCCGGCGGTAGCGGCGCGGCGGGGGGGTCGACGGGGCCTGCCGCCACGACGGCAACCGCTGCGGCGCCCGTCGGACCCCCGCCGACCGCCACCACCGGAGCCCCACCTGTTGAACCCACGCTCCCGTCGGCCTCCGATGGGCCGGTCTCGGCGGCTGCGGTGCCGGATCGGGGGGCGAGGTCGCAGATCTTGTCGCCGATCGTGCGCAGGCTGGCCAAGGAGCGCGGAGTCGATCTCGCGACCGTGGTCGGGACCGGCGATGGGGGACGCATCACGAAGAGCGACGTGTTGGCCGCGCCAGGTGGCGGGACTGCTCCGGCGGCGTCGCTCGGGGTGGTCGTGCCGACGACGCCCGCGCCAGCGCAGGTCGCTCCCCCGGTGCAAGCGCCGCCGTCGATGCCGGCCGGCACCGGTGAGGACGTCCAACCGATGTCGCACATCCGTTCGGCGATCGCCACCCACATGCTCGCGTCGATGACCCAGACCGCTCGGGCCTGGACGATGGTCGAGGTCAACGTCGAGCATCTCGTGCGCCTGCGCACCGCCGCGAAGGACGGCTTCCAGCAGACATACGGCGTCAAGCTCACCTACCTGCCGATGGTGATCCGCACCACGGTCGACGCGCTGCGGGAGTTCCCGCTGGTCAACTCTCGTTTGATCGGCGACGACATCGTGACGCCGCGCTTCGTGAACATGGGCGTCGCGGTGTCCTACGACGCCGGGCTGATCGTGCCTGTGATCAAGGGCGTCGATGCGATGAACACCGTCGGGATCGCACGGGCGATCGCCGACCTCGCGGCCCGCGCCCGCGCGCACCAACTGCAACCCGACGAGGTCCAAGGCGCGACGTTTACGATCACGAACCCTGGCCCGTACGGTTCGCTCGTATCGGTGCCGATCATCAACCAACCAAACGCCGGGATCCTGTCGCTCGACGCGATCCAGAAGCGCCCGGTCGTGGTGGAGGAAGACGCGATCGCCGTGCGACACATGGTCTATATCTCGATGTCGTGGGATCACCGCTTGATCGACGGCGAACTCGCCACCCGGTTCCTCGCGCGCGTCAAGCACAACCTCCAGACCTGGGACTTCGCCGAGGACCTCGGGTTGTGATCGACCGCGAGACGCACACTGCCTGGCTCGTCGTACCGGCTGGCCCGGTCGCATACGACCAAGCCAACGACGCGATGCACGTGCTCGCCGAGCGTCGCCTCGCAGGCGAGATCCCCGACACGGTGATCCTGCTGGAGCACCCGCCGGTCTTCACCGCCGGCCGCCGGGCCAAGCCCGAGGAACTCCTGTGGGACGAGCTCAGCGTCGAGGCGCGGGGCGGTCTCGTGCGCCGGATCGATCGCGGCGGGTCGTTCACCTTTCACGGGCCTGGTCAGCTAGTCGGCTATCCGATCCTTGGGCTGGGCGTCGCGCCCGATGCCGGCGCGTACCTGCGACGTCTCGAGGAGGTCGTGATCCGCACGTGCGCGACGCTCGGCGCCACCGTGGCGCGTCGCGATGATGTGCAGACGGGCGTGTGGGCCGGCGACGACAAGGTCTGCGCGATCGGGGTGCGGCTCTTGCGAACCCGCGTCACCTTGCACGGCTTCGCGCTCAACTGCAGCACGGACCTCGCCTGGTTCGACGGCATCGTCGCGTGCGGGCTTCCGGACCATGGCGTCACGTCCCTGACGAGGCTGTTGGGACGTACGGTGACGACCGAGGACGTTCGCCCGATCATCGAGCGACACCTCGGCGACGTCTTCGGCCTTGCGTTCGCAGCGGCACCCGCCGACATCGCGGCGGCGTTCGACGCTCAGCGCGGCGCGTCGGCGATGATCGCGTAACGCGGCCGGCGGGTCAGGAACCCCAGCGGCCAAGGTTGTCGTCGCTCGATCGCCCACTCGACGTCGCGGAGCCGGGCGATCCGACAGTGCTCCCAACCGGCGGCCTCGACCGCCGCCACGAATGGCCCGGGATCGTGCAGACCCTGCAACGGCAGCGGAAGGTCGACCGGATACGTCGCGTGATGGTGATCCTGGATGCCGTAGGCGCGCTCGAGGAAGCGCGCGAACGCGTCGATCGCGGGGACGAAGGGCCCCTCTCCGCCCCAGGAGCCCTCGAGCAGCACGAGGCGCCCACCCGGCACGGTGACGGTGCGCCAGGCCGTGAGGGCGGCGACCGGATCGGGGATCGTCCACAACACGTGCCGCTCGATCACCGCGTCGAACGGACCCGCCGGCGGCTCTTCCGCCGGCCCGTGGATGAACGAGATCGCAACACCACGCGCCGCTGCCTTCGTGCGTGCGCGATCCAGCATGCCCTCGGACAGATCCACACCCGTCACGTCATAGCCGAGGTCTGCGGCCGCCAGAGCCAGCGACCCGGTGCCGGTGCCGGCGTCGAGCACCCGAACGGGCGCCGGCGGCAGGGTTCGTTCCAGCACGCGGCGCCACGCGGCGGCCTCGACCGGCTCGGACAAGGCGTGCCCCGCCGCGTCGTCATAGACGTCGGCATCGGCGTCCCACCACCGGCGTATCCGCTCATGGGGGTGTGTCACGCCGGGGCTCCTCAGAACAGCGCCGCAGCCAGCCTGCGGCGGTATTCCGGCACCAGCGAGTGCTCCTCGCCGAGCGCCGCGAACACGGTCACGAGCGCCTGGCGCGCGGGATCGCGGTCCTCACCGAGCGCGGCGATCATCCCGTCGAGCGCCCGCTGCCAATCGCCGGTGGCGGCGGCCCGCTTGGCGGCACCTAGGGTGCCGTCGGGCGGCTCGCCGGCCCACTCCGCCACCTCGAGCAGCGCGTGCAGATGCTCAGCATCCGGGTCGGGCAGATGCCGCATCACGAGCGGGCGCGCCTCGTCGAGGTCACCGCGCCTCAGCAGCATGCGCGCCAACCCCAGACCTGCCTCGCGGTTGTCCGGCTCTTTGTCCAACGCGTCGCGGAAGCCGGCCTCGGCCTCCGCCTCGTCGCCCGCTTCGAGGATCTCGGCCGCCGCTTCCGCCTCGATCTCGGCTTCCGAGGGAAGGATCGAATCGACGAAACGATTCAGCTCTTCCTCCGGGTAAGACCCGATGAACATGCTCACGGGTTGGCCGTCGCGGAACGCGATGACGGTTGGGATGCTCTGGGACTTGACCGCCGACAACAACGCGTTGCCGACCTCCTGCGCGTCCACGTCGATCTTGGCCAGGGTGAACGCGCCGTCACGCTCCTTCGCCACCTTCTCGAGCATCGGTCCGAGGGTGCGGCAGGGGCCGCACCACGCGGCCCACAGGTCCACCACGACGGGCGTCGTCTTGGACCCTTCGATCACGACCTGCTCGAAGGTCTCGTCGGTGACATCGATCGCGTGCGTCATGGCATCCATGCTACGGGGTCTGGCCCGTTCCGAAGCGCCGGAGCCGCAAGGCGTTGAGGACCACCGTGATGCTCGAGATCGCCATCGCAGCCGCCGCCCACATCGGGTCCAGGACGCCCACGACGGCGAGCGGGATCATCACCACGTTGTAGGCGAACGCCCAGAAGAGGTTCTCCTGGATGATCCGGTAGGTCCGGCGGGCGAGGTCCAGCGCCTGGGCCACCGAGCGCAAGGAGCCGCCCAGCAACGTCACGTCGGCCGCCGCGATCGCGACGTCGGTACCGGTGCCCATCGCGATGCCCACGGTCGCGGCAGCCAAAGCCGGCGCGTCGTTCAGCCCGTCCCCAACGAAGGCCACGCGATGCCCGGCCTCCTGCGAGCGGCGCACGGCATCGACCTTCTGATCGGGCAGTACCTCGGCGAGCACTCGGTCGATCCCGACACGCGCGGCCATCGCCATGGCGGTTGCGCGGCGGTCGCCGGTGACCATCTCGACGCGGAGCCCGAGCGCCGACAACCGCGCGACCGCGTCGGCGGCCTCGGGCTTGACCGTGTCCGACACCGTCACCAGCCCGACGGGGACCCCGTCACGCCAGACCGCGACGGGCGTGAGGCCCTGGCCCGCGCGCTCTTCGGCCATCGCCTCCATCGCCGGTGGCAGCCCCTCGGGGCGTCCGACCCGCACGACGTGACCCTCGACCGTCGCGCGAGCGCCGGCACCCGGCTCGACCTGCGCCG
>JBDUBL010000090.1:0-7858 GCA_040004125.1 Actinomycetota bacterium
CGAGACCCTGGCCGACGGCTCGTTCCGCTACGTGATCCGCAAGGAGGCTTAGCGATGGCGATCACCGAAGATCGAATCGACCAAGGTGCGACCCTCGCCGACCTGCTCGGGCGCGTCGAGGCCCTCGAGGCCCAGCAAGACGCCGCGATCCAGAAGAAGAACAAGATGACGATCATCGCCTGGGGCGGGGACCTCGATCGCATCTGGCCGACGACGATCCTTGCCACCACCGCGGCGGCCAGCGGCATGGAGACGAGCGTCTTCTTCACCTTCTGGGGTCTGTTCGCGATCGTGAAGCCCGGTGTGCGCATCACCGGCGACAACTGGATGCAAAAGATGATGTCGGTGATGAACCCCGGCTCCGCCCACAAGGCGAAGCTATCGCAGTACCAGTTCCTCGGAGCTGGCCCCGCAATGTTCAAGAAGCTCGCGGACGATCAGAACGTCGCCAAGCCCGACGAGCTGATCGCACTCGCGCAGGAACTCGGCGTGCGGCTGATCCCCTGTCAGATGACGATGGATCTGCTCGGCCTCAAGCGCGAGGACCTGCTCGACGGGCTGGAGGAGCCGATCGGCGCGGCCACGGCGATCCGCGAGATGCGCGAGGCAGCGATCCCGCTGTTCATCTAGGGCGCGCGCCGCGCCGAGATGTTCAGCCGGACATAGTCGATCACCGGTTCGGCCATGCGGCCGGCCACCCCCGAGACGAGTGCGGCCCGATCCTTCTCGGGGGTTCGATCGAGGATCCCGCCCATGCAGACGGTGGCGAGGTACAGCTCGAGATCTTCGATCGGGATGCGGGTCGGGGCAGTGACCAGCGCACAGACGATGTCGACGAACCCAGCCCGCTCGAGGCGCTTCGTCGTGTCCTCGGGCGTCGCGAACACCTTGTCCTCGGCGACATCGCGACCGAGTTCACGCGCCGCCGCCTCGACGGTAGCGATGTTGCCCGCCCCGCCGCATTGCGCGGTCAAGTGCCCGCCGGGGTTGAGGACCGCGGCGAGGTTTGCGAACAACAGATCGTGATCGGGCACCCAGTGGAATGTCGCCGTCGACAGGATGGCGTCCACCGGATCGATCGGGATCGGCTCGAGCAGGTCGTGGCGGAGATAGGCCACGCGGTCATCGCCCAGTCGATCGCGTGCCCGCTCGAGCATCGATGCCGAGGCATCGAGGGCGATCACGTCGCCTTCGGGAAGACGGTCGCGCAACGCGGCCGTCACGTGTCCGGTGCCACACCCGGCATCGAGAACCCGCTCGTCGCCGCGGAGCGGCAGAAGCTTGAGCACGGCGAGACCCCAGCCGGTCATGGGGATCGGCAATCGGTCGTAGGAGGCGGCGTCCCAGTCGTGCGGCACGCGGTCAGGCTACCGGGCGACGCTACCGACGCCGGGGCGCCGGCTCGTGCGGCGTCTCCTCGACGACGACCTCGACCGCCTCTTGGTCGGCGTCGGGAACCGCAACGACCGACGGGTCACCGGTGATCACGCGCTCGTCACGCAGCGCCTTGTACCAGCCCGGCTCGTACGCGAGCTCTCGACACTGGGCGCAGTCCTCACGAGTACCGGGCTCGTGGTCGGCATGTCGCATCGACCGAGCGTGCGCCGGGGAGCGTCGGATGCAACGACCTACGGAAGGTATTGCTGCTCGATCTTCGTCACAGAGCCGTTGGCGATCGTGATCCACCAGAACGACGTGTCCTTGGGCGGGAAGTCGGTCGGTACCGTCTCGCCCATCCACCCGAGGAACTGGGCCTCATGCGCTTTCACGGGCGTTGAGCTGCCCGAGTCGACCGGGATGTACTTGACCGAGTAGACGCCCTCCAGCGGTGTCAGTCGCAGCTTGGGGTTGTCGTTGACGATGAAGTAGTCGTTGGGCACCGGCGTCTCGAGGCCCCGATCGGCCGCCGCCTGGTTGGCCTCCTCACCCGTCAGGAAGTAGGCGAGGTCGTACTGCAACAGCAGTGGGCCTTCCTCCCCACCTTGGATGTCGGTGAGCTGCACGAAGTGACGTCCGTCCGGCAGCGTGTCGCCCGCCGGCTCTTGCGTCGCCAAGGCGGTCGGGGCCGGCGACACGGTCTCGCTCGAGGTCGGCGAGGGGGATTCCGGCTTCGGTCTCGGAGTGGTCGACGTCGTCGGAGATACGGCGGCCTGCTCGTTCCCATTGCCGGTGCCCAAGAGGTAGCCGAGGCCGAAGACCAGGATCGCGCCGACGATCGCCCCGACGATCAAGGCCTTCTTCCGGTCCGGTGTCTCGGCGGGGCGGTGTCCGTTCGTCGCCATCTGCTCGCGGCTCCTTGCCGGTGAGTGGCCCACGATACCGGCGCTCCAGTGGGGTTCCGTGGAGGTTCTGCGTTCGCCCGGGTCACTAGTTAGCGACTCGTACTATCATGGAAGACGTGGAGAGAACCCAGATGCCCGTCCGCCCGGCAGAACTGGCGGCGACGTTACGCGTGGCCGTGTGGCGCGCGGCCCGTCGGATGCGCCACGAGTCCGGCGCCGAGCTGTCCCCGACGCTGCACGCCGCCCTCGGCACGGTTGAGTCTCACGGACCGATCACGGCCGGCCAACTCGCGGCCCATGAGCACGTGCGCAAGCCGACGATGACCCGGACGATCCGAGAACTCGTTGATCGCGGCTTGATCGAGCGGCTGCCCGATCCGCTCGACGGGCGGGTGACCTGGTTGCAGGTGACGCCGGCCGGTGTGGCGCTGTTGCGAGCGGCACGCCGGCGCACCGACGCCTATCTGGCGCAGCGTCTCAAGAAGCTGAGCGCAGAGGATCGGGAGACCCTCGAACGGGCCGCCGAGGTGTTGGAGCGACTGGCCGAACAGGACGGTGGCTCGTGAGCGCGACCGAAGCCTTGCAGCGCACCTTTGCGTCGGCCCGAACGTCGCGGAACTTCCGGCTGTTCCTGTCGGGCCAGTTCGTCTCGGCGATCGGCACCTGGATGAACTTCACTGCAAGCGGCTGGCTCGTCTGGCGTCTGACCCACAGCGGCTCGGCGCTGGGCGTCAACTCCGCCCTGGCATTTGGACCGATGCTGATCCTGGGTGCCTTCGGTGGTGTGCTTGCCGACCGGTTCAACAAGCGCAAGATCCTGCTGTCGACCCAAAGCGCGTACGCGCTGCTCGCGCTTGTCATGGCGACGTTGATCGCCACACATGTGATCGAGCTGTGGATGGTGTACCTGCTGTCCGTCGTGACCGGATTCGTGACGGCGATCGATAACCCCGCACGCCAGAGTTTCTACGTGGAGATGGTCGGCGAGGCCGAGCTGACGAACGCGGTGTCGCTCAACAGCGCCGCCTTCACGGGCGCGCGCGTGATCGGCCCGGCGATCGCCGGCATCGTGATCGCGGCAGCCGGGATGGCCTGGTGCTTCGGTCTGGACGCCGTGTCCTACCTATTCGTGCTTGGTGCGCTGATCGCGATGCGGCCGAGCGAGCTACACGTGCAGCCGCGCTCGACGCGAGACAGAGGTCACCTGGTTGCCGGTCTGAAGTACGCGTGGGCCACCGACGACCTTCGCCGCCCGCTGATCGTGTTGGCGGTCATGTTCATCTTCGTGTTCCAGTGGCAGGTGCTGATGCCGCTGCTCGCAGAGGTCGCGTTCCATGCGGGAGCGCGCGAGTTCGGATTGCTGTCGGCGGCGGCCGGCGTCGGTGCCTTCGTCGGCGCCATCACGACGGCCAGCCGCAACCGCGACCCGAGCATGCGGCGGATGGGGCTGTTCGCCGGGCTGGTGGGGGTGACGATGCTGTTCGTGGCGATCGCGCCCACGTTGCCGGTCGCGACGCTGGCGATGGCGCCGGTGGGGTTCTCCGCGATGTGTTTCATGATCACCGGCAACACGATGTTGCAACGCCACGCGAAGCCGCAGGCACGGGGTCGTGTGATGGCGCTGTACGGGATCGTGTTTCTCGGATCGACGCCGTTCGGCGCGCCGCTCGCGGGTGTGCTCGGGCAGGCCTTGGGGCCTCGCGTCGAGTTCGCGTTGATGGGTGTGGTGGCGATCGGCGTCGGGGTGGCGGTGTCGGCGTTGCGCCGTCGTGGTCAGGGTACGCAGGTGAACGAGGGAGTCGTGGCGAAGAACGAGCCCGCGATCGCCGCTCGATAGGCCTTACCCCTCGCGTTCGCGCAACACGGTCCATCCGGGACGGCGCTCGGCTCGGCGTACGTCGATCACGCTGCCGTCCTGGAGCTCCAGCCGGTACCCGAGGTCGCTCGTGACCAGCACGGTCACGGGCTCGTGCGTGGCGCCCCATTGCAGCGCCGTCGGCACCCCGGCCGCGTCCGTACGCAGATCGATCTGTGGGCGGCGCGACACGATCGCGGGCAGCACCGGCGTCCACGCCACGAAGACCGCGCCCACCACGACCATGGTCGCTGACGGGCTGAGCGCCGGGATCATCAGGATCGCGAGGGCCGCCGCGATCAGGCGCGCGATGTTGTAGAAGAAGTCATAGACCGAGAACACGCGGCCGCGGTACCCATCGGGCAGCGACTCCTGAGTCATCGTGTCGACCGACACCTTCTTCCAAGCGAACGTCAGCCCGAGCGCCCCGGCCACCAACAGGATCACCGGGCCGTCGGGCGCGAACGACCCGCCGATCAGGACGATCCCGCCGACCAGGAAGCCGAGCGAGACCATGCGCTCCTTGGGTAGGCGGTCCTCGAGGAACCCGGCGGTGGCGATACCGAGCAGCACGCCCACGCCACCGGCACCGATCACGTTGGAGAACGACGCCACACCCTGTCCGAGCTGCTCGCGGAACACGACGAGCGCGAGCGTCAGCATGATTCCCTGGCCGATCTGGTCGACCGTGATCGAGGCGACCGGTCCGATCGCGTGCGGGGTGCGCACCATCGTCGAGGCGCCGTCCCACGTCTCGGCGACGATCCGCCGGACGGCGTGGCGCAACAGCTCCGGCGACTCGGGCAACGTCATCGGTGCCAGATCGGATCGGATCCGACCCGCCACGAGCGACGCCGCGAGCCATGCCATCGTGGCGATCAGGATCACGCTGACCTCGCCGATCGTATCCGCGACCTTGCCACCCAGGAAGACGCCGACTAGGAGTGCGAGCGTGCCGCCGACCGTCGCGATCGAGTTCGCGATCAGCAGATCCTCGGCGGGCACGAGCCGGGGCACCACCGCCGAGGCCGCGGCGAGCTGGAATCGGTTGATCGAGAGAACCGCCAGCGCCCCGAGGAAGAACAGGATCTTCGTCGGCCAATGCAGCGGGTCGAACAGGATCAGCGGCACGAACGCGATCTTCATCAAAGGCGCGATCGTGAGGATCTTGCGTCGCGACCATCGGTCGATGAACACGCCTACGAACGGTCCGAGCAGGGTGAACGGCAGGATCGTGACCAGGCTCGCGTACAGCAGCCCCTCGGCGGTGTTCTGCTGATCGGCATTGAACACGACCGAGGCGATCAGCGCCGCCTGGAAGATGCCGTCGCCCCCTTGCCCGGAGAGCCGGATCCACAACAGCCTGCGGAAATCCCCCGCCCGCATCGCCGCGCGGACCCGCGCGCCGGTCCCCGGCGGAGAAGGCTGGCTCATGTCGGCAGCTTACGGGGTACGGGTTCAGCTCCTCGATGCCGATGACGGTGGGGATGCGTCGCTGGACCGTCGTGCTCGCGACCCTGTTGATCGCTGCCCTCATGGTGGTGCACGTTGCCGTGCGCTCCCAGGCCGTGCCGCCAGGGAATCGCGGCGACATCGCGTTCGCTTCCAACCGCGCGGGCAACTACGACATCTACACGATGGATCCAGGAACGGGAACGGTGAGCGCCGCGATCCAGACCGCGGCCAACGAACGGGCGCCGGCCTGGAACCCCGACGGGACCAAGCTGGCGTTCGTTCGGGAGAACACCACGACGTGCACCCCGCTGTCGTGCTGGGATCTCTATGTCCGCGACACGGTGGCAAGCACCACCACGAAGCTGACGTCGTTCGGCGCGGGGACGCAGCTGTTCGACACGACCTGGTCGACCGACGGAACCAGGCTCGCGTTCACGAAGATGGACACCGTGAGCGCCAACGACATCTACGTGGTGCCTGCCAACGGGTCGACCGGGCCGGCGCAGGTGACCGCGACGTCGGTCGCGGAGTCCTCTCCCGATTGGTCGCCGGACAGCACTCAGCTCGTGATGTCCAACGGGGGGCATCTGTTCACGATCGCGTCGACCGCGGTGGCCGGCACGCCGACGCAGGTGACGCTCTCGGGCTCGCCACCGGCATACGCCAAAGATGCCTCGTGGGGCCCCGACGGCCGGTTCGCGTTCGTGGGGGGTACAAGCAAGTTCTTGCCGATCTCGATCTACACGGCCAACAGTGACGGCAGCGCTGCCACGCAGGTATGGAACGCGGGGGGCGGCACGATCAACACTCCCGCCTGGGCACCGGACGGCTCGCGGATCACCTTCGCCTACGTGGCGTCGGGCACCGACTACGACATCGGCGTCCTTCGGCTGTGCAGCGGGGCGGTGAACTATCCGGCGCCGAACGCCCTGCTCGACATCGACCCGAACTGGCAACCGGTGCTGCCCGCGCCGGACCCGATCCCGCCGTCGTGTGCCTCGCCGTCGCCGACGGTGTCGCCCTCGGTGAGCGTGTCGACCTCCAGCACTACGTCGACATCAAGCTCCACGACGACGACCACGTCGACCTCCAGCTCGAGTTCCACGACGACGTCGACATCCTCGTCCACGTCGAGCTCGCCGCCACCGACACCGCCGAGCGGTCGTCACGTCTCGATCACCGATGGTGGGTTCGACGGCTCGCGGGTCTCGATCAAGCGCGGAGGCACGGTCGTTTGGGACAGCATCGGCACGATGCCGCGTGGCGCCGCCGATGTCAGCCCCATGTCGTTGTGGGATACGGGACTTCTCCCCGTGGCGTCCTCGGGCTGGAAGACCTTCGTTGCGGCGAGTGTCTATCGTTACGACGATCCGGCAGACGCGGGACACTCCGGCGCGATCGTGGTGCCGCTGACTGCTTCACCCGGTACAGGCCGTGGCTCCACCACCTTCACGGTGACGTGGGCATCGAAACAGGCGCCGACCGGGTTCGGCTACGACGTGCAGATCAGGCGCCCTGGCAAAGCCTGGCGTTCATGGAAGGCGCTCGTCACGCGTGCCGCCGCATCGTTCCGAGCAGACTCCGGGCGCGGAACGTATCGGTTTCGCGCCCGACTGGTGAAGCTGGCGGGCGGGCATGCCGGCTGGTCGCCGGCCGACGCCGTCCGCATCGGCTGATCAGGCGCTGACGTCGGCGTTCTGCGGGCGGTCGACCACCTCGAGCGGGGTCTCGCCGGCCGCGAACTCCTCCACCATCTGCCGCGCCTCCTCGTCGGTGAACTGGACGGGCGGGGACTTCATGAAGTAGGCGGACGGACCGATGATCGGGCCGCCGACGCCACGATCTTTCGCGAGTTTGGCGCAGCGCAGCGCGTCGATGATCACGCCCGCGGAGTTCGGCGAGTCCCAGACCTCCAGCTTCATCTCGATCGTCAGTGGCACGTCGCCGAAGTTGCGCCCCTCCAGCCTGATCATCGCCCACTTGCGATCCTCGAGCCACGGCACGTGGTCGCTCGGCCCGATGTGGATGTTCTCTTTGGCGAGCGGCTGGTCGAGCTGTGATTGCACCGACTGCGTCTTGGAGATCTTTTTGGATGTCAGCCGCTCTCGCTCGAGCATGTTCATGAAGTCCATGTTGCCGCCGAAATTCAGCTGGTAGGTACGGTCGAGCTCGACGCCGCGGTCCTCGAAGAGCTTCGCGAGCACACGGTGCGTGATCGTCGCGCCGACCTGGGACTTGATGTCGTCGCCGATGATCGGCACGCCGG
>JBDUBL010000091.1:0-7794 GCA_040004125.1 Actinomycetota bacterium
CGTCGATCTCCTCGATGAAGCCGATCGCGCCCCCTTCCTTGCGCGCCGCCTTCCGAAGCTTGCGGAAGAACGAGCGGATGCGGAACGCCGACATCCCCTGCCACATGGACTGGAACGCCGGCGCCGGGATGAACAGGAACGGCACGCCGGCCTGCTTGGCCATCGCCTTGGCGAGGAACGTCTTGCCGGTTCCGGGCGGCCCCTCGAACAGGATGCCGCGCCGCGGCGTGCCACCGAGCTCCTCCTTGAACGTCGCGTACCCGAGGAACGCATCGATCGAGCGGATCACCTCGTCGACCTGGTTGTCCAGACCCTTGATCTCCGTCAGCGCGGTCTCGACCTGCTCGGGGTAGACGGTGATGTGCGGCGACCGCCCGTTGAGCAGCATCACCAGCGGCATCCCGATGATCGCGATCAGCATCACCAGCGGCGGGATGAAGAAGATCGCCTCCGGGCCGAAGTGCGGCAGGCTCAGTGCGAAGCCCGAGGCCCACAGCCGGTAGAGCAGGACGTCGATCAGACCGACGAGGACGATCGCGCGGACCAGCTTCTTCATGTGGGCGCGCTCACGAAGATGGAACACGTCGGCGCGGCCCTCGCGAACCAGCAGCGATCCTTCCAACAACGCGCTCTGGCTGGCTGCTTGCTCCTTCTGGCGCACGCGGGGCTCCTTGGCGTTCGAACGATCGGTCGGCAGGTTCGGGACGGTCACGCTACATCGGACGGCCTCACCCATGCATCCGCCATCCGGCGGGTGTCGCGATGACGAACGGCAGGGACCGAGGGTCGCTCGCCGCGCGGACCGCTTGTCGGGCAGGCGGTCCAGAACCGTTGGTCCGGCGCACCTGAACGCTGCGGTACGCTCCGCTGCCCATGGCTCGGACGAAGAAACCGCCGATCGCGACCGATGACCGCCTGGTCATCGGCGGCCTGCTGCGCGACCTGCGACGGGCCGCCGGCTATCGCTCGGTCGAGGCGGCCGCCGAGACCAAGCGCTGCCCTGCTTCCCGCCAGACGATCTATCAGTACGAACGCGGCGCGATGACACCGTCGCTCGCGCAATTCCTCGAGCTGGTCCGGTTCTTCGTGCTGCAGGCCCCGCCGGGGGATGAGGCCAAACCCCAGGCGGACTTGCGGGCCCAAGGTGTGGCGGCGGTGGCGCGGGTCGTGGAGTTGCCCGCCTATCACCTGGTCGCCGCGCGCGAGCTGGTTGCGGAGATGCAGCCCGCGGGTGGGAGCGGTCGGTGACGATCGCCCTCAGCGATATCGACCACGTCGGCATCGCCGTCGAGGACCTCGACACAGCCGTCGTCGAGTACCGACGGCTCCTCGGAGTCGCGCCGGTCCACCGCGAGCGCGTCGAGGATCAAGGTGTCGAGGAGGTGCTGTTCGCAGTCGGTTCGTCCTTCATCCAGCTACTGGGCGCCCTCGGGCCGGACACGCCGATCGGGCGCGCGCTCGCGACGCGTGGGCCGGGCGTGCACCACATCGCGTACCGCGTCGACGACATCGCCGCGGCGCTGGACCATCTGCGTGGCGAAGGTGCCCGGCTGATCGATACCGAACCGCGCCCGGGTTCGCGCAACACACGCATCGCGTTCGTCCACCCGAAGGCGATGGGCGGCGTGCTCGTGGAGCTTGTCCAGGAGCGCTAGCTCGGCGCCCCCGTGAGACCAGCGGCCGGCGCGTTCACCAAACAGCTCACGTTGCCCTCTGGGAGCTTCCCGTCGCCCATCAACTGGTGCGCCAGCGGGATCTCGCCGTAGCGGTACGTGTGCCCGAGCGTCGTCACGATCTTGCCCTCGCGCACCAGGTCGTTGAACGCCATCGCCTGCTCGTCGTTCATCAGATGCGAACCTTGGTAGCGCTTCTGGAGGAACCAGAGGTAGCGCACGTCGATCATCGTGTCGTAGCCCGATGTGCCGGCGCAGATCACGATCATCCCGCCGCGGTCACACACGAAGTTCGAGGTCGGGATCGTGTCTTGGCCGGGATGTTCGAACACGATGCGCGGGCTTGCCTTCTCACCGAGGGCTCCCCAGAACGCCTTCCCGAACGCCTTCGCGCCGTCGAACCACCCCTTCCACTCCGGGCTGTCCCACGCCGGCGGTACGCCCCAATGGTCGAATGCTTTCCGGTCGATGAAACCGACCGCGCCCAAGGTCTTGCTGTACTCGCCCTTCGCATCGGAGCTCACGACGGCGACCGCTCGACCCCCCGCGTTGGCAACGAGCTGGATCGCGAGCGACCCGAGACCACCGGACCCTCCCCAGACCAGTACCGGATCGCCCGGCTGCACCGTGTTGGGAGCCCAGCCGAACAACATGCGGTAGGCGGTGCCGCCGGTCAGCGTGGGTGCGGCAGCCTCTTCCCACGTGAGGTGGTCGGCCTTCGGCAAACACTGGTGGTCCTGCACCTTCGTGAACTGCGCCATCGAGCCCCAGCAAGAGTCATAGCCCCACACGCGGAAGCTGCCGGCGAGGCCGGGATCCCTGCCTGCCGTCACCCAGGGGTCGTCGAGGTCCCACTGGCCGGGGTGTACCACCACGTGATCGCCCACCTCGACGTTCGTGACATCGGTGCCGACCGCATAGACGATGCCGCTCGCGTCAGAGCCCACGATGTGGAAGTCGGTCGGCTCACCCCAACGCGCTTGCGCCTTCGTGACATCCACCGGGATGCCACGAGCAGCCCAGACGTTGTTGAAGTTGACGCCGGCGGCCATCGTCGCGACGAGGACGTCCTTGGGTCCGAGGTCGGGGACGTCGATCACCTCATCGACGATCGCGTCGGTCGGCTCACCGAACCGATCCGGGCGCACCGTCATCGCGTGCATCTGCGCGGGCACGTCCCCCGGGGGCGGCAACTCGCCGATGTCGTACAGATCCTTGGCCACCGTTCTCACCCTCTTCGCCGTCGAGCGGATGCAGCACCCTAGCAAAGCGTTCTGCGATCATGGCTCGCGCCGTCCGACCGCTTCCCATAGGGTTCGCCGCATGACGGCGCTGCACATCCGAGGCACCGTGCTGCCGGCCGGTGAGATGCGTGACGTGTTCGCAGTCGACGGCGCCTTCACGTTCGAGCACGTGGAACGGGCCGTCACGGTTGGCGATGGGGGGTGGCTCGTGCCCGGACTCGTGGACGCGCACGCGCACCTGGCGATGGCCAGCCCCGCCGCCGGATCTTCGATCGACGAGATGGTTCGTGCCAGCGCGGCCGCACATCTGGAGGCCGGTGTGCTCGCCGTCCGCGAGCCCGGGAGTCCAGCGGGACATGCCTCGGCAGACCTCGGCGCCGGTTTCCCGTACACGGTCACCGCGGGCCGGTTCCTCGCTCCCCCCGGTCGCTACTTCCCCGGTCTCGCGAAAGAGGTACCCGAGGCTTCGCTGCCCGAGGCCGCAACCGAAGAGGCTCGGTCCGGCGGCTGGGTGAAGATCGTCGCCGACTTCCCGAACGACGCCGGGCACATCGCGCCGAACTGGTCACAGGCAGCGCTGAACGACACCGCGGCCGCGGCACACGCGGCCGGAGCACGCATCACGATGCACGCGACGATCCCGGGATCGATCGAGCAGGCGATCCAGGCGGGGTTCGATGCGATCGAGCACGGTCACGGGGCAACGGCCGACCACCTCACCGCGATGGCAGCGGCGGGGATCGCGCTCGTGCCGACGTTGTTGATCGCAGACTTCATCCGCAAGCTGGCGGACGAGATGCCGCTGCAACCCGAGGATCGGGCGACCTGGCGTCGCGAGGTCGACGGACACATGGACGCGGTGCGCACGGCGGCCGAGGCAGGCGTGGCGTGCTACGCCGGGACCGATGCCGGCGCGGTCGACCACGGACTCGTCGCGCACGAGATCGCGCTGCTCCGCGACGCAGGGCTCAGCGGTGAGGCCGCGCTGGCCGCCGGTTCGTGGGGCGCGCGAACGTGGCTCGGTCTGCCGGGCATCGAGGAAGGTGCTCCGGCGGACCTGGTCGCCTTCCCGGACGACCCGCGCGAAGATCCCGATGTGCTCCTGCGCCCGACGCTGATCGTGCTTCGCGGCGACGTGATCCGACCTCGCTGACCCATCGAGATCATTGCATCCGTCGCCGGGAAGTTGTCACCGGTTCATCCGTGAGGTCGGGGATGCGTCGGGGTCCGCCGCCGGACAGATGTCGGCGCGCGGGCACCAGCTGCACCACCGACCGGCGGTGAGCGCGGGCTCGCGCCCCGCGCGCAACGACGATGCCGCACGGGCGCTGGCGATCACGCGGTCGGCCGCGTGGAACAACAGCTCCTCGTGCACGTCCTCTGCCTGCCACGTTCCACCCTCGAGGAAGAACGAGGCGACGCGATAGGGCGGCACGCCGAACCGAAGCGTGTGCAGCAGCGCGTAGGCCCGATTGTCCTCGACGTGCTCGGGGTAGGCACCGCCGGTCTTCAGATCGATCAGCAGGCGCTGGGCACGCATCGGCTGGGCACGATCGGGCTGGCCGAGCACCAGGTCGACCTTGCCCGATACGACGAGCGAGCCACCGAGCAGCTCTGCCTTCATCGACAGCTCGGCGATCGGCGACAGCTCGCGTCGAAGCTCGCGCAGCGGCGGGAACGACCCTTCGAACAACGCCGTGCGGCGAGTGACCTCCATCAGCAGGTCGTCTTGCTCGGGACCGCGGAGTTCCCGCCAATACTCTGCGAACCGCTCCTCTTTGTCTGCCGTGCGGGTGGCGGCCATGAGCGCGGCCGCGTGCGCGTCCAGTGGCTCCCGCGCTCCGACGAGCGCCTCGATCGCGCGGTGCTGCACGACGCCGACCGCGGTGGCGGGGTTGTGCGCGAACGGCGGCGCCTCGCCCGACAGCTTGGACCAGAACATGCCCTCGCATTTGCCCAGATCGTTCAAACGCTCCTTGCCGAGCCAGAGCACCTCGGTGAGCTCGAGGCCCCGGGCGGCCTCCTCGATGCGATCGCGCAACCGCTGGGGCAGATCGGCCGCAAACACCGGCCGCTCGGTGCCGATCAGCTGCTCGAGCGTGCGCCGCTGCGGATCGGTCAACTCCATGCCAGCATGCTAGGCGGAGCCACCGACATGCCCGAGAGCCCAGACGACATCCTTCGCGCCTTGGCCGACCCCGAACGGTTGGCGATCGCCGGCTGTCTGGCCGGCGGGGATCTGACGGCCGATCAGCTGGCCGATGCCCTGGGCATGACGGCCAAGCGTGCGCGAACCCACCTTGCGAAGCTCACGGCGGCCGGGGTCGTGCGCGTCGCATTGGACCGGCGCACGTACCGCCTGGACCCCGGCACGCTGCGCCGAGCCGCGGAGCTGGTCGGTCCGCCGCGGGACGCAGGGCTCGCGCTCGGCGCCGCCAACGACGAGGAGGAACACGTGTTGCGCACGTTCTTCCGCAACGGGCGGTTGACCGAGATCCCGATGAAGCAGGCCAAGCGGCGCATCGTGCTCCAGCGCGTCGCCCTGGAGTTCGAGCCCGGACGGCGCTACGAGGAGAAGGAGGTCAACGTGATCGTCGGCGTGTTCTTCAACGATCACGCCGCACTGCGTCGCTATCTGGTCGACGAGGGGTTCTTGGACCGCGATCACGGCGTGTATTGGCGTTCGGGCGGCCGGGTCGACGCCAGCTGAGCCCGCCTGCTAGCGTCGATGCTCGTGCGAACCCGCATCCTTAGCGCCGCGTCGGTGCTCGCGCTCGCGGCGGCGATCTTCCTCACCCCCGCTGTCTCGGCCCATCACCGCGCCGGGCCGTGCGATGCCGACCGTTCGACCGATGAGACCATCCAACACTTCATGAAGCGCAAGATCCGGTGCGCGGTCGATCTCTTCGGTCCGGTGCCGGGCGACGCCGGACGCGCGATCTGCATCGCCGACCGGGAAAGCGGCCTGATCCCGACGGCGTCCTCGCCGACGGGCATGTACCTCGGCCTGTACCAGCACTCCGCGAAGGCGTGGCCGGACCGCTACACGAAATGGACCGATCCGAGCTGGGAGCTCTCCGACAGCGCGCTCAGCGGCCGCACCAACGCGATCGTCACGATCCGGATGGTGCACGCCGCCGGTACGTGGAAGAGCGCCGGCTGGCCTTCCGACGGCTGCTGACTATCGTGCCGAGATCCACGTCCGTGGCTCGAGTCCTGTTAGCCCTCCTGGGCGTGGTGTTCCTCGGCGCCGCCGTCGTTGCCGTTTGGGTCGGCCCGTGGGGAGCAGGCCTCGCCGCGTTCGCCCTCGCGTGCTCGTTCGTCTTCGCGGCAGCGGCCGTGGCGCCGTCGACCCCGCGCGCCGCGGCGAACGAGCCCGATGCGGAAGCGCGCCGCTACACGCGGGAGTGTCGACTCGCGGCCGCGTCGTGTGCGGGGTTCGCGGTCGCCTGCGCCGTGGTCGGTATGGCCGATCCGGGAGCCCAAGCGGTTGGCATCCTGGGCGCCGTCGCCTTCGGCATCGGCGCGGTGGCGCTGCTGGTGATCGCGCGAACACCGGAGCGCGTGCAGCCTCCCACCGAGGCACCTGGCTAGACTCCTCGAATGGCCAAGACCGAGAAGCCGCCCGTTGTCGAGGAACGCACCGTCCAGGAGCGGATCCAGGAGTTGCGAAGGCGGCGAGACGCGACGCTCATGCCGGCCGGAGAGGGCGCGGCCGAGAAGCAGCACGACAAGGGAAAACTCACCGCCCGCGAACGGCTCGACATCCTGATGGACGCTGGCTCGTTCGTGGAGACGGACTCCTTCGCGGTCCATCGCGCGCACGACTTCGGCATGGCAGACAAACGGCCTCCAGGCGACGGGGTCGTGACCGGGTACGGCACGATCGACGGGCGCAAGGTCTTCGTCGCGTCGCAAGACTTCACCGTATTCGGAGGCTCGATGGGCGAGGTGCACGCGCAGAAGGTGTGCAAGGTGATGGACTTGGCGCTGCAGACCGGCGCGCCGTTCATCCAGATCAACGACTCGGGCGGCGCGCGGATCCAAGAGGGCGCGGCCTCACTGGCCGGCTACGGCTACATCTTCGAGCGGAACGTCCGCGCCTCGGGCGTGATCCCGCAGATCAGCGTGATCATGGGCCCGTGCGCCGGCGGCGCCGTCTACTCCCCCGCGATCACCGACTTCACGTTCATGGTGAAGGAGACCTCGCACATGTTCATCACCGGTCCGGACGTGATCAAGACGGTCACCGGCGAGGACGTCACGATGGAGGCCCTCGGCGGCGCCATGACACACGCGACGCAGTCCGGCGTCGCCTCCTTCGTGGGCGAGGACGACGAGGACGTGCTGATGCGGGTGCGCTATCTGTTGTCGTTCCTGCCATCGAACAACCTCGAGGACCCGCCAGCGTATGCGTCCACCGACGACCCCGAGCGCGTGACCGAGGCGCTCACCCACCTGATCCCCGACCGGGCCGCCGAGCCCTACGACATGCACGAGGCGATCCGCTACGTCGTGGACGACGGCGAGTTCCTCGAGGTGTTCCCGTTGTGGGCGGCCAACATCGTGACCGGCTTCGCACGGCTGGACGGCCGCAGCGTCGGCGTGATCGCGAACCAGCCCAAGGTACTCGCCGGCACGCTCGACATCGACGCCAGCGAGAAGGCGTCGCGGTTCGTGCGCTTCTGCGACGCGTTCAACATCCCGATCCTGACGTTCGTCGACGTGCCGGGGTTCCTGCCGGGCACGACACAGGAGTACAACGGGATCATCCGCCACGGGGCGAAGCTGCTGTATGCCTACGCCGAAGCTACGGTGCCGCGGATGACGGTGATCACCCGCAAGGCCTACGGCGGCGCCTATCTGGTCATGAACTC
>JBDUBL010000092.1:0-7692 GCA_040004125.1 Actinomycetota bacterium
GCCGTCGCGGCGAAGCCGCGACGGCGCGGGTCGACCTGACGCTCGAGGTCGACGGGGTTCCCGAGATCGCGGGCTCCGCCCACGATCTCTCGCTGCTCGTCGGCAACCTGGTTGACAACGCGATCCGTTACACCCAGCCGGGAGGATCGGTCGACGTCGAGGTGCGCGCGGAGCCCAACACACTCCTGCTGCGGGTGCGCGACACGGGGATCGGGATCCCACAACGCGATCTTCCCCGCGTCTTCGAGCGATTCTACCGGGTCGATCAAGCGCGGTCGCGCGAAACCGGCGGTACGGGCCTCGGATTGGCGATCGTCAAGCACGTGACCGAGAACCACGGCGGCGAGGTCAGCGTGGACAGCGAGCTCGGTCTCGGCACCACGTTCGAGGTTCGCCTGCCGCTCGGCACCGATCGGTCAGCCGAGCGTTCCGCCTAGGCTGGGGCGATGGCGACCCTCTTCCTGGTCCGGCACGGCCTGACCGCACAGACCGGACGCGTGCTCTACGGTCGGACCCCGGGCATCCCGTTGGATCATCGCGGCGTCGCGCAAGCCGCGGAGCTGGTCGAGCGGTTCGATGGCGTGCGGCTCACCGCGATCTACTCCAGCCCGCTGGAGCGATGTGTTCAGACGGTGGAGCCGCTCGGCGCCGCTCGGCGACTCCCGGTCCGAGTGGACGACGCACTGATCGAGATGGACGCGGGTGCCTGGACCGGACGGACCCTCGCGCAGCTGCGCCGCGTCAAAGCATGGCGCACGGTGCAGCAGACCCCGAGCGCGTTCGTCTTCCCCGGAGGGGGCGAGGCCTTCATCGACGCGCAAGCGCGTGCCGTCGATGGACTCGAGCGGATCGCGCGTCGCCACCGCAGCGGCCGCGTCGTGGTGGCGACCCACGGTGACATCGCGCGCATCGTGCTCGCCCACTACGCGGCGACACCACTGGATGAGTTCCAAAGGATCGTGATCGACACCGCCGCGGTCTCGGTCCTGCAGCTCGGCGGGCCGCGCCCTCAGGTGATCCTGGTGAACGACACCGGGGGCCTCGGACGCTTCCGGGATGCACCGATCGCCCCGTGGGAAACGCCGGCCGGGCGCAACGGCCGGAAGCTGCAAAGATAGGCGACATGGATCTGGGCATCGTCGATCGCATCACCGCGGACGCCGTCGGCGAGCCGGGCATGCGCACGTTCTACCTGCAGGCGCGCGCCGGCACAGATCTGGTCACGGTGATCATCGAGAAGGAGCAGGTCGAACTGCTCGCACGATCGGTGCTCGAACTGCTGGCCGACATCCCGGCGGACACCGCCGACCCCGACCCCGACGACGACCACGAGCTCGAAGAGCCGATCGATCCGCGGTGGCGGGCCGGCCGGCTCTCGATCGGCTATGACCGGGAGGACGACCGGTTCCTGGTCGAGATCGACGAGTTCACCCCCGAGATCGAGGACGAAGACGACCCGCGGTCGTTGCCGATCGAGGAGCCCGAATCGATCTCGCTGTGGGCGAGCCGGGAGCAGATGCTCGCGCTGGCCCAACACGGCGACGAGGTCATCGGCCGTGGGCGCCCCCGCTGTCAGTTCTGCGGGAACCCGATCGACCCGGAGGGCCACGCATGTCCGGCCACGAACGGGCACCGCACGCCACGGACCTGACGATCTTGGCGGTCCTGGCCGACGGCGAGCTGGAGGTCCTCGGCGCGCTGCCCGATTCGTCCAACGCGGCCCTGCTCGTGCGCTGTCGTGTGGACGATGAGACCGACGGGCGGATCGCCGTCTACAAGCCGATGCGAGGCGAGGCGCCGCTGTGGGACTTCCCCGACGGCACCCTGCACCGCCGCGAGGTAGCCGCGTTCGCCCTCGCGCGCGCCCTCGGGTGGCCCAAGATTCCATCCACGGTGCTGCGCGAAGGGCCTTACGGCCCCGGGTCACTCCAGTTGTTCGTGCCCTTCGACCCCGAGCACCACTTCTTCACCCTCGAGATGGAGCACGCCGACGTCTTCCGGCGCGTGGCCCTGTTCGACATCGCCGCGAACAACGCCGATCGCAAGGGCGGGCATTGCCTGCTCGACGCCGACGGCGAGATCTGGTTCATCGACCACGGCGTGTGCTTCGCCGTCGAGCCCAAGCTCCGCACGGTGATCTGGACGTTCGTCGGGGAGCCACTGCCCGTGGACGCGACCGAGGACCTGGAGCGGGTTCTCGAGGAGCTCGCGGACGGCGCCGGGGTCGCCACCACGTTGCACGAACTGTTGGATCCGGCCGAGGTCGATGCGGTGCGCGACCGCATCGCGCGACTCCTCGAAGGTGGCCGGTTCCCCGAACCCGAGCCGGGCGTGCGCCCATATCCATGGCCGCCGATCTGACGCTCGGCCGGCTCACGGTTGCCTCCCCGTTGGGTGCGTTCTCCATCGTCTCTTCGCCGGCGGGCGTCCTGGCGACGACGGGCGGAGACGTGGAGGAGCTCGCGGAGGACCTTGCCCGGCGGCTTTCCGCCGTCGTTTCGCCGACCCCCGACGAACGGTTACGCACCGCGGCGCACGAACTCGAGCGGTTCTTCGCCGGGCGGCTGCGGGTGCTCCGCTCCCCGGTCGACCTGCGTCTGGCGCGCACCCCGTTGGCCCGGTCGATCCTGGAGGTCACCCGACGGATCCCCTACGGGCAACTGTGGACCTATGGGGACGTCGCCGCCGCTGCGGGCCGCCCGGGAGCGGCACGGGCGGCCGGTTCCACCCTCGCCCACTGTCCGATCGAGATCTTCGTGCCGTGCCATCGGGTCGTACCCTCGGGACCGGAACTCGGCTCCTACGGGGGCGCCGAGGGCCGTCGGGCAGCGCTGCTGCGACTCGAGCACGCGATCTGAGGACGCCGGAGGCACGATGCGAGAACATGGCTCGATGCGCCGACCGATGATCGCCTCCGTCCTCGCCGTGCTACTGCTGGCGGCCTGCAGTTCCTCCTCCTCGACCCCTCCGGCCGGCACGTCGCCCTCGGCCAGCGCAAACTTCGCGCTGCAGGTCGCCACGACGGATCTGTACGCCGGAATGGCCCAACGTGTCCAGGTCGGGGTCTTCGGCTCCACCGATCAAGGCGTCCAGCTCCTGACCGGCGGCAGCATCCCCGTGACCTTGGTAGCTGCCGACGGTGGCACCCCGATCCAGGGCACCGCCGACTACGTGCCCGCGCCGGGAACGCCTTCGACGAAAACGCCCGGGCTCACGCCGCCGTCGCAGGCGCGAGGCGTCTATCAGCTGAACGACGTGACGTTCCCGGGGGCCGGGGTCTGGGAGGCGCAGGTGTCATTCACGGCCGGCGACCAGCCGATCGACCTCACGTCTCAGTTCGCCGTGGCCGCCGAACCCGCCCTTCCGGCGCCCGGTCAGCCCGCGCTGAAGACCACCAACCTGACGATGGCCGACAAGAGCAATCCTCAGGCGATCGACTCCCGCGCGCAAGACGGCGCGCCCGTCCCCGATCCCGAACTCCATCAGGACACGATCGCCGGTGCGATCGCCGAGCACCGCGCCGCACTCGTGTTGTTCGCCACGCCCGTCTACTGCACGAGCCAGTTCTGCGGCCCCACGACCGATGCGCTCGCGCAGCTGTCCAAGACCGGCCCGAAGACCGCGGACTACATCCACGTCGAGATCTATAACGACTACTCGACGAGCACGGTGAACAAGGCGGCTGCGCAGTGGCTGCTGCGCAACGGAGACCTCACCGAGCCGTGGCTGTTCCTGATCGATCCCAACGGGACGATCGTCGATCGCTGGGGGCCGCTGTTCGATCCCGCCGAGGTTCAGGCGGAGCTCGTCAAGGTCGCCGGGTGAGCCACGAGCCTCACGACGGAGACGATCACGAGCACTTCGGCCCGGCGGACGCTGCGACGCTTGCGAGTCGCGAGGGCACTCGGGCGACCTGGATCTCGCTGGGACTGCTGGCGCTCACCGCGGTGCTGCAACTCGGCATCGTCGTCATCTCCGGATCGGTCGCGCTGCTGGCCGACACGATCCACAACTTCACCGACGCGCTCACCGCGATCCCCTTGCTGATCGCGTTCCGCCTGGCACGTCGCGCTCCGACACGGCGCTATCCGTATGGCTATCACCGTGCCGAGGACGTCGCCGGCCTGACGATCGTGGCTCTGATCGCGATCTCGGCGCTGCTCGCGGCCGCCGAAGCTATCCAGCGGCTCGTCCACCCCCAGCCGATCCAGGCCGCCGGATGGGTGTTAGCCGCCGGCGCGCTCGGGTTCCTCGGGAACGAAGCCGTGGCGCAGTATCGGATCCGCATCGGCAAGCGCATCGGGTCGGCCGCGTTGGTCGCCGACGGGATGCATGCACGCACCGACGGCCTCGCCTCGCTCGGAGTCGTGGTCGCCACGATCGGGGTGCTGCTCGGCTTCGAGCGTGCCGACGCGCTCGTCGGGCTTGCGATCACCGTCGCCATCGTGTTCACGATGTGGCGTGCCGCCAAGACCGTGCTCCATCGTGCGCTCGACGGCACCGACGAGAGCACGCTTTCCCTGATCGAGGCGGTGGCGGGCGCCGTGACCGGCGTGGAGCACGTCGAGGAGGCACGGGCACGCTGGAGCGGCCACCGGCTGCTCGCGGACCTGGCGGTCGTCGTCGCGCCAGCATTGACCGTCGAGGCCGGGCATGCGATCGCTCAGGACGTGCACGACGCGTTGCTGCGCGAGGTCCCGCGCCTGGCGGACGCCACGGTCCACGTGGACCCGCACGCCCACGAGGCGCACGGATCGACGGGCGCTCCGTAGAGTGGACCCGATGGAACCCGCCCCCGCTGCCCCACCGCCGCCCGCAGGGGCCGTCGCGTGCAAGCGCCATCCCGGCGTCCAGACGATGCTGCGCTGCACGCGCTGCGGCGACCCGATCTGCCCCGATTGCATGCGTCCGGCAGCGGTTGGCTATCAATGTCCGTCCTGCGCACGCGGCTCGCGACAGGAGCTGCACCGTCCGGCACAGCAGATCGTCGCGGCCCCCGGGCGGGGCCTGACCCTCACCAATGTCTTGCTGTTGATCCTCGTGGCGATCTACGGCTTGGAGGTCGCCGTCGGCGGAACCGCCTCGTTGATCACCGGACCGACGACCGACGTGCTCGTGCGCCTGGGCGCCAGCCTCGGCTATGCGCGCGTCGCCCCCGGAACCCCGATCATCGGGATCGCGGCGGGCCAAGAGTGGCGTCTTGCCACCTCGATCTTCTTGCACGGGAGCCTCATCCACCTCGCGATGAACGGCTACGCCCTCTGGGCGTTCGGCAACATCGTCGAGAAGGAAGTGGGGCGCGCCCGCTATCTGGCCATCTTCGCGGTCGGCGGGTTGTTCGCGTCCACGGCGAGCTTCGTGTTCGGCGTCCACAACATCCCGGGGGTCGGCGCGTCGGGAGCGATCTTCGCGATCCTCGGCGCTTTCTTCGGGTACGCCTGGCGTCGCCGCGAGCTCGAGTTCTATCAGGCGCGGATCCGCAACGTGGTGGTGCTCATCGTCATCAACGCGGTCTTCGCATTCGGGATCAGCTCGATCGACTGGCGCGCGCATGTGGGCGGGTTCATCGCAGGGGTGGTCCTCGGTTTGGCCGTCGACGGCCTCCGGGATCGCGAGCGGTCGGCCGCGACGTTCGTTGCGGCCTGTGCGCTCTTGCTCGTCGTGGCGACCATCGGCGTGGTCACGCACGGGGCCGCGCTCAGAGAGCTGTACGGTACGGCACGCGGCTGATCGTCACGCCGACGCGGTCGGAGGCTGCGTATCCGCGTCGGCGATCCCGTACAGGTATCCCTCGCGCGTGCCGACGTAAAGCCACCCGTGCCACACGGCCGGTGTCGATTCGATGCAATCGCCGAGGTCCAGGTTCCACTCCAGCGTCGGCTCGGCGTTCGGGTCTGACACATCCCAGGCATACAGATGCCCGGAACAGTCGCCCTGCAACAGGATGCCGTCCACCACGACCGGCGAGCCGATCGCGGGCGAGCCGATCTGACGCTCCCACAGGATGGCACCGGTCGCGCGATCGATCGCGAGAACGCGCCCGGCCGCAGTCGTCGCAAACAGCACCTCACCGGCGAGCGCCGGCGTCGACCAGCTGCCGCCCGCCCCCTCGAACCCGACCTCCATGGCCGGCACGGACCAGACCAGCGGATCGTCGGGTCGGCGCGGGTCGAGCTTCAGCAGCTGCCCGGTCGTCTGGGACTGATCGTTGAACCGCTGGTACTCGCTCGCCACATACAGGTACCCCTCATCGTCGATCACGATCGACGCGTCGGTGTCATCGCCCGTCCAGTAGCGGAACACCTGGTGCACGCCGGATCCCCCGGCGAGCACGTCGGAGATATCCCAGCCGGTGATCAGACCGCCGGAGTTCGCGACGTACACGACACCGTCAAGGTAGGCCACCGACGATTCGATCGAGACGTCGTACCGCGTATCGAGCCCGTCGACGTTCGGGTTTCCCGGTTGTGCGACGGCCGCAAGCAACGCCTCGTCGAAGCCGGGAACCACCGCGACGACCTCCGGGGCGACCGTCACCAGGCCCTGTGCGTCGTACCCGCGATGCAGACGCACGATGTAGAGCCACCCGTTCTCGCTTCCCTCGAGCAAGACGTCGTTGACGACGAGCGCGGCGCCGTCCCAATCGTCGTTCCACATCGGGCGCGGGGCCAGCGTCGTGTCGTGGGAATCGATCGACCACAACACGGTGGGCTCGGCGCGATCCATCGCGACGACGCGGAACTGGTTGTCGCGCGATCCCGCGTAGTAGAGGGGGTAGCCCTCAGGATCGCTCGTCGCCGAGCCTTTCGCAAGGTCGCCGGTGACCAGGTCCGGCATCACCGGCTGTCCCGTGCCGGCGTCGAGGAAATGGTAGTGACCGTCGTAGGCGCCCTCGCGCACCGTCATGGTGCCGTCGCGCATCGCCACGACGTTGGGTTGACCAGTCCAGCCCGTGCCGCACCACTCTTTGACCGGCGAGCCCGCGCCGCCCTCCGCGGACTGCGAACACATCTTCGAGCCGTCGCTCGGGTAGGTCCACCGGACAACAGGGTGCCCCGGGACGGGACCCTCGCCGTAGAAGGAGCGGGACGCGTTCCCGCGGAACGTGGTCAGACCGGGATCGAGGTTGATCGGAGCCGCCGGGCCGGGACCGGCGCCGACCGTGGGGCGCGCCGGCGCCGGTGCGACCGCGAGGGCCACGAGCACGACGCCCCCGAGCGCCACGAGGGCAGCGGCCGCCCAGAAGGGCACGTGGTCGCGCGCGCGGGTGTGCCTGCCGTCCGATCCCATCGCCGGCATCGTAGACGTCGGATGTCGCGGAACCGTGATGCCGGTCCGAACTAGACCGGGTCGGCCGCCGAGCGGTAGGAGCCCAGCACGCGAACCATCGACGTATGCCGTTGGACTTCCCGGAGTGCCTCCTGCAGCGCCGGGTCCTCGACCGCGGCCATGACATCGACGTACATGAGGTATTCGAACGGCTTGCCGCGCCGCGGCCGCGACTCGAGCTTGTGTAGGTTGATCCCGCGATCCGCGAACGGGTGGAGCGCGCCCAAGAGCGAGCCGGGCTCATCGAGCACGGCCCACACCAGCGAGGTCTTGTCCGAAGCGCCCAGCCCCGGGTCCTCGGTGCCCAGGACGGCGAACTTCGTGAAGTTCTCCTTCTCGGTCTGGATCCGCTCGGCGAGCACC
>JBDUBL010000028.1:0-25326 GCA_040004125.1 Actinomycetota bacterium
GGCCGTATCTCAGTCCCAGTGTGGCTGGTCGTCCTCTCAGACCAGCTACCCGTCGTCGCCTTGGTGAGCCGTTACCTCACCAACAAGCTGATAGGCCGCGGGCCCATCCCAGACCGCAAAAGCTTTCCCGATCAGACCATGCGATCCGATCGGAGTATCCGGTATTAGCCCCGGTTTCCCGGAGTTATCCCAGTGTCTGGGGCAGGTTGCCCACGTGTTACGCACCCGTTCGCCACTGATCCCGGGGCCGAAGCCCCGTTCACCGTTCGACTTGCATGTGTTAAGCGCGCCGCCAGCGTTCGTCCTGAGCCAGGATCAAACTCTCCGTAGAGATTTCCAGCCTCCCCGCAGCGCCCGAGGGCTCCGTGGATCGGCCTTGTTCTATACCGGAGTCGGTCGGTCACAAGAGGCACCTTGCGTCCGACCTGTCCGACCATCCGTTGCCGGATGGTGTGGAATTGCATGTCATGACCGCGACGTGGCGAACCACGCCTCGGTCTGACGAGGCACTGGCATTCACACGCTGTTCAGTTCTCAAGGTACGAACGGCGCACGGAACCCACCGCGAGGAACAGTGTAGTTCTTTCGCAGTGGTGCGCGCCGACCGGTGATGGTAACAGGCTCGCGGCGACCGTCAACTCGGCCCGTTGCCTCGGTGCACACAACCTCGCGGCGTAGAACAACTAGCCGATCGATGCGATCCGCGCGAAACGCCTACGGCCCAGCTGCACGACATGACCGATCAAGTTGTCGAGCTCGAGCTCCTCGTCGGGGTGGGTCAGCGGCTCCCCATCGAGCCGGACGCCGCCTTGTTCGATAGCTCGGCGCGCCTCGGCATTGGAGGCTGCGAGCCCCGCCGCGACCAGCAGTTTCGGCAGCCAAACCTTCCCCTCACGGATCAGATCGCCCGGCAGCGACACCTCGGGGATGTCCATGGGCAGGTCGTGTTGCTTGAACACGCGGTCGAAGGATTCCTCGGCGATCTCGCCGGAGCCGGCGCCGTGGTACAGGTCGACGACAGCGCGCGCTAGGCGCCGCTTCTCGGCGTTCGGGTGGATCGAGCCATCCGCCAGCCCGCTCACGACACGGACGTTGTCGTCCGGGCCGAGGTCGGTGCACAACAACTCGTACTTGGCGATCAGCGTATCGAGGATCGACATCAGCTTGCCGAACATCTCCTCGGCGGGCTCGGTCAGCCCCACGTAATTGTCGAAGGACTTCGACATCTTGCGAACGCCGTCCAGACCCTCCAGGAGCGGGAAGGTCACCACGGATTGTGGCTCCTGCCCGTACGCACGCTGCACTTCCCGCCCCATCAAGAGGTTGAAGGTCTGATCGGTGCCACCCAGCTCGACGTCGGCCTCGACCGCAACCGAGTCGTACCCCTGCAACAGGGGATAGAGGAACTCGACCACGCTGATCGGCTGGCCACCCTGATATCGAGTTCGGAAATCCTCGCGCTCCAGCATCTGCGCGACCGTGGCGACCGAGGCCAATCGGATGAGGCCAGCGGCGTCCAGGTTCGCCAGCCACTCGGCGTTGCGCCGCACCTCGGCGCGCTCGACATCGAGCACGAGGCCCACCTGCTCGAGGTAGGTCCGAGCGTTCTCGTCGGCTTCCGCTGCACTCAACATCGGCCGCGTATCCGATCGGCCCGACGGGTCGCCCACCCTGCCGGTGAAATCGCCGACGATGAGCACCGCCACGTGCCCCGCCTCCTGGAACTGCTGGAGCTTCCGCAGGACGACGGCATGGCCGAGCGTCAGATCGGGGCGGCTTGGGTCGATGCCGAACTTCACGCGCAGCGGGCGCCCAAGAGCGAGTTTCTCCTCGAGCCCCTCGGTCGGGATGATCTCGGCAACGCCGCTTCGCAGCGGATCGAGGTCGGCGGCCATCGCCGCGGATGCTACCAGCGCCTCCCGGGGAAACCGCAGGTCCGGGGGTACGCTTGCCCGCGATGGTGAAGGCCCGGGGGCCACTCGCCCTGTTCTGTGTGCTCGCGTTCGTCGCGAGCGCTTGTGACTTACCCCGTCTGGAGGACCAGCGGGAGCGTCCGCTTGCCCAGACCTCGTTCCTCTATACGAGCGATGGGTCGCGCATCACGCAGTTGCACGCCACCGAGGATCGCGTCGTGCTGACGCAGGACCAGATGACGCAGGACACCCGTGACGCTGTCGTGGCGATCGAGGACCGGCGCTTCTATTCCCATGCTGGCCTGGACCTGCGGTCGATCCTGCGCGCGGCGGCGGTCGACATCGAGAACGGTCGTGTCGTCGAAGGCGGCTCCACGATCACCCAGCAGCTCGTGAAGAATCTCTACACCGGGAACGAGCAGTCGTTCCGCCGGAAGCTGGAGGAGGCCGCCCTCGCCGTCCAGATGGAGCAGAAGTATTCGAAGGACGACATCCTCACGAGCTACCTCAACACCGTGTATTTCGGAGAAGGTGCCTACGGGATCGAGGCCGCGGCCAAGACGTACTTCGGCGTGCACGCGAGCGAGCTCACGCTGTCGCAAAGCGCCATGCTGGCGGGCCTGATCACCGCGCCGAACCACTTCGATCCCCTTATTCGCCCGGCATCGGCGGAAGGTCGGCGCAACGTCGTGCTGGGGATCATGCGCGAGATGGGCACGATCACGCGTGCCGAACAACGGCACGCCCGTGCGGAGACGATCGACGTGCATCCGGGCACACAAGAAGACCAATACCCGTATCCCTACTTCGTCGACTACGTGAAGCGATGGTTCCTGGCGAACCGCGCGTTCGGGCAGACCTACGACGACCGCTACCGACTGCTGTTCACCGGCGGGCTACGGATCACGACGACCCTGGACCCGGGTGTGCAGGCGGCCGCACAGGAAGCCGTGTCAAGCGTGCTGACCTACCCGAGCGATCCGGACGCAGCCGTGACCGTCCTGGACCCGCGCACGGGCTACGTTCGAGCGATGGTCGGCGGCCGCGATGCCGACTACTGGGCCATCGTCGGGGCCGGCCGCGTCAATCTCGCAACCGGATCCGGTGGCTCCGGGCGTCAAACGGGTTCGGCGTTCAAGGCCTTCGCGCTGGTGGCGGCGCTCGAGAACGGCTACTCGGCCGACACGACCTTCGCGGCGCCGGCCTCGATCACGCTGCCGCTGCCCGGGGGCGGCACCTGGCATGTGACCAACTCCGACGGCGCGGGGTATGGCACCCTCAGCCTGCGAACGGCGACGGAGAAGTCGGTGAACACGGTCTATGCCCAACTGATCCAGGCCCTCGGCGCCGACACGGTTGTGCGGGTCGCGACCCAGATGGGGATGCGTTGCTGCACCGACGTTGGGCAGCCGACTGACCCGCTGCTCGCGGTTGACAGCGCCGTGCTCGGCTCGAACGAGGCGAACACGCTCGAGATGGCCAGCGCCTACGGCACGCTGGCGACGGGCGGCCGCCGTGTCGATCCCGTACCCGTGCAATCCGTCGTGGCCCCGGACGGATCGATCCTGTGGCAGGCAGATCCCACCCCCACCCAGGTGGTCGATCCCGCGGTCGCAGCGGCGGCGAACGACATCTTGCAAGACGTGGTGCTCTACGGCACCGGCACGGCCGCAAACATCGGCCGCCCGCAGATCGGGAAGACCGGCACCGACGACAACCACGACAACGCCTGGTTCGTCGGTGCCGTGCCGCAGCTGTCGGCGGCCGTCTGGGTCGGCTTCCACGAAGGGCAGATCCCGATGGAGCCGCCGCGCACGCGCATCACGGTCTTCGGTGGCACATGGCCCGCGCAGATCTGGCGCCTGCTGATGCAGAAAGCGACCGCGTCGTTGGCACCCGAGGCGTTCCCGACGCCGGAAGTCCATTACGTCGCGGTGGCGGTCGACACGACTCAGCAGCCGGCCTGCTTGCCCAACGCCTACACCCTGCCTAACCACGTCGCGATCGTGAACTTCGTCGCCGGCACCGAGCCAACCAAGGTATGCACGAGCCCTGATTCGCTCCAGGAGGTGCTCGTCCCCTCCGTCGTCGGCTTCGACAAAACGCAGGCGACCCAGACGCTGCAGGACGCGGGGTTCTACGTGAAGGCCGCCGGCGAGTCATCGACGCAACCCGCCGGCACCGTGATCTATCAGGATCGTGCGGCCGGGACCTCGGCGCTGCAGACGAGCGTCGTCACGATCACCGTCGCGAAACCGGCACCGGGCTAATCCTCGTTCATCGGCGTCGCCGTTGCCCAACGGCTTCCCGTCTCGAGCCATCGCCAGCGCGTCTGGGTGCCCACGGAGAGCCCGACGCGCTGCGTTCCGCTGATTCGGTCCGCCCGGACGGGCCTCCCCGGCTCGAGCCACAGCACGGATGAGCCGACGAGGTCGGAGCCGTCCAAGCGGCGATCGACGCCGAGGGCTTGCGCGAGCCTTCCCGGGCCTCGGCACAGGGCTCGGGGATCCGGGGTGCCGCGGCGCGACGTCATTGCGTCGAGGCCTTCGAGCGGCTCGGCGGCGCGCAGCAGCACCGCCGCGCCGTGTCCGACAGGACCCGTCACGACGTTCAGCGCATGATGGATGCCGTAGACCAGATACACATACAGGTGCCCGGCGGGTCCGAACATCGCCGCGTTGCGCCGGGTCTGGCCGCGGAACGAGTGGCTCGCGGGATCGTCGGGCTCATACGCCTCGGTCTCGACGATCCGAACCCGCGCGAGCGAACCATCGTCGAATCGGCGTACGAGATGACGTCCGAGTAACGCGGGTGCGACGACGGGCGCCGGACGGGCAAACCAGCGTTGCGTGAGCCCGCCGCCCACGCGCTAGGCGAGGCCGAACAGGAAGACCAGGAGCGCCTTCTGCGTGTGAAGCCGGTTCTCGGCCTGGTCGAACACCACGGCATGCTCACCGTCGATCGCGACATCGGCGATCTCCTCGCCGCGGTGCGCCGGCAGGCAGTGCATCACGAGCACGTGCGCATCGGCGACATCGATGAGGTCCTGGTTCAGCTGATACGGCTGGAAGACGAGGGCCCGCTCTTCGGCCTCGTCCTCCTGGCCCATGCTGGCCCACACGTCGGTGTACAGCACGTCGGCGCCGGTGGCCGCCGCGGCCGGGTCGGTGCCGACCTCGACGGCGCCGCCGGTCTCGCGCGCGATCTCTGTGGCGCGCTCCACCACCTGGGGGATCGGCGCGAACCCCACCGGTGTCGCGACGCGCACCGTCATCGCCATTTTCGCACCCGCGAGCAGAAGCGAATGGGCGACGTTGTTCCCGTCGCCGACATAGGTGAGCACCTTTCCGGCCATCGAGCCCAGGTGCTCCCGGATCGTGAGCAGATCCGCCAGCGCCTGGCATGGGTGTTCGAAGTCCGAAAGCGAGTTGACGACGGGAACATCCGCCGCCTCGGCAAGCACCTCGAGGCGCTCCTGTTCGAACGTCCGCAACACGATCGCATCGACGTAGCGCGACAAGACGCGGCCCGTGTCCTCGATCGTCTCGCCACGACCCAGATGCAGGTCCGAGGAGGACAGGGTGAGCGGATGGGCGCCGAGCTGGGCAACGCCGATCTCGAACGAGACCCGTGTGCGCGTCGAGGACTTCTCGAAGATCAAGGCGACTGCCTTGCCGGCAAGCGCGGCCCCGTGCAGCGACGGGTCGGCCTTCAGGCGCGCGGCGAGATCGAGCACCGCGGTCAGCTCTGCGGTGGAGAGATCATCGACGGAGAGGTAATCGCGCATCATCATCGGATCGAGTCTAGTCTGCGCCCGGCTCGGTCCGTCAGCCCGCGCGCAGAGCGCCGCCGAACGCCTCTGCGATCGCGTCGACGATCCGATCGACGATCGCCTGCGCCTCGTCGTCGGTAAGGGTTCGATCGGGCTCGCGCAGCTCGAGCGCGTAGGCGAGGGAGCGCATGCCGTCGGCCAACGGCGGCCCGGAGAACACATCGAACAGGACGCACCGCGCGAGCTGCGGCCCGCCGGCCGCGCGCAGGACCTCCTGGACCGCACCGGCCGCTGCGTCGCTCGGGAGCGTGAATGCGAGGTCTCTGCGCACGGGCGGGAAGCGGGGGACGTCGCGCAGGGAGTGCTCCATATCGCCCGCGGCTCTCATCGATTCCAATCCGACGACGCACACGGACACGCGCCCCTCGATCTCGAGCCGCTCCGCGATGCGCGGGTGGATCTCCCCCACGACCCCGGCATGTTTCCCCGCGATCGCGATCGTCGCCGACCGCCCGGGGTGGAACGGGCGACCGGGTGTCTCCCCGAGGGTCCAGCCTTCGACCCCGAGATCGGCAAGGACCCCTTCCAGGACTCCCGTCGCATCGAGCACATCGAGGTCGCGGCGATCCGCGAACCACCCCTCGCCGACCGGCCCGCTCAGTACGAACCCGACCTTTCGATGCTCCGTGAACGGGTCAGCGAGGCGGAACGTGGTGCCGACCTCGTACAGGGCGATCTGCGCGACGCCCCGAGCTTGGTTGCGGGCGGCAACACGGAGCAGCCCCGGCGTGAGACGGGTGCGCAGGAACCCTTCCTCGGCCCGCAAGGGGTTGGCGACGGGAACGGCATCCGTGTCGCCGAACAGCTCCAGATCCTCTTGGGACGCGAACGGCAGGGGCCTGATCTCCCGCAAGCCCGCCCGTACCAGGGCATCCTTGGCGCGCGACGCGAATGCGGCCACGGCCGGGAGCCCGCCCGGGTGCGGCGCGCGCGGAAGCGTCGCACCCACCCGATCGTAGCCCTGGATCCGCACGACCTCCTCGATCAGATCCACCTCGTGGTCGATGTCGGTGCGGTACCCGGGAACCTCGACCTCGATCGTCGCCTCCAGGACCCGATGGACCATGCCGAGCGTCTCGAAGACCGACGCCGCGTCCGCGGGCGCGACCGGATACCCCAGGAGTGCGGCGGCCCGTGCCGGGCGCATCGACACCCATCGACGGGGCGGCGTCGCTCCTGCCTCGGCGTACCCGCGCGCGACCGTCCCCCCCGCCCATGCGACCATCAGAGCAGCGGCGCGGTCGGCCGCCGCAGCCAGGCCTTCGGGATCGGTGCCGCGCTCGAACCGGTGCGACGCCTCGGAGTGCAGATCGAGCCGTCGAGCCGACAACAGCACGCCGCCACGCGTGAAGGAGGCACTCTCGAGCAGCACGTCGGTTGTTGCGCCCGACACCTCCGCGGTGTGCCCGCCCATGATGCCCGCGATCGCGACAGGCTCCCGCAGATCACAGATGAGCAGATCATCGGCCGAGAGATCGCGGTCGACATCGTCCAATGTCGTCAGCTGCTCGCCATTTGCCGCGTACCGTACGACGATGTTCGCCCCGGCGATCATTTCCAGATCGAAGCCGTGCAGCGGCTGCCCGACCTCGAGCATCGTGTAATTGGTTGCGTCCACCACCGCGTCGATCGGACGCATCCCGCAGGCAGTGAGCCGGGCTTGGATCCGCAGCGGCGACGGCCGATGCTCGAGCCCACGGATCACCCGCGCGAGATAGCGTGGGCAGGCCTCGGGCGCGTCGATCCGCACCGTTGCCACGGTCGCGGCTTCTTCCTCGGTCTCGACCACGGCGAGATCGACCGGCAGCAGCGCAACGCCGGTGGCCGCGGCGACTTCACGCGCGACCCCGACGACCGAGAGGAAGTCGGGGCGGTTCGGCTCCACCTCGATGTCGAGCACCGCCTGATCGAGCTCGAGAGCCTTCTTGAGATCTGCGCCGACGTCCAACCCCTCGTCGTTGAGCACCAGGATCCCGCCGTGGTCCGCGCCGATCGCCAGCTCCCGCGAGGAGCACAGCATGCCGTGCGACACCACGCCGCGTATCTCCCGCTCCCCCAGCGGATCATCGAGCACAGGCACCCGCGCGCCCGGCGGCGCCCATGGGACGAGATCGCCGGCAGCCATGTTGCGCACACCTACGACAAGCTCGACCTCGCCCGCCGCGTGCTGAAGGCGCGCGAGACAGAGCTTGTCGGAATTCGGGTGATCGCGGATCTCCAGGACGCGTGCGACCACGACCCCCTCGAGGCCCGACCACGGGTAAAGAACCCCCTCGACCTTCACGCCTCGTTGCGTGATCAACTCGGCGAGTGCATCGGCCGGAAGATCGGTCGACGCGTACTCGCGGAGCCACGCAAGGGGGATCTTCACGACGCCGTCCCGAACTGTTCCAAGAAGCGAACGTCGCCGTCGACGAGCATCCGGATGTCCGGGATCGCGTAGCGCAACAGCGCGATCCGCTCGATCCCGACCCCGAAGGCGAAGCCCGTATACCGCTCGGCGTCATACCCGCAGTTCTCGAGGACGTGCGGGTGGACCATGCCGGCGCCCAACAGCTCGATCCAGCCGTTCCCGCAGACCCGACAGCCGACGCCGTCGCACTTGAAGCAGCTCACGCCCACCTCGGCGCCGGGCTCGACGAACGGGAAGTACGCCGGCCCGAGCCGAACGCGTCGCCGCTCGCCGAACAGTTCTTTCGCCATCGCTTCGAGAGTTCCCTTGAGATCGGCAAACGTGATCCCCTCGTCGACCACGAGTCCCTCGACTTGGTGAAAGACCGAGAGGTGGGTGGCATCGGCCGTCTCGCGGCGGTAGACGCGCCCGGGCGCGATGACGTACACAGGCGGAGGCTGCGCCTGCATGGTACGGATCTGCACGGCGCTGGTCTCGGTGCGAAGCAGCAGCTCCGGATGCCCCGGGATCGCAACGAACATCGAGTCCTTCATCGTGCGGGCGGGATGGTCCACCGGTATGTTGAGCGCCTGGAAGTTGTGCCAGTCGTCCTCGATCTCAGGCCCCTCGGCGACCCGGAAACCAAGCCGCGTGAACACCTCGATCACCTCGCGTTCGACCAGGGTGAGCGGGTGCAACGACCCGGCACGTAGACGACGCCCCGGCAGCGTCATGTCGATGCGGTCGGCCTCCAGGAGCGTGGACTCGGTGGCTTCCCGCAAGCTGTCTCGTCGTGCGTCCAGCCGCTCGCCGAGCTCAGCGCGCACGGCGTTGACGCGGGCGCCAACCTCGCGACGTTGCTCCTCGGCGAGCGAGCCGAGACCTCGCTGGAGCTGGCTGAACGGCGCCTTGCGCCCGAGTACCGACACCTGCGCGAGCTCGAGCTCTTCCAAGGTCGTGGCCGCCTCGAACGCCGCCCGGCCGCGCTCGAGCTCGGTCTCGAGCAGCTGCACCATCTCGGCGGGCTCCATGGTTCGGCGAGTCTAGCAACCGGTCCTCGCCGGACCGCTCAGGACTCGATCGGCAAACGAAGGTGCAGGAGGAGCCGCCCCGCCTCCACGGTCCCCCATGCCGATCCTCCTTGCACCTCGGCGACGCCTCGTACGACGAACAGGCCGATCTTCGACCCGCCTCCGGTGCCGGGACGACGCGCTTGGAACAACGGCTCGAGCTCGTCGGCGCCGATCGTCGCGCCCGCTCGCGAGGCCGTCACGAGCACGGATCCACCGTCGCGAGCGGCCGTGACGTAGACCGGTCCCTCGGTCGCCCACCACTGCAGCGACTCGTCGAACGCCAGGAGCGCGGTCTTGATCCGCGTCGGGTCGAGGAAGTACGGACCGGGATCGCCCGACCATTCGATCGAAGGATGCTCGGGATCCCGGCGAAGCATGTCGGCGACCGAGCCCACGACCTCGGCGAGATCGGTGCGATCGGGATACGGTTCCAGGGTGCCGCCCGATACGCGGGCGGCATCGACCAACAGCCGCAGGATCTGATCCATGCGATCGGCGTCGTGCGCGATCCCGGTCAACATCAGCGATCGGTGCTCGTCGGTCATGTCGGCCCAGCGTTTCTCGAGGGCGTAGCTGAAGCCTTTCATCGCCGTGAGTGGCGAACGGATGTCGTGGGCCGCCGCCGCGATCAACGACTCCAGCGGCTCGCCGTGCCCGCCGGCGCGCCGGGCGCGATCGAAGAGACACACCGTCGCCGCGGCCGCCAGGTTCAGCGACTCCGCTCGTCCCGCGTGGGGCACACGCACGGTGGCGTCGGCCATCGACACCACTTCCTGGGGCAGCCCGTGGGCCTCGTTGCCGAACACGAACGCGATCGGCCCGCTCAGATCCGTGGCGTAGAGCTGTTCGGAGCCCTGCGCGTCCATCGCAAGGATCCGGTGCCCCCGCGCGCGCAATCGCTCGATCGACTCGCCGGTCGAGACCCCGCGCACGACGGGAAGATGGAACACCGAGCCTGCCGAGGCACGGATCGTCTTGGGGTTGTACACGTCGACCGAGGACTGCGTGAAGACGACCCCGGATGTGCCGGCGGCATCGGCGGAACGCAGGATCGTGCCCGCATTGCCCGGGTCGCGCACCTCGTGCAGCACCGATACGCACCCGCCGGGGGCGAGATCGTCCAGCGCCACGTCGATGAACGGCGCGATGCCGACAACGCCCTGTGGCGTCACGGTGGAGGTGAGCCGAGCCAGGACCGCCGCATCGGCCAGCACGACCTCCACGCCGACCTCACGAGCCCGGAGCGCGCACGCGTGCAGGTCGTCCTCGACGTACACGACTTCGAGGGCCGGCGGCGATTCGGCCAAAGCCTCACGCACCCCTTGGGCGCCTTCCACCAGGAAACGGCGATCCTGCTCGCGCATCGCGCGCTTGTGCAGCCGCGCGGCCGCGACCACCTTCGGATTCTTGACGCTGGAGATCACGAGACCCCCCGAGGCACCGGTCGCCCGGAGTGTAGACCCGAGGGGTCCGTGGACGGCGGAAGCGAGGTCAGGCGGCCGCAGACCGCGGCAGGGCGTCCTTCGCCAGCTGCACGAGCTGGGCGAAGGCGTTCGGATCGTTGACCGCGAGATCGGCCAGGATCTTGCGGTCGACCTCGACGCCGGCGGCCTTCAGGCCATTGATGAAGCGCGAATACGACAGACCGTGGGGTCGGACCGCTGCGTTGATACGCGCGATCCACAACCGACGGAACTGGGCCTTGCGATCCCGGCGGTCGCGGTAGGCATAGACACCGGAGTGCTGCACCTGCTCCTTGGCGGCGCGATAGCGCACCCGGCGACTGCCGGTATAGCCCTTCGCGCTCGCGAGGGTCTCGCGGCGCTTCTTCTTCGCGTGAACGGATCGTTTGACTCGTGCCATGGGTCACCTCGCCAGCAGGCGCTTGATCTTCTTCTGTTCGCCGGTGGACGCGACCTCGGCCATGCCTTCGACGCGACGCCGGCGGCTGCCGCTCTTCTTCGTGAGCATGTGGTTGCCCGTGGCCTTGTGGTGCAGCACCTTGCCCTTCCGCGTCACGCGGAAGCGCTTGGCGGTGGCGCTGTGGGTCTTCATCTTCGGCATCGCGTTACCCTTCATCTGCTGCGGGGATGACCGCTTCGATCGCCGGCTCCGTTGTCGGTTCGAGATCCGGTGCGGGCTCCTCACCGGGCGACGCTACCTGCTTGGCCAGCTCTCGCTCGGCGCGCGCACGCTGCTTCGCCTGCTCTTCGAGGAACCGCTTATTCGGCCCGATCACCATGATCATGTTGCGGCCCTCTTGCTTCGGCATCGACTCGACGATCGCAAGCTCACCCAGGTCGACGACCAGTCGGTCAAGGATCTTTCGACCGAGATCCGTGTGCGCCATCTCGCGCCCGCGGAACATGATCGTGATCTTGACCTTGTTCCCCGCGGAGAGGAACCGCGTGACGTGCCCCTTCTTGGTGGCGTAGTCGTGTGGATCGATCTTCGGACGGAACTTGATCTCTTTCAGGCCGGTCCGCGACTGCTTCTTTCGGGCCTCCTTGAACTTGACATCTTGCTCGTACTTGTACTTGCCGTAGTCCATGATCCGACACACGGGCGGATCTGCTTGCGGCGCGACCTCGACGAGATCCAGATCGAGCTCGCGGGCCTGGCGCAATGCTTCCTTGGTGTCGACAACGCCGATCTGTGCCCCGTCATGGCCGACCAGGCGAACCTGACCGGCCCTGATCCTGTCGTTGATCCTGGGATCTGCTGAAACCCCGCATCACTCCTTCGTGGAGAAAGGTGCACCGGCCTCACCGGAGCACATCGAACACACCTGCGCATTCGCGCCAGGGCAGTATAGGGGCGCCACCGACGGGCGTCGACCGGCCGCTCAGCCGTCCCCGGCGGGCCCGCCCTCGACCGGGAGCCGATCGTCTTCGCTGGCATAGCCGAACGCGATCTGCAGGATGCGCCCCGGAGCGTCTGGGCCACAGCGGATACGATGCGGCTCCTCGGCAGGGACCTGCAGCTCGTCCCCGGGCTGCGGCTCGAGGACCCGGTTGCCGATATCCACGGTCAGACCGGGATCGAGCACGATCCAGAACTCGTCGCGCAGCCGGTGGTAGTGCGCGCCGGTGTCGCCGCCGGGAACGACGGTCACCAATCGCGCCGTGGCCGGTTGGTTGAGCGCATACGTCTGGGTGCGGCCCCACGGCCGATCCACGATCATGCGCTCGTCCCTGATGGCAACTGCTGGAGCAGCCGCACCATCTCGATCGCGCTCGCGGCCGCCTCCCATCCTTTGTTGCCGTGAGCGCCGCCCGCCCGGGCCTGCGCCGCAGCGAGGTCCTCGGTGGCGAGCACCTCGAAGATGCAGGGAACGCCGGTCGTGCGGCTGACCTCCCCGATCCCGCGAGCGGCCTCGGCCGCGACAAGTTCGAAGTGGGCCGTCTCGCCGCGGATCACCGCACCCAGGCAGACCACCGCGTCGACGTGTCCGTGGGCCGCGAGACGGTGCGCGACGATCGGGATCTCAAAGGCGCCCGGCACCCAAATAACCAGCACGTCGTCGTCATCGACGCCGGCTCGAGCCAATCCCTCGAGCGCGCCCTGGACCAACGCGGTGGTGACGGATTCGTTGAAGCGAGCGGCGACGAGCGCCACACGAAGCCCCGTGCCATCGAGCTCGCCGCGCAGGACCTTCATCCGGCGGGCTCCGGCCCCACATCCAGCAGGTGCCCGAGCTTCTCCTGCTTCGTGCGGAGATACGCACGGTTCTCCTTGGTCGGGACCGTCTGCAGCGGGATCCGCTCATCGATCGAGAGCCCGTAGCCCTCGAGCCCTGCGCGCTTGTCCGGATTGTTGGTGAGCAGCCGCATCGTTTTGACCCCCAGGTCGACGAGGATCTGCGCGCCGATACCGTAGTCGCGCTGGTCGGCGGCAAAGCCGAGCTCGATGTTCGCCTCAACCGTATCGCGGCCCTGGTCCTGCAGTTCGTAGGCGCGGAGCTTGTGCGTCAGGCCGATCGCGCGACCCTCGTGGCCGCGCATGTACAGGACGATCCCCCTGCCTTCCTTGGCGACCTGCTCGAGGGCACCGTCGAGCTGCCGGCCGCAGTCGCATCGCAACGAACCGAAGACGTCGCCCGTCAGACACTCCGAGTGCACCCGCGTGAGCACCTTGTCGCCGTCGCCGATCTCGCCGTGCACCAGCGCCACATGGGTACGCCCGTCCACCGTGCTGTCGTAGGCGAACGCGCGGAAGTCGCCCCATTCCGTCGGGATCGTTGCCTGCGCGACCCGCTGCACGAGAACCTCCTTCGTGCGCCGGTACCGGATCAAGTCGGCGATCGAGATGAGCTTCAGGTCGAACTCCCGCGCGACACGCATGAGCTCGGGCAACCGTGCCATCGTGCCGTCCTCGTTCATGACCTCGCAGATCACCCCCGCCGGGAACAGCCCCGCCAGTGAAGCCAGATCGACGGCGGCCTCGGTGTGGCCGGCACGGCGCAGGACCCCGCCCTCCTTCGCTCGCAAGGGGAAGACATGCCCGGGCCGGTGGAAGTCGCCAGCCCCGACGCTTGGATCGGCGATCGCGGCAGCGGTGAACGCCCGGTCGTGCGCGCTCGTGCCGGTCGTGATCGCCGGCCGGTAGTCGATCGAGACCGTGAACGCCGTGTCGTCGCCGCCGTGGCTCGAGACCATCTGCGGGATGTGCAGCTCATCGAGCCGCCATGCGGCCACCGGCAGGCACACGATGCCACGCCCGTGTGTGACCATGAAGTTCACCGCGTCGGGCGTACACTTTTCTGCTGCGATGATGAAGTCGCCTTCGTTCTCCCGGTCGGCATCGTCGACGACCAGGATGATCTTGCCGGTCCGCAGATCCTCGAGCGCTTCTTCGATCGAGGCGAACGCCGAGCGGTCGAGCTCGGTGCCTGGCGCGTATTCGTTCATGATCAAGACCTTTCCATGAGGCGTTCCACGTATTTCGCGATCATGTCCACTTCCACGTTCACGGGGTCGCCGACCGAGGCCGTGCCCAAGGTGGTGACGGCAAGGGTGTGCGGGACCAGCGCGATCGTGATCCCGTCATCGTGCAAAACGGCGGCCGTCAGACTCACGCCATCGATCGCGATGGAACCCTTGTCCACGACGTAGGGCAGAAGCGCCACGGGAACGCGCACGCGCAGGAGCGCGCCACCGTCGGAGCTGGGATCGAGCGCGAGGACGTCACCGACCCCATCGACATGCCCCTGCACGATGTGCCCGCCGAGCCGAGCTGCCAGCGACACCGGGCGCTCGAGGTTCACCGGGTGGCCCGGCGCCAGCCGACGCAGGCTCGTGCGGGCAACCGTCTCCTGGCTCAGGTCGAAACCGAGATGCCGGTCGTCACGTTCGACGACGGTCAGGCACGTGCCGTTGATGGCCACCGAGGCCCCGATCGGGCTGTCGGCGTTCACGACCCGGCAGGCGACCGAGAGCCGGCCTCCGTCAAGGGCCAGGACCGCGCCGCGTTCCTCAATGATCCCGGTGAACATCGGCCTCCATCCGCAGATCGGGGCCGAGGCGCTCGACCCTTCGGAACGTGACGCGTCGGGCCCGCTGGATCGGCGCGAAGCCCGCGCCCTCGGCCACCCCGTGGGCGGTTGCGCCCGCGACGACCATCGGGGCGACGTATTGCACGATGCGATCCACGACGTCATCGCGCAGGAAGCTCCAGGCAAGCGTCGCGCCCCCTTCGAGCACGACACCCTGGATATCGCGCTTGCCCAGCGCCGCGGTCAGCGCGGCGGGCGACACCCCGCCGGAAACGTCGGGATCGATCACCACGACGTCGGCGCCGCTTTGCTGCCACTCGCCGATGCGGCGTTCGGGGGTCCGTTGGGTCGTCGCGACCAATGTCGGCGCCTCGGGACCGAACACGGCGGCGTTCGGGGGCACCCGGCCGGCCGAGTCCACGACGACGCGCACGGGCTGCCACGCCCCGGCAAGCTCGGGGCTGCGCACCGTCAGGCGCGGATCGTCGGCCACCACGGTGCCCGCACCGACCACGATCGCATCGGCCCAGGCTCGGAGGCGATGGGCGTCGGCGCGAGCTTCTGCCGAGGTGATCCATCTGGATGAGCCGTCATGCGCCGCGGTCTTTCCGTCGAGCGAGGCGGCGACCTTCCAGACGACGAACGGGAGCCCTGTGGTGATGTGACGCTCGAATGCCGCGTTCAACCGGTGCGCTTCCTCGCCGAGCACGCCCTCGCGCACCTCGATCCCGGCGGCGCGCAAGCGCGCCACGCCCCGGCCGTCCACCAAGGGATTGGGGTCGCGGGCCGCGATGATCGCCCGGGCCACACCGGCTTCGATCAGCGCCTCGGTGCACGGCGGGGTCGACGCGCGATGATCGCAGGGCTCCAGCGTGCAATAGACCGTTGCCCCGCGTGCGCGCTCACCCGCCACACGCAGGGCGATCACCTCCGCGTGCGGGGCGCCCCGCGGGCCTTCGTACCAGCCGCGCCCGAGGACCGCCCCAGTCGGATCGACCACGAGGGCGCCGACCATCGGGTTGGGCGAGACATGGCCGAGCCCGCGTTCGGCGAGGGCCAGTGCCTCGCGCATGTGCTCGATGTCGATGTCGTGCTCGTCCATGACCCTCCCTTGATCCGGGGCATGGACGGCACGCGGGTCGCCACCGCAAATGCGGCGGCTCGACGTGCCCTGTTCCCTCTCATCCCGACTCTGACGGTCGGTCCCGGAATCGCGCCGGGTCCACCCACCGCCGGCTGCGGCAGGGTCGCGGACTGTAACCGCCGGTGGGGAGTTTCACCCCGCCCCGGAAACAGGCGTCGCCAGTATAGGCAGTCCCGCAAGCGGAAGCGGAAGCGGAGGCGGGGCGGTCAGGTCTCGGTACGGCGGTCCACGGCGTAGCTCGAACCGGGCTCCCGCTTCGCGTAGGACTTCATCTCGGTCGCGACCGCCACCGCCTCGCCGTAGTGGGCGAACTGACGCTTGGACGTGCTGGCGATACCGACCGAGATCGCCACGAGCGGGATGTCTTGCAGGACTCCCTTTCGGTCCTCCATGCGGACGAAGCCGCGTTCCAGATCCTCGGCCTCGTAGAACTCCGTGCGCGCCTCGTCGAACCGCTCACAGATCCGCTTCGCCACGTCCTCCGCGCCGGCGGGATCGACCAAGGCCACGAAGTCATCGCCGCCGACGTGCCCGACGAACCCCTCGGAACCTGAACCCTCGATCACGGCGTCCTGGATGATCCGCGCCGTCGCCTGGATCAGTCGGTCGCCCCGCACGAAGCCCTTCTGGTCGTTGTACGCCTTGAAGTTGTCGAGATCGCAATACAGAACTGCGAACTCGAACTCCTCACGGACTTGACGTTCGATCTCCTCCTGGATCCGGATGTTTCCCGGCAATCCGGTCAGCGGGGAGAGGTTGCGCATCTCCTTGGCGCGCCGAAGCGTGCCCTTGACACGCGCCAGCAGCTCGATCGGGTCGAACGGCTTGATGATGTAGTCGTCGGCGCCCGACTGCAGGCCGGTGACCTTGTCGGCCGACAATGCCTTCGCGGTGAGCATGATGATGCTCGTGTTCGCCGTCTGCGGGTTCTTCCGAAGCCGCTGCGCGACCTCGAACCCGTCGATGCGAGGCATCATGACATCGAGCAGCACGAGGTCGGGCCGAAGGGTCGCCGCCCGAGCGAGCGCCTCCTCTCCGTCAGCCGCCACCGCCACGTCATAGCCCGCGGATCGCAGGTTCACCTCGACGAACCGGGCGATATCCGGATCGTCATCGACGACAAGGATCGTCTCTGGCACCTAACGGGCTCCTTCCGCGATGATCGCGAGGCCGCGGGCAGCCTCCGCCGGATCCGGCTGGGCGAAGATACCCGATGCAGCGATCAGGACCGTGGCACCGGCGTCGATCGCCCGCTGCGCGTTGTCGACCTTGACCCCGCCGTCGATCTCGAGCGCGACGTCGAGAGCGAGCCGATCGATCTCGGCCCGCACCGTCGCGAGGCGTTCGTACACCTCCGGGTTGAGCTGCTGGAAGGACCAACCCGGACGGATGCTCATCAGCATCACGTCGTCCACCGAGGGGAGGTACGGGAACACCGCTTCCACCGGCGTTTCCAGGTTCAGGGTCAGCCCCACGCGCAGCCCGGAGGCACGAGCCTTCTCGATCGCCGGCCCCGGCTCGGGCACGGCCTCCATGTGGAAGCTCACGACGTCGAGGCCGGCGTCGCGCAATTCATCGAAGAAGCCCTCAGGCGCATCGACCATCAGATGTCCGTGCAGTGTGCGGTCCGTAACCGGGCGCAGGCTCTGGACGATGACGGTTCCGAGCGCGATCGGCGGCACGAAGTGTCCGTCCATGATGTCCACGTGGAACACGCCGACGTGTGGCGCAACCGCTGCGACCTGCGCACCGAGGTTCGCGAAGTCGGCGGCCAGGATCGAAGCGGCGACCGTGCCCATGTTGCTGGCTATGGTACCGGGCGCGGACCCGCCCACCTAGCGTCCGAGGACCTACGCCACGCGGCGGAACGCGGCGACGAACATGGCGTCGCACCCGTGTCGGTGCGGCCATAACCGGTGCCGTGCAACCAGACCGTCTGGGCCATCGGTCTCGACCGGCTCCAGGTCGCGGCGCCGGCGCATCAGCACGTCGCAGACAGCGTCGGTCTCGGCGCGGGAAAACGTACACACCGCGTAGACCAGCCTTCCTCCGGGGCGGACCCCGTGCGCGGCGGCATCGACGATCGCGAGTTGCAACGCCGCGAGGGTGCTCAGCCGCTCCTTCTTGACCCGCCACAGCAGTTCGGGACGCCGCCGAGCCGACCCGACGCCGCTGCAGGGTGCGTCGACGAGCACCCGATCGAACGGTCCGAGCACCGAAGGCGCGGCGGCATCGTGGGCCAGCAGCCACGGCCGGAGTCCGAGACGCGCCGCGGAGGACGCGATCAAGCCGACCCGAGCAACGGAGCGATCCGCGGCCAGCACCCGGCCGGCCGAACCCACGAGCTCGGTGGCGTGCAGCGCCTTCCCGCCGGGAGCCGCACAAGCGTCATAGATACGTTCCCCAGGCTGAGGATCGAGCACGCGAACGACGAATGCGGACGCTTCATCCTGGACGGTCCAGCGCCCCTGGTCGAAACCCGGCAGTTGACGCGGCTCGCCGCCGCGCAGCACCACGCACCCGGCATCGATCGCGCCCACGGTCGGTTCCAGCCCGGCCGTCCGGAACGCATCGAGTGCCGCCGGCACCGCGTCGTAGCCGCCGCGAACACGCAAGGAAAGCGGTGCCTTGGTGGCCAGCGCGGACGCCGCCGTCTCGGTCTCCTGCCCGATGAGCGCACGCAGCTCCTCGACCGCCCAGGGCGCCAGGCCCGTCCGTTCGGCGATCGAGGCGGTGTCGGTGCCGATCGGTGCGGGCGGGGGGTGAGCCGCCAGCCGGCGCAGCACCGCGTTCACGAATCCCCGCTCGCGCACCGGCACGAGATCCACCGTCGCGGACACCGCGGCGTGCGGGGCCACGCCTGCGTCCAAGAGCTGGTAGGCCCCGAGCCGAAGGGCGTGACGCGCCGTCGTCGTGATGCGCTCGATCGGTCGATCTGCGGCGGTTCCGATCGCGGCGTCCAGCGGCAACCGGCGACGAAGCGTCCCGAACGACAGCTCCATCGCGAACGCGCGGTCGCGGGTGTCGAGGCCCGATCTGGCCAGCAGGCTCGGCAGGAGTCGGTTCGAATACGCACCGTCATCGATCACGCGTGCGATCGCCTCCAGCGCCACCGAACGCGCGGACGTGCCAGAGCTCATCCCAGCCGCTCGCCCGCAACGAAGCGGGCGCCGCGGGCCCACGAGGCGCCGTCCATCCGTTTGCGTCCGGACGGGGAGACCTCGACCAGACGCACGCCGCCCCCGCCGGCGCGCACGAGCACGCCGCGCACGTCGACCCCGACGATCGTCCCCGCCGATCCTTGCGAATCCTGATGATCTACCGCGGCGGCGAGCACCTTGAGCGGCTGGCCACGAAACATCGTGGTCGCGGCCGGCTGCGGCGAGAGCGCGCGCACCCAGCGCACGATCGATTCGGGCGTCTTGGACCAGTCGATCACGCGCTCGTCCGGACCGATCCGCGGAGCCGTCGTCGCGGCGCGATCATCCTGCGCTCGCGCCGGGACGCCGCCCGCTGGCAACATCCGCAACACACCGACCAACAGCAGCGCTCCGTTCTTGGCCAAGCGCAGTCCGAGCGTCCCAGCATCGTCCTCGGGGCGTACCCGCTCTTCGAGTTGATTGAGGATCGGGCCGGTGTCGAGCCCTTCGTTCATCCGCATCACGGTGACGCCGGTCACGGGGTCACCGGCACCGATCGCACGTTGCACCGGCGCCGCGCCGCGCCACCGCGGCAGCAACGAGAAGTGCAGGTTGATGGCGCCGTATGGGGCGATCGCCATGGTCGCGGACGTGAGGAGCTCGCCGTAGGCGACGACCACGATGGCGTCCGGACGCGCCGCAGACAGCGCCGCGGCGCCCACGCCGTCGCGCACGCCGGGCGCCTCGACCAGCGCGACGTCGAGACGTCGCGCTGCACCGGCGACGGCAGTGGGTGTCAAGACGTCGCCTCGCCCGGCGGCCTTGGGGGGATTCGTGACGACGAGCTCGATCGCCAGATCCGGTTCACCGGCGATCGCCTCGAACGCAGGGACGGACCACGGATCGTTGCCGAGAAACGCGATGTGCAGCGTCACCTCGGCAGGATAGCCGCGCCTAAGAGCGCCGACGACTCCGAGGCTCGACGAGCCCGAGCTCGATCCGGCGAAGTTCCGCCAAGACGGCCTTGCGCCCATCGTCGTCGAGCCGGTCGATGTAGAGCATCCCCTGAAGGTGGTCGGTCTCGTGTTGCAGGATCCGAGCCAAGAGCCCCTCGCCGACGAGATCCTGCGGCTCGCCGTGCTGGTCGAGACCCCGGCAACGGATCTGCCGGAAGCGGGTGGTCGGGTGATACGGGCCGGGGATCGACAGGCAGCCCTCTTCCTCGGTGGTCTCGCCCTCGCCCTCGGAAAGCTCCGGGTTCGCGATGAATCGCGGACCATGCTCCCCGTCGTCGAACACGAACAACCGCAGGGACATGCCCACCTGGGGCGCGGCGAGCCCGACACCGGGTGCCTCGTACATCGTTTCGATCATGTCCTTGGCCAGCTGCCGAAGCGCACGGTCGAAGGACTCGACCGGCTTGGCCGGCTCGCGGAGCACCGGATCTCCTAGGGTGCGGATCGGTAGCAGCATGCGCTCCTCGGTCAGATGTGCGGTTCGGCGACGACACGCTCAACCACGCCTTCGGCGGCGAGGGATCGCATCGCCACCCCGAACGCGGGCACCCGGCCGGGCTCGAGCGCGAGCAAGCATACCGTTCGCCCGTCCAGCGACGTCGTCAGGGCGGTGATCGGCTCGTGCTCGCCGATCGCGTCGGCCAGCGGTTCGGTCCCGACCACCCGGAACACGGGTGCGCCGACCGGGAATCCCGCGGCGGCGCGTTGGGCCCGCTGGCGATCGTGGAAACGATCGGGGTTCCCTCGCACCAGCGCCTGGACGGCCGGGTCCGACGGGTGTGAGCTCTGCACGATGGCATGCCCGTTGGGCCGGGCCCAGCCCACGGCCTCCATCCAGATGGCCAACGCCCGCTCCTGCGCCGCAAGCCCGGGTCGGCGGGCAGCGAGATCGGCGTCGAGCACGGCGACCAGATCCAAGGCCCCGACACCAAGATCGCGGACCGTCTCGGGGCCGCCGATCACGATCTCACCGGTCCGTTTCGGGAGCCGTGGCCGCATCACCCGCGTCACGGGCACCGGCGCGTCGCGCCCGACCCATTCCTCGACCCGTTCGGCGCCGCCGCGACGGATACCGAATGAACTGGCGCCGCATGCGCGGCAACGTCCCGGCGCTTCACACACGACGCACCGCACTGCTCCGGACTCCGCCCGCAGCATGCCGCCGCATGCGGCGCACCCCGCCGGCGCGCCGCAGGCCCGGCACACCTGCGCGATGCCAGCGCCCGGCAGCGGGGCATAGATGAACACCCTGTTGGCGTCGCGCAGCGCGCGGATGAGCCGCGGCGCGCGACCTTCCGTCCCCGGTCGAACGACCTCGACCTTTGGCCATCGCCGTTGGCTCGGCGTGATGACCGGGAACGCCATGGCCGCGGCCTCGCCGGTGGGGCAGGCCGCCGCCAGGACGCACACCGCGCCGGCCGATCGCGCTCGCCGGATCGCCACATCGCGCACGTGGTAATAAGGGGCGCGCTCCTCGCGATGTGCCGGGTGCGATTCGCGAGACACCCAGACGAGCCCCACGCCGGTCAGGGGCGCGAAGACGGCCGGTCGGGTCCCCACCACCACGTCGAACACCCCGTCGCGGATCCCGAGCCAGGTGCGGTACCGCTCCCGCGCATCCCCTCCCGCGAACACACACACCCGATCCCCGAACGCCTCCGCCAGCGCGGTCGTGGTCGCGGGCACCGGCGAAGCCTCCGGCACCAGCACCAGCGCCCGCCTTCCCCCCGTCAAACAAGCTCGGACTCCCTCGACCACCAAAACCAGCTCATCCTCCGGCGCCCCCCGGACCAAGAATCCCCCCGCCCCCTTCCTCATCTCCCCTGCCAAGTCGGCTCCGCGCACGTACTGAGACCACAACGGAGGCCGGTGCGCCGGAGGGTCCGGCGGGGCCGCGACGGACCCTTCGGCGTGCAGTTGCCGTCCCTCCTCGCCCGCGACCCGCGGCGGCGACAACGCGCCCAGCACCGTTGCCAACGGCGTCACATAGCGCTCGGCGACCCATCGGCCCAGCTCGAGCATCTCCGCGTCGAAGTAGCGCACCGGCGAGACGACCTTCATCACGGGGAGCATCCGTGCCGGGAGGTCCTCGGTGGGGCCAAGGACCCAGCCGCGGGTCAGCTTCCCGTGGAACCGGAACCGGACATACGAGCCGACCCCGGCGCCGAGGTTGGCCTGCAGGGTATAAGTGAACGGCTTGTCGAGGGCGAGCAGCGGGCGGTCGACACAGACCGCGACCGGCCCGGCGAGGGCCTCAGGCGCCGACGGCGCTGCGGAGCGCGTCGACCCGATCGGTGGCCTCCCACGGGAATTCCTTGCGACCGAAATGACCGTAGGCCGCGGTCTCGCGGTAGATCGGCCGCGCCAGGTCGAGATCGCGGATGATGGCGGCGGGACGGAAATCGAAGATGTCCCAGATGGCCTTCTGCACCAGCGCGGGATCGACGGTGGAGCTCCCGAACGTCTCGACCATGAGCGAGACCGGATGCGCCGTGCCGATCGCGTACGCGACCTGCAACTGACACCGGTCCGCGAGACCGGCCGCCACCACGTTCTTGGCGACGTAGCGCGCCATATACGCAGCGGAGCGATCGACCTTCGTTGGGTCCTTGCCCGAGAATGCGCCGCCGCCATGTGGGGCCATGCCGCCGTACGTGTCGACGATGATCTTGCGGCCGGTGAGACCGGTGTCGGCCTTGGGCCCACCGATCTCGAACCGGCCGGTCGGGTTGACGAGAACGCGGACCGCCTCGGTCGCGAGCTCGGGGAACTCGCGCAACACGGGGTCGATCACCTCGGCCTCGATATCGGGGCGAAGGAGCGTGTCGACGTCGACCTCCTCACGGTGCTGTGCGCTGATCAGGACGGTGTCGACGCGCACAGGCTTGTTGTCGATGTACTCGACCGAGACCTGGCTCTTGCCATCGGGACGCAGATACGGAACGACGCCCGCCTTGCGGACGTCGGACAAGCGCTTGGCCAGCCGGTGGGCCATCGCGATAGGCAGCGGCATGAGCTCGTCGGTCTCGCGACAGGCGTAGCCGAACATCATGCCCTGATCGCCTGCGCCGAGACGATCGAGGTCATCGCCCGAGTGCCCTTCACGCTCTTCTTGGGCGTGATCGACGCCCATCGCGATATCGGGCGACTGCTCCTGGATCGCCGTGATGACGCCACAGGTGTAGCCGTCCAACCCGAACTTCGCGTCGGTATACCCGACCTCCACGACCGTGTCGCGCACGACCGAGGGGATGTCGACGTACCCCTTCTCGAGCGTGATCTCGCCCGAGACGAACACCACGCCGGTCGTGACGAGCGTTTCACAGGCAACGCGAGCGTTCGCATCCTGCGTGAGCATCGAGTCCAAGACGGCGTCGCTGATCTGATCGGCGAGTTTGTCCGGATGCCCCTCGGTGACGGATTCCGACGAGAAGAGATAGCCCTGGCTCATGATCGGCTGAGTCTACCGGTGAGGGCGGACACCGTCAGGACTCCCGCGGCGACAACAGGTGCGCGATGCGGTCCCACAAGGCCGCCGCGAGCTCGGGCTTCGTCCACGTGCGCAGGGCAACATCGTTGCCGGAGGCGCTCACGATCGCCGCGTCGTTCGTCTCGGAGCCGAACCCGGTGTCCGCACGCCCGACCTCGTTGGCGACGAGGAGGTCGAGGCCCTTGCGGGCCAGCTTCTCGCGGCCCGCCGCCACGACGTCGTCGGTTTCTGCGGCGAACCCCACGAGGATCTGGCCCGCACGCCGCCGCTCGCCGAGCTCGGTCAGGATGTCCGGTGTCGCCTCGAGCACCAGCTCAGGTATCCCTTGGTCCTTCTTGAGCTTGCGATCCGCGGCGAGTTTCGGCCGGAAGTCCGCCACCGCGGCGGCCATCACGATCACGTCGGAGGAACCTGCATGGATCGCGACGGCGTCCCGCATCTCCTCGGCGGTTTCGACCGGGACGACCTCGGCACCGGCGGGTGGTTGGACCGTGCCGGGACCGAGGACCAACGTGACACGCGCGCCTCGGGCCAGCGCCTCGGCGGCGACGGCGACCCCCATCCGCCCGCTCGACCGGTTGGCCACGTAACGCACGGGGTCGATCGGCTCGTGGGTCGGGCCGGCGGTGACCAACACCCGGCGACCCGCGAGGCGGTCCCCTGCCTTCGCCGAGGTCTGCATGCTGGGTGCACCGGCGGCGGCCGCCACGGCGCGTGCGATCTCGTCGGGCTCGGACATCCGCCCGATCCCCTCATCGCCGTGGGCGAGCGCGCCCTCGACCGGTCCGATGAAGCGGACGCCGCGGGTGGCGAGCATGCGGACGTTCTGCTGCGTGGCCTCCGCCGCCCACATGCCGGCGTGCATCGCCGGCGCCAGGACGAGCGGACCGTCGAACTCCAACAGGGTGGCGGACAACAGATCGTCCGCGAGGCCGTGCGCCAGCTTGGCGATCAGGTTGGCGGTGGTCGGTGCGACCACGGCCACGTCGTGCTCGTGCGCGAGCCGCACGTGCAAGATCTCGCCGGACGTGTCCCACAAGGACGCGTATGCCGGCCGACCAGTCAAGCCGGCGAAGGTGTCGACCCCGATGAAGCGGGTGGCCGACTCGGTCAGGACCGCGGTGACCTCCGCGCCCTCGCTCTGCAGCTGGCGGGCCAGGGACGCGGCCTTATACGCGGCGACACCGCCCGTGACCCCGAGCAGCACTCGGCGGCCACGAAGCCCGTCCACGTCAGTCGACCTCGACGATCTCCTCGGGACGCTCATAGGCGATCTTGCCCTCGGCGATCTCCTCGAGGGCGATCGAAAGCGGCTTGTTGCGCAGCCCGGTCTCGACCAATGGCGGCACGAACTCGCCGCGGCCTTCGCCGAGCTGGCTGTAGTACGAGTTGATCTCGCGAGCCCGCTTGGCGGCCACGATCACGAGCGTGTACTTGGAGTCGACGGCCGCAAGCAGATCGTCGATCTTGGGTTCGATCATCTGGGAAGCACTCCTGTCGCTGGTCTTGGCAGGTCAGCGGGTGCGTGACGCTTCGATGATAGCAGCGACCTCCTCGGTCGCGCGGTCCAGATCATCGTTCACGACGCGATGGTCGAACCAGCCTTCCTGCTGCAGCTCCCACCGAGCTGCGTGGAGCCGATCCTCGATCCGCCGTTCGTCTTCGGTGCCGCGACCCCGAAGCCGCCGCTCGAGCTCCTCGAACGACGGCGGCAGCAGGAAGATCAGGACGGCGTCGGGGACCCGATCACGGACCTGCTGCGCGCCCTTCACATCGATCTCGAGCACCACGTCGCGGCCGGCCCGGCGCTGCTCGTCGACGAAACGGCCGGG
>JBDUBL010000029.1:0-25257 GCA_040004125.1 Actinomycetota bacterium
GTCGAACCCACATGCCCTTTCGGGCGGGCGCTTTTAAGGCGCCTCCGTCTACCGTTCCGGCACCCGGGCCTGCGGGGATGCTACCCCGGGTACGATGCCGGGCCATGACACGTCGAGGTATGCGCGCGATCGGCGGCACCGCCGTCATCGCCGCTATGCTCGCGATCACGATGCCTGCGGTCGCCGCCACCTTCGGCGCACCGCACCGGGCCTCGGCGCGATATGCCTGGAACCCCGGCAAGTCGCTCGCCACCACCGACTCCCGCTTGCTGTCGATCTGGGCAAGTGACTGTCCGCCGCCCAAGGAGAAATGCGCGACCGACGACGGCCCCCACATGGGCGTGTTCGTCCAGCGCTCTCCGGCGGGCGCCGTCCCCCCGTCATGGAGCAAAGCGCTGCGGCTGAGCCCGGCATCGGTACACGCCGAGCGCCCATCGATCGCCGCCGCAGGCACCACGGTCATCGCGAGCTGGGTCACGCAGCGCAGCTACTCCCGGTACCGGCCGGGCGCGCCACGTGTGCTTTGGGTGCGTGTGAGCCACACCTCGGGCCGGACCTGGCGCCGGGCGAGGCGCCTGTCGTCGAGCAACAGCCGCGTGGACTACCCACGCGTCGCGATCGGGGACGACAGACTGTTCGCGGTCTGGACCTCGGCGGACAACGGTGCGATCCGGATCGCGCACAGCGACGACCGCGGCGGCCACTGGGCGAAGGACACGGTCGGGCGCACCACGTCGACCCCGTTCGGGGCAGGCGAGGGGTACGCGGGATTGCCTGACATCGGTGCGAGTGGCGCCAACGTGGCGATCGCCTGGATCAGCACCGACACGGGCATCCAGCGCGCCCTGACGTCGGCCGCAAGCGGGGATGACTTCGTCGGGGCGACCCCGGTGCAGCTGACGGGACGGAGCCCCAACGACCGGCAGCATTACCCGGCGGTCGGCGGCGCCGTCGACCCCGCCGACCCGCGAGTCGCGATCGCCTACTCCACCCGCGCGACTCTCGAGATGCGCACCTACGACGGGGTCGCACTCGGCGCGCCGTCGGTCGTCTTCACCTGGCAGACCACGATCGCGGGAACCCGGTTCGACGACGGGTACGGTCCCGCCGTACTGCCGCTGGATCCCGCACATATCGCCGTGGCGGTGGCGGGCTGTCGCCACGACACGCTCACCAAGCACCCCTGCGACCCGTTCGCCAAGGGCTCGCGGATCGACGTCCTCTACGTCGAGACGCCCGATGGTGGCACTACCTGGGGGACGCCGCTGCGGCTGACCGACGCGACGCGCGGCTCGTTTCGAACCAACGACGAACCGTCGGTCGCCATCACCGGCACCACGCGTCGCGTTGGGTTCGACCGCTACCAGCCATCGTTCAGCAACTACGCCGTATGGGTGCGCTCCTCGATCTGACCTAGCAGGAACGCCGCAGACAGAACCAGCCGAAACGGTCGCGGTCGATGCACGCGTGGAACGTGTTGCTACAACCCGAGCAGCGGTACAGGTTCCCGCCGCACAGGCACCCGGTGCGGCTGATCGGCTCGCAGCGCACCCGGCACGGCGGCGGCTTCACGTGGGCCGACGCACGATCGCGCCCCAACCCTGCCGCCAGCCCGACGCCGGCAAGGGCCAGCCCCGTGGCGCGGGTTATGAAGCCTCGGCGTGTCAGCGGATCAGCCATCGGCGGCCCCCGGCACGATCCGGATGCCCTGCGCGTTGCGCACGAGCGCCTCGACGTCGCCCAGCGCGACGGCGCCACCTTGGGCGACCACCGCGTTGCCTTCGTCGATCACGAAGATATGCGGGCTCACCTCGACGTGGAAGGTGTCGCTGACCTCGCTCGCACGTTCGACGCCGGCCACCACGCGCGTGCGGTCCTCGCCGCGCCAGGCCTCGGGCGTGGCGTCCGGGCGGCCGCGGCCGACCAGGGCAAGTGGTGGCAGCGCGCCTGCCGCGGCCGCCCGCACCACCGCGGGCACCAACTCGTCACACGCACGACAGTCGGCGTCGGCGAACACCACGAGATGTCTCCTGCCCGCGAATCCCGACGACGCCACCGCAGAGCCGTCGGGGGCCGTGATCGACCAAACCGGTGCGAGACTTCCGATCGCCAGACCGGCGTCGAGGTGGATCGGGGACGACGCTCCTTCCAGGGCGTCGACGCGCTCGCGGAGCGCCGCGAGCTCCCGGACCGCACCCGCCAGGGCGAGCCCGAGCCACACCAGCGCCGCCGCCAGCACTGCCGCGATGATCCAGCCGACCGCGATCACGCGGGCTCCACGATCAACGCGCGCAGCTGCGTGTGCAACTCCCGAAGCGCGGCGCCCAGCCCCGCGCCGTCCCGCGCGATCAGGTACAGACTGAACGCTCGCCCGCGCACGGAGAAGAACCGTTGCAGACCCGAGCGGCCCGGCAGATGTCGCTGCACCGCGCGCGGATCGAGATCCTCGACATCGAACGAGGGCACGCCCTGCGGCGCATAGAGCCCGCGATCGGCCAGTCGCGGCGCGAACTCAGCGAGCGACGCCACGATCTGACCGGGCCGCAGGGTATCCGCGACGTCTTCGGCATAGGTGTCCTTCGTGGACGGCAACGCGAAGTTCGCCAGCCGGATCACCGGCCGGTTCTCGGCAGGCGGCGGCTGGTCGGGCAACCAGATCCTAGCCTCCCACCCGCGGCGGACCGTCAGCGCGAGCCCGTGCGCACGCAGCTCCGTCATCGCGCCACCGCCAGGGCAACTCCTGCGAGCGCCCCGGCCGCCGCATACGTCGCCGAGCGCGCCGGACCGCTCAACCGCCGAAGCGTGGCGTCCACGCCGAGCAGCTGGCCGGGGCTGCGCACTCCGGCGACCGCGAACACCGGCAGCGCGCGCGCGAGGCCGAAGGCGATGCCGATCGCAACCCCGCCGGACACCGAACCGCTCAGCGCCGCCGCGAGCCAGGCGACGTACACGGTCGACGTCGTCACGACCGTCACCACGCCCACGGCGAGCTGGAACCCGAACGCCAGCCCCCAGACCCAGCCGCGGTAGCGTCCACGCCATTCCTCGTCCACCTGGCGGCGGACGCTCGGCAATCGCGCACCGCCGAGACGCAGGTCGAGCACGAGACCGACGACGAGGACGACCGCGATCGCGAGCAGCCGCACGCCGGTCGACCACGCGACGGCACCGACCGCCATGCCCAGCGTCGCCGCGAGCCCGCCGGCAGCCACGCCACCCAGGGCCGAGCCCACGACGTAGGCCGACACCGTCACCCACCACCTCGACCCGCGTCCCCGCTCCCCGAGCGGGGTGATGCTCCCCAGCATCGACACGCCTCAGGGCGACCACGTCGAGCGGAGGCCGGCCAGAACCGCGACCGCGAGGCCAACCGCGACGACTGGGTTCATCCGATCCCCTTGGCACGCGCCGCCGCCTCGTCGAGCAACGCGTCGGACAGCAGCGACGACACCTGATCCCAGCTCATCGCCGCTCCCTCGGAACGCACCGTGCCGGAGCGCCCGTCGACGAAACAGAAGTACGGCGACATCTGCACGCCGAAGTCCTCCCACGCCGCCGAGGAATAGATCACCGGCACGTCGGGCGGCGCCAGGTTCGTGAGCTTCGACGGCGACTCGAAGGCCGGGTCCTTGACCACCACGACCACGCGAGCGCCGCCGGGCAACGGTTGCCGGACTCCGGGCTGCAGTCCGTCCCAGAACCCCTGGCAGGTCAGGCAGCCGGTCGACAGGAACGCGAACAGCGTGTCGCTTCCCGACGCCGCCGACACGACCACCTGATCGCCGCCCAGGGTCGCCCCGACCACGTCGTGCGCCTCGGTGGCACGCCGCGTAGGCGCGGGCAGCGAGGATGACAACGTCGGAGCACGCTCGATCGGGACCGCGGCGCCGTGCGCGTGGTGCTCCGGCTCGTCGTCGGGCGCAGGGAGGCGCCGCAGCACTTCCGCATGGCTGCGCAACAGCGACACCACGACGACCGCGAGCAACGCGAGCACGATCGTCTCGACGATCACCAGCGCGGTCAACGCACCCATGCTCACAGGCACCCCGCCTCGTGGAGGCACGTGTGCTGATCGGTCGCCGACGAGCAGTCGCAGTTCAGACAATCGATCCGGCACGGGATCACGCAGGTGATCAACCGGCATTGGATCGGCGTCACGTACGGGATATCCGTGTTGCACTGCCCGTAGCGGAACACGACGCAGCAGGTCTTGAAGTTCGTGCAGTTGTCGTTCCCGCAATGACAACCGCCCGGACAGGACGCGCCCGGGTTCATCGAGCAGTCCAGGTAGTAGCGCATGTTCGTGGTGCCGCAGAGGTTCGTGCCACCATAGTTGCACTGCCACCAGCCCCCGACGAACGTGTTCGGTGGGCACCCGAAGTTGTCGCCACCCGGCAGCGTGCAGCAGAACGCGGTGTAGGAACCGCAGCACCGGCTGCCGCTCGGACAGCTCGAACACGACTTGCGCACGACGGCACCGGCCGAGACCGGCCGCGTCGCGAACCGGATCGGCGCCACGGCCAGCGCACTCGCCGCCTCGGCCAGCCGGGAGCGCCGGCGCCCGGCACGTGGGACGACTGCGCGCGTCGCGACATCGAGGACGGCGCTCATCCGGCCCCCGGGGTCGCGCCGGGCCACAGGCTCGGATGGCCGGGGCCGATCCCCGACACGGCAAGCTCGTCGTCGGCCACCGCGTGGTCGTGGCCGTGCGGCTCGGCGTCGTGGTTGTGCAACGGCGGCTCCCACGATCGGAAGGCGGCCGGCGCCTCGCTGACGGCAACCACGGCGAGCCAGCCGGCGAGGCTCATCCCGGCAAGCACGGGCACCGCGACCCATCCGAGCGACGCCGCCCAGACGCCGAACGACGGCGCGGCCGTCGAAGCGTAGGCCAACCCCGCGGTGCCCGCGATCAAGCTCAACGCCAGGTGCAGACGGCTCGGCGGTACCGGCGTCGGCCCGGCGCAGCCGCACGACCCTGACTCGGGATGCACACGCAGCACATAGCCGAGGAAGCCCGCGAACACGAGGTAGACGGAACCGAGCGCGAAGGCGCCTCCCGCGGCGGGCGCCGCAAGCGCCCAAGCCCCTATGGCGAGCTCCAGGGTCCCGATCCCGCGCGCGACCGCGCGTGACCCGGGCAGTCCCGCGTCCAGGAGCGCCTGCGCGGTCGCGTGCGGACGCGCCAGCTTGACCCCCCCGGCGAGCAGCAGAAGGCCGACGGCGAGGAAGACGGCGGGTGCGAGGGCGTCGGCGGTCACGACGCGCGGCAGGCTACCTGGGGCCCATCGACGGGGTCAACGTCGCGGTCTCCCGCAACCCTGCTCACGGGCGGACATAGGCGGTCTTGACCGTCGTGTAGAACTCGACCGCGTAGCGGCCCTGCTCACGGGTGCCGCTCGAGGATCCCTTGGTGCCGCCGAACGGCACGTGGAAGTCGACCCCGGCCGTGGGCAGGTTCACCGTGACGATCCCGGCCTCCAAACCGTCGCGGAACAAGGCGGCGTGACCGAGCGACGTCGTACACACGCCGGCCGATAGCCCGAACGGCGTGTCGTTGGCGATCGCGAGTGCGTGCTCGGAGTCATCGGCGCGCACGACGGTCGCGATGGGCCCGAAGATCTCTTCGCGGTTGACGCGCATCTCGTTGCGCGTCGCGACGAGGAGCGCGGGCTCGAGGTAGTAGCCGTCGGCGTCGCGTTCGAGCCGTCGTCCGCCGAACGCGAGCTCGGCGCCCTCGGCCGCCCCGATCGCCAGATACTCGAGATCCTGCGCAAGCTGATCGGCCGAGACCACGGGCCCGATCTGCGTGTCCGCCGCCAGCGCATGACCGACGCGCAGGGAACGCATCCGCTCCACCATCGCCTCGACGAACAGATCGTGGATGCCCGACGTCGCGATCAAGCGACTGCTCGCCGTGCATCGCTGCCCGGTTTGATAGAAGGCTCCCTGGATCGCGCAGTCCACGGCGATGTCCAGGTCGGCGTCGTCCAGGATCACGAGCGGGTTCTTTCCCCCCATCTCGAGTTGGGAGCGACCGAACCGCTCGGCGAGCCCGACCGCCACACCGACCCCGACGGCTTGCGATCCGGTGAAGGTGACGCCGCGAACGCGTGGATCGTGCACGAGCCGATCCCCGACCACCCGCCCTGGCCCGATCACAAGGTTGAACGCACCGTCGGGCAGCCCCGCACGAGAGATGATCTCGGCCAACGACCAGACGCTCGCGGGCACCAGCTCGGCCGGCTTGCAGACGACGGTGCACCCGTAGGCGAGCGCGGGCGCGATCTTCCACGCGGGGATCGCTACGGGGAAGTTCCACGGCGTGATGATCCCGACGACGCCGAGCGGCTCGCGAAGGATGTCGACATCAACCCCTGGGCGCACGCTTCGCAGGTGCTCGCCGGGGATGCGCAAAGCCTCCCCCGCGAAGAACCGAAAGATCTGGGAGGCGCGCTGTACCTCGCCCACACCCTCGGCGCGCGGCTTGCCCTCCTCCCGCGACAGCTGTTCGCCCAGCTCCTCTGCCCGCGCGGCGAGCTCCAGCCCGATCGTCTCGAGCGCCACGAATCGATCCTGAGGCGTCGCACCCGCCCACGCCGGTGCGGCGGCGATCGCCGCAGCGATCGCCACATCCGTCTGAGCCGCGTCGGCAGAGGCGTACTCCCCCACAACATCGGTCAGGTCCGAAGGACTGCGGTCCACGACGACGGACGGGCCTTCGACCCACTCTCCGGCGATCAGATTGGCGTGCATCCCGGCGAGCCTAGCCGGTCCGTTGCCAGGCGATCTGGCGGACGCACCAGCGCACGGACTCGGCGTCTCGCTGCCCAGTTGCGATCGCGTGGAGGGCGGTTGCCAACGCAGGCTGCATCGGTATCTCACCACGGTCGGTCAGCACCGCCAGATTCATCCCGAAGACACGAGCGGTCTCGGCAGGCGCGGGCGTGAAGGAGGCCACGGCGTCGTGCACACGGGTGAGGTCGGCGGGGTCAGATGCCTCGTGGAGGTCCGGCCCGACGAACAGCGCGCCGCCCTGCGCGCGGATCACCGCGAGCGCGACGTCATCCAGATAGGTCCGGAACACCGGGTCTTCGGTCTCGATCGACTCGAGGTCGTCGACCAAGAGCCTGCCCCCGATAGTCAATGTAGTTGACCATCGGCCCACGACCGCGAATGGCTCGGGCAGATGCGCCAACAGCAGGCGCGCGAATATGAGGTCGGCTTCCGCGAGCGGCAAGAACGTCGTCGCCACGTTCGCGGCGACGAATCCGAGCCCGGGAGCAGCGTGGCGCCGAGCACGCAGCGTGAACGCTTCTGAGCGGTCGACGCCGATCGTCCGACCCGGGCGACAGGTCTCGTGGACCAACGTCGTTGTGTGGCCCGGGCCGCAACCGAGATCGAGGGCCAACCCTGGATCGCGCGGGGCCGCGGCCAGTAGGAACGTCGCGCTCGTCGGTCGGAACAGCCGGGCAACGAGGCCAAGGCGATCGCCCGCGAGCTCCGAGTCGCCATAGGTGTAGCGCGTCATCGCTCAAGGCTACGACCGACCTTCGCGCATACGCGGCTACCATCGAGAGATGCGCGACCTGCGGACCCTGCCCAAGGTGGAGATCCACGTCCATCTGGAGGGCAGCGTGCGGGCTGCGACGCTGCGGGAGTTCGCCGACCGCGACGGCACGCCGCTCCCCCACGGTCTTCACGGCCACGGGTGGACCTTCGGGGGACCACTCGACTTCATCGACAACTACCTCGAGCTCTGCAGGCTCCTCGCGACGCCGGTGGACTTCCGCCGGGTCGCGGAGGAGTTCTGTGCGGACCTCGCGGCGACCGGGGTCCGGTATGCGGAGGCCGTCTTCAGCCCCGCCAATCACGCCCGTCGCCTCGACGATGACTGGCACGGTCCGATCGAGGCTGTTCTGGACGGGCTCGCCGCAGGCGAGCGTGCGCACGGCGTCTCCGTCCGACTGTGCCCCGACATCGTCCGCGACGCCGGCATGGCCGACGCCGACCGCACGCTGGAGGTGGCGCTGCGATACGCGGGCCGCGGTGTCGTGGCGCTGAACTGCGCAGGCAGCGAGCGCACCGGTATCGAACCGTTCGCGCCACACTTCCGTGCGGCCGCCGATGCGGGGTTGCGCAGCGTGCCGCACGCGGGCGAATGGGCCGGAGCCGAGAACGTCTGGGCAACGCTTGCGCATTACGCACCCGACCGGATCGGCCACGGCGTGCGGGCGATCGATGACCCGGCGCTGGTCGAGGAGCTCGCGCGCCGCAGGCTGCCGCTGGAGGTCTGTCCGGTCTCGAACGTCGCCACCGGCGCCTACCAGAGCTTGGCAGTGCACCCGTTCCCGGCTCTGCGCGCTGCCGGCGTCGTGGTCACGCTCAACAGCGACGATCCCTCGATGTTCAGCTGCTGGCTGACCGAGGTGTACGAGGCGGCGCGCGATGCGTGGGATCTCGACGACGCTGAGCTCGCCTCGATCGCCCGAGTTGCCATCGACGCGAGCTTCGCCGACGACGCCACGAAACGGGGTCTGCACCGCGACATCGAGGCCTGGCTGGCCGCGCCCGTTGCGTCGCCGTCGGCCCCAGCGGTACCCTGAGCGCCCGACCCCGTTGGAGCCCGATGGACCTCGTCTCCCCACCCGAACTGGATCCCCTCGAGCACCTCGCTTCGGCGATCCGCGAGCGAGAGGCGGTCGTCGCCGTGATCGGGCTCGGCTACGTCGGGCTGCCGCTGTTGGTCGGCATCCGTCACGCCGGGTTCCCCTCGATCGGGTTCGACACCGATGCCGGCAAGATCGCGGACCTGCGGGCGGCCCGTTCCTACCTGTCCGACGTCACGTCCTCGGAGCTCGCCTCGCTCGATGACATCACCTACGCGGACGATCCGCGGGTGCTCGCGTCGGCCGACATCGTGGTGCTCTGTCTGCCGACGCCGCTGACCGACGGCGCGCCGGACCTATCCATGGTCGGCGGCGCCGCCCATGCCGTCGCGGCGCATATTCGCCCCGGCATGCTCGTGATCCTCGAGTCCACGACCTGGCCCGGAACCACCGAAGAGTTCCTGCGGCCGATCCTCGAGACCGATGGGCTCGTCGCCGGCGTCGACTTCGCGCTCGGGTATTCGCCGGAGCGCATCGACCCCGGCCAGAGCCATCACCAGATCCAGAACACGCCGAAGATCGTCAGCGGCCTCACCGAGCGCTGTCGCGACCTCGCAGTGTCCTTCTACGCCCCGATCGTGCATTCGATCGCGGTCACGTCGACGCCGCGCGAGGCCGAGATGGCCAAGCTGATCGAGAACACGTATCGCCAGGTGAACATCGCGCTCGTCAACGAGCTGGCGGTGATGGCCAAGGACCTCGGCGTCGACATCTGGGAGGCGCTGCACGCCGCCGCGACCAAGCCCTTCGGGTATCAGGCGTTCTGGCCGGGGCCGGGGGTCGGCGGACACTGCATCGCGATCGACCCGACCTACTTGTCGTGGCGGGCCGGGCAACAGCTCGGCTACCGCGTCGGGTTCATCGAGCACGCGAACGAGGTCAACAACCGGATGCCCGAGTACGTGGCCACCCGAGTGGCCGAGGCTCTGAACCGAGCCGGCAAAGCGGTGAACGGTTCGCGCGTCCTCGGTATCGGCGTGGCGTTCAAGCCCGGTGTCGACGACCTGCGCGGCTCACCGGCGATCACCGTGCTCGAGCGGCTCGCCGCCAAGGGAGCACAGATCGCGTTTCACGATCCGTACGTCTCGGCGGTCACGATCGCGGGCGAGCCACTCGTCTCGGTCGCCCCGGATGCAGAGATCGTCGGCTCCTTCGACGCCGTCGTGCTGCTCACGCCGCACGCCCAGATCGACCTGCATGCGATCGTTCGGTCGTCGCAACTGGTGTTCGACGCGCGCGGCGCCACGGTGGGGATCGACGAGCCGCACGTCGAGCGACTCTGAGGCTCAGCCGCTCGGGCTGGGTGATGCCGGTGGGGTCTTCGTCCGCTCGATCGTGACCTTGTCGATGTAGACGGCCTCGGTGGGCGGCCCGTCGTAGGAGCCGTCGTGGGTCTTCATGAGGTCGTTGATCTGTGCCGCCACGTCGAGGCCCTTGGTGATCTGCCCGAAGATCGTGTAGTTCGGATTGCCATCGAGGTTCGCCCCCTCGGGTCCCGTGATCAAGAAGAACTGGCTTCCGCCCGTGTTGGGTCCGGCATTGGCCATAGCGACCGCGCCGGGCGCGTAGTGCTCCTTGCCGGTGAGCTCGTCGGGAACCGCGTACCCCGGCCCGCCATGGCCGGTGCCGGTCGGGTCGCCGGCCTGCACGACGTCGATCGAATCGACCACACGCGTGACGAACTGTCCATCGAAATACCCCTGTTCGGCCAGGAAGATGAAGTTCGCCACCGTTTGCGGCGCGGCCGTTTCGTCGAGCTCGACGTTGATCGTGCCGCACGATGTCTCGATCGCCGCGGTGTACGTGGTGTCCTTCTTGAGAACCTCGTGGGGCGTCGCAGCGCGATCGAACTGCGGCTTGGGCTTCGAGGCTGCCGCGGGCACCTCGCCGCCACAGGCGACGTTCGCGGCCGGGCTCGCCTGGGGCTTGACGGTGCCGGTCTGCGTGGGCGTGGACCCACCGGGCGGCGTCGAGACCGACGGCGTCGGCGTCGCGTTCGCCTGCTCGTTGCTGTTGCGGCTCAGGATCCCGATGCCGAGCAGCACCAGCAGGACCGCCGCGATCACACCGCCGACGCCAAGCGCTGCTTGCTTCGACCGCTTGGCGCGTGTGCGCTCCTGACGGCGGCGCTCGGCGTTCTTCGCGAGGTGGCGATCACGTGACTTGTTGGGCATCGGCGCAGAGGTTACCGGACGTCGAGCGTGTCCAAGGCCAGCCCCCATAAGATGTCGGTCTCCGATACCAAGGTGCGTTCGTACCCGAAGTGCCGCATCGTCTCCCGCAGGATCACACCCCCCGCGACGATCACGTCGGCTCGACCCGGAGCCATGACCGGGATCGCCGCCCGCTCGTGCGCCGTCATCCCCGCCAGAGCGGCGACAACGGCTTCGACATCGGTGAGACCGAGCCATGTCCGGTGCGTCTCGTCGGGGTCGTAGCGCGCCAGCCCAAGAGCGATCGCCTGGATCGTCGTCGCGGTACCCGCCACCGACACGAACGTCCGGGCGGTGCGGGTCTCGGGCACCGCGAACTCCGCCTCGTCGAGGATGCCCAGGACCGTCCGCCGGATGGCCTCGAGCTCGCTCGCGGCGGGCGGATCGGTCCGGACGTGGCGTTCCGTCAGCCGCACGGACCCCATCTGTGTGCTGATCCCGCGGCTGGCCCGGCCCGGCTCCCGCCCAACGACGAACTCCGTGGACCCGCCGCCGATATCCACGAGCAGGAAGGGGCCGTCGCCTTCGGGTAGCCCGCGCGTTCCGCCGAGGAAGGCAAGCCGGGCCTCGGCGTCTCCGTCGATCACCTCGGGATCGACGCCCGCATATCGGCGCACCATCGCCGTGAACAGCTCGCGGTTGGCCGCGTCGCGTACCGCGCTCGTGGCCGCGACACGGATGCGCCCGGCGCCCAGCGCCCGCGCGCGGCGGCAATAGCGGGCAAGGACCGACTCCGTCCGCGCCAGCGCGGATGGATCGAGCGCCCCGCTGGCGTCCACCCCTTGACCGAGCCTCGTGATGATCATGTCGCCGGCCAGCTCGCGTGGCTCCTCGTGCGGACGATGCTCGACGACGAGCAGCCGGCACGAGTGCGTGCCCTGATCGAGAACCGCGGTGCGCTCGCCCACCGGCTCCGCCGGGTGGATGGGCTCGACACGATCTGCCACCCAGGCGCCGACCACGTCGTCGCCACCGGCGAGATGGTTCGCGTAGTGCGCATGCAGGCACTTGATACCGCGACGCGTGCCGCCGACGCCGCCCCACGCGCCCGCCTCGGGAAGCAGCCGCGCGCGCTCCGCAGCGGCGTCGGCATGGGCGCGCTCCACGTCGGCGTGGAACGCGGCATCGTCGTCGAAGCGTTCGTTCAGGCGCGAGATCCATCCCTCGGATTCGATCCGCGACACGGCTTTGACCGCGTCGGGACACGTCAGCCAGAACGTGGTCGGGAACGGGTCGCCGTGCACGTCGCGAGGCTGGTTGCGGATCACGATCGGATGCCCGGCCCCGCAGCGAGCCACGATGTCGAACGAGGTGGTCGGGTCGCGTCCGAGCTGCACGCGCACCGACTCGAGGTCGGCGGCACGCAATTCGGTGCCCACTGCGCCCGGACTACCTGCGCTTGTGCTCGGTGGCCCGGCGAAAGTCGACCTGTCGCTCTTCGCTTTGCCGCATGAACTTCTTCAGCATCTGCTCGAACTCCGGGTCGGAGCCCCGACGCGACGGCCGTGGCGGTGCCGGGTCCTGGAGCGCCTTGATCGAGAGGTCGATCTTGCCGTCGTCTTTGATGGCGACGACCTTCGCGTCGACGGTGTCCCCCTCCCGCAGATGCTCCCGGACGTCCTTGACGTAGTTCCGGTCGATCTCGGAGATGTGGACCAGCCCCATGCGCCCATCTTCGAGCTGCAGGAACGCGCCGTAGTTCTCGATGCGCGCGACGGTCGCTTGGATCGTTGCGCCAACCTCGATAGCGATCTGGCTCTCCTCCCGTTCAACCCCGGGCTCATCCCGGGGGAGGGCCAGTGTGCGGGAGAGGGAACCCGCACGTCAATGCGGCTGTGCGCCCCGATCTCGCAGCCACACGCCGAGGACGGCGCCGATCGCCGCCGCGGCAAGCGCGGCGAGCAATCCGACAGCGGCGATCTGCAGGGTCCGGCTCTCTCGCCGCTCGACCTCGGCGAGCGAGCGCGCCGCCACGACGACGGACCCGTCGCCGACGGGCACCGCGACGGTCGCGAACCGCAGGCCGTCGCGCGGCTCCCAGCTGAAGGATCTTTCACCGTCTCTCGCATCGGACAGGACCGTCGTTGGCACCTCAGGAGCCTTGCCCTGGAACGCTCCAGTCGATGCGATCGGGGTTCCATCCGCGCCATAGACGGCGATCCACGGCGCCAGGCTCGTTTCGACGTCGACCGTCGGGCCGGTGGCCACCGACGACGGATCCGCGCCCGCGCCGATCGCAGCTGCGGCGTCACGAGCCAACTGGACCTGTGGATCGTCGGCGTCGGTCCGCTGCACCTGCTGCACGGCCCCGTACGCCGTGAACGCCAGCACGGTGGTGGCGCCGGCGACCGGCAGCCAAACCGCCAGGACGCGTCGGAACCGCTTGGTACCCATGGAGCCCCCTCTCGACTGGTTTCCCGCGAGCCTGGCACGCCCGTGTCGCGATGGCGCGACCGTGGTGTGGCGTTCCCGTAGCATCGGCGGATGGAGGTGCAACGCTTCGACGAGCCCGCCGCCTATGCAGCGCGCGTCCAGCCGTTCTTGCTGCGTGCGCCCGCGCGACACAACCTGTACCTGGGGCTCCTCGACATCCTGATGCGGCATCCGGCCACCTACCCGTCATTCCATCTCTGGGTCGTTGCCGACGGCGACGACGTGACCGCGGCCGCGATGCAGACCCCACCCCACAACGTCGTGCTCGCCGAACCGGTGGCATCGGAAGCCATCGAGGCGATCGTGGAAGCGATCGTCGAAGCCGGTCTGCGCCCGCCCGGCGTCGTGGGCGGGGTCACCGAAGCGCGGGCCTTCGCCGATGCCTGGCGCGCGCACCGGGGCGGCGACTACCGCACGATCAACCGGCAGGGCATCTACGAGCTCACGACCGTGTGCGAGCCGGGGCCGGCAGACGGCGCTCCGCGGCTCGCCACCGAGGAGGATCTGCCGCTCCTGCTCGACTGGCACGCGGACTTCATCGCCGAGGCGGTACCGGAACACGTGGGCGCCGACGATGCGATGCGCCGACGGATCGCCGGCGTGGTTGCCGACGACGGCTCCTGGTTCTGGGAGGCCGACGGGGAGCCCGTGTCGATGACCGGCGCCAGCGCGGCGCCTCCCGTGGGCACCCGCATCGGCCCCGTGTACACCCCGCCGTCGCTTCGCGGGCGTGGGTATGCGACCGCGCTCGTCGCCCACGTCAGCGCACATGCGCTGGCCCACGGCAGCACGCGCTGCTACCTCCACACCGATCTGGCCAACCCGACTTCGAACGCGATCTACCAGCGGATCGGGTACGAGTGGGTCTGCGAGGCAACGGAGATCCGCTTCATGCCCGACTAGTCACACGACGGCGGCGTCGGCGCCTGCCCCCGCTGGATCGGCACGAACGCGATCTCACCCGGCTTGACCATCCCGAGACACTCGCGGGCGAGCCGCTCGAGGTGCACCGGATCGTTGAGGTCGTTCAGCCGCTGGGTGAGCGCGTCGTTCTCCTGCTGCAGCTGGGCCACCTGCTGCGAGAGTTGCTGCTGCTCCGAGCGCTGTTCGAGGAAGGCGCGCGCCGGCGCGACCGCGAAGATCGCCGCCACGAACACCACGAATGCCAAGATCGAGGCGCGCGGCGTCAGTCGATGACCGGCCTTCGGCGGCGTCGCGGTGGTGGTCTCCCCTGGGGCTGCGGCGGGGGAAGTCGCCGTGGCCCGCGCGCTCATGGCGCCCCGCCACCCCCAGGTGGTCTGCCCGACAACAAGGTCGCGCCCGCATAGCGTGCGGTCTCGCCGAGCTCCTCCTCGATCCGGAGGAGCTGGTTGTACTTGGCCGTGCGTTCGCCGCGGCTCGGCGCGCCGCCCTTGATCTGGCCGGCGTTCGTGGCGACGGCCAGGTCGGCGATCGTGGTGTCCTCGGTCTCGCCGCTGCGATGGCTGATCACGACGCCGAACCGGGCCCGCTGGGCGAGCCCGATCGCGTCGAGCGTCTCGGTAAGCGTGCCGATCTGGTTCACCTTGATCAAGATCGCGTTGGCCGCATGATCGCGGATCCCGCGCTCCAGCCGCTCGGTGTTGGTCACGAACAGGTCGTCGCCCACAAGCTGTACACGGTCGCCCAGCTCGCGCACGATCGTCGCCCAACCATCCCAATCGTCTTCAGCGCAGGCGTCCTCGAGCGACACGATCGGGAAACGGTCGAGCAAAGCCACCCAATAGTCGATCATGTCGTCCGCGCTGCGGGCGTTTCCTTCCAGGTGGTAGACGCCATCTCGATAGAACTCGCTCGTCGCGGGGTCCAGCGCGATCGCCATCTCGGCGCCTGGCTCGAGCCCGGCGATCTCGATCGCCTGCAACAGCAGCTCGCATGCCTCGGCGCCCGTGGACAGGGCTGGCGCGAACCCGCCCTCGTCGCCGACCGCCGTCGCGAACCCCTTGTCCTTGAGCAGCGCATGCAGCGCGTGGAAGCACTCGGCACCCCAGCGGAGCCCTTCAGAGAACGAGGCGGCGCCGACCGGCATCAACATGAACTCCTGCAACTCGAGCTCGTTGTCGGCGTGGGCGCCTCCGTTGATCACGTTCATCATCGGCGTCGGCAGCAGGTAGGCGTTCGGACCGCCGAGGTAGCGGAACAGCGGCTGGCCGGCGCTGTCAGCGGCAGCGCGCGCGACGGCCAGCGACACGCCGAGGATCGCGTTCGCGCCCAGCGCGTCCTTGTTCGCCGTGCCGTCGAGGTCGAGCAACGCACGATCGACGCTGCGTTGGTCGAACGCGTCGGTGCCGCCGATCATGGCCGCGATCGGTCCGTTCACGTTGGCGACGGCGCCCTGCACACCCATGCCTCGATACCGGGCCGGGTCGGCGTCACGGAGCTCTCGCGCTTCGTGTTCCCCGGTGGAGGCGCCGCTTGGCACCGACGCGCGCCCGAACGCGCCGTCATCGAGGTGCACGTCGACCTCTACCGTCGGGTTTGCCCGGGAGTCGAGGATCTGGCGTGCGTGCACGAGCTCGATGTGAGACATGTGGGGTGATTCTAGGGGACCGACGTGCTCTCGCTCTGCATCTGGGCCTGGTGCTCGGGAGCCATCTTGGTGAACTGCCAGCATCCGCCGAGCGCCTCGAATCCGAGTTTCGCGTATAGATGTCGGGGCCAGTCGTCCTCGTCGGCAAGCAGCCAGACGAGGTCGGCGCCAGCCGCCCGACCCGCCACGGCGGCGGCCAACACCACCGCGCGACCGGCACCGCGATTCCGGTGGGCGACCAGCGTGTTGACGTCCTCGATCTGGGCGGCGCCCTCGTGCAGGTACAGCTCGCAATAGGCGGCGAGCTCACCGTCGAGACGAGCGGCGAAGAACCGCGTGCCGGTCCGCTGCTCGGACACCAGACGGAAGTCCGCGAGCATCTCGGCGTCCTCACGCGACGAGCCGGCGATCGCCAGGTGGGTCGCCATCACCGCCTGCCGCACCGCCGTCGCGTCGACCTCCTCGACCGTCGGCAACACACGATTATCGGTCGGGGTGGCGCTCTGCACCATCGAGACGAGCCGGTCTACCGCGAAGCCGAGATCGCGGAAGCCCGCAGCCAGGCGCGCCCCTTCGCCAAGATCTTCAACGTACAGCTCCCGATGACGAACGCCGGCGAGCAGGTCGTCCACCTCCGCGGCGAGCTCGGCGGGCGTCGTCGAGCCGACCGAGCGCTCCACCCGCACGAAGTTGCTGTCGTAGCGACCGGGGAAGTCTTCTGTGTAGATCGCGGTCCCCAGCCGCCACGGCTCGACGCGCGTGGCGCTGGCTTCCGCGACCCAGCGCATCATCGCCTGGATCCGTTCGCGTTCGGTCGCCGTCACGGCGAGTCCTTCGCCTCGCGATACAGGTCCAAGAGCTCGCCCTCGGGCAGCGCGGCGGGATCCACGCCCCGCTCGGCCGCAAGCGCGAGCGTGCGCTCGGCACGGGTGGCGAATCTCGTCGTTGCCCGCCGCAGCGCCGACTCCGCGTCGAGGCCGAGCATCCGGCAGACACCGACCGCGGCCAGCAGCACGTCGCCGAGCTCCTCCTCGGCGCGGTCCGGCTCAGCCAGAACGTCTGCGAGCTCAGCGACCTCCTCGTGCAGCTTGTCCAGCGCTTGCTCGGCGCTCCGCCAGGAGAATCCCCAGCCCGCGGCGCGGCGCTGCACCTTCGCGGCACGTGCGAGCGCGGGCAGCGAGGATGGGATGTCCTCGTCGACCGCCGTACGCCCGCCGGTCTCCTCGGCCTTGAGCCGCTCCCAGTTCACGAGCACCTCGTCGGCATCGGCGACCTCGACGTCGCCGAACACGTGCGGGTGACGACGCACCAGCTTGGCGACCAGCCCCGCCGCCACGTCGTCGATATCCCAGCGCCCCTCATCGGCGGCGATCTGGGCATGGAAGGTCACCTGTAACAGGAGGTCGCCGAGCTCGTCGCGCATGCCCGCGTCGTCGGCGGCATCGATCGCCTCGAGCAGCTCGTGCGTCTCTTCCAACAGATGACAGGCCAGCGAGCGATGCGTCTGCTGCTGATCCCACGGACAGCCGTCGGGCGCACGCAGGCGCGCCTGCACCCGGATCAGGTCCAGCAGTCGCTGCCCGCCGTGCGACGCGGGGACCGGCCCATCGAGGGCACCCGCGCCTGGCCGTTCGCTCACGGCGAGGCGGTCGCTCCATTGACGGGGTCGGTCGAAGGCGAGGCAGTCGCGCTCGGATCCGTGCTCGCGATCCGCACCACCTGCAGCTGCTGGTCGTCGAAGCGCCCGAAACTCGGATCCACCACGATCTGCCCGGCGGCATCCTGCTCGCGGACCCATGCCCCGAACTGGTCGGCCTGGGCGCCCTGCAGGATCTGGTCGCGCGCCTGCGCGAAGGGAGTGACTTGCTCGTCGATCTTCCAGATCACGTGCCAGCCGTACTGGGTTTGCACCGGCTGGGAGATCTCGCCAGGTTGCAGCCCCAGGGCCGCGCCGGCGAATTCGCTCGCGAGCTGGCCGGCCGGCAGGGTGAGCTCACCGCCGTCTTGCGCGGCGTTCGGATCGGTCGACACCTTCTTCGCGAGCGTCTGGAAATCGGCGAGCGTGAACCCGGGCACGGTGACCTGGTCATAGATCGCCTGCGCCTTCTGCTGGGAGGCAACCAGGATGTGGTCGACATGCAGCATCGTGAAGTTGGCGATCTGGTCGTGGTACTGCTTCTGCAATGCCTGTTCGTCAAGCTTCCCGGCGGTCACCGCCTTGGCGACCGCCTCCTGCACGAGGGACAGACGCACCAGTTCGCGCACATCGTCGAGGGTGGCGTTGTTCGCCGCCAGCTGCGTGGACAGCACGTCGGCGCCGACGTTCTTCTGGAAGGAGTCCAGCGTCTTCTGCACATCGGCGTCGTTCACGGTGATTCCGTTGGCGGCCGCATAGGTGTCGGCCAAACGGAACTGGATCATCGCGCCCAGTGAGAACCGGTTGCAGGCGGCCTCCTGGGTGTCGGTCGGGCCGTCGGCTTGGCCGCACGTCGATTGCTGGAGCGACGCGATGCTCGAGAACACCGCGGCGGTACTCGCCAGCTGTGCGGTCGTGATGTCGGTGCCGCTCACCGTGGCGGCCGTGTCGGACGACAGGCCTGCCGACGATGATTTCGAGCAGGCCGTCGCGAGCACGACGAGCACCGCAAAGCCCATCAGGGCGCGCGGGAAGGATCGCTGAGGGGGATGCATGCGAACCAGTCTACGGGGCCGGCGGCGATGCGACGGTCGGCGGAAGGCCGGGATCCGTCGGTTCCCCAACGGCCTGTCGGAGCCGCGATTCGACCCAGCGGACCAGGTCGGCGCCGAAGACCCGCTCGGGGACGAGGTTGAGCGTGCGTGTCGCCTCCGCGAAGGTCGCACCGGGGATCAGCGCCGACAGGCCGAGCTCCACGACCTCGGACAACGTCACGGGCTTGAGTCGTGTCTGGTCCCGGTAGGTCGTGATCTCCTCGACCCCGATGTCGAGGGCGGTGAGCCGCAGCGACCCGATCGCGAACAACACCTGGACCGGGTCGGGCAGCGCACCGAAGCGGTCGGCGGTCTCGTCGCGGATCATCGCGAGTCCAGCGTGGTCGCCCGCCATGCCGATCCGACGGTAGAGCTCGAGCCGCAACGCTTCCTGCGCGAGCCACCCCGGCGGGATGTAGGCCTTGACCGGTAGGTCGATACGAAGCTCCATGTCCTTCTCGACGGGAGCGCCGCGAAGCTCGTTCACCGACTCGGCCAGGATCCGAGCGTATGCGTCGAACCCGACCGAGGCGATGTGGCCGCTCTGCTCGGCGCCGAGCATGTTGCCGGCACCCCGGATCTCGAGGTCGCGCAGCGCGATCTTGAACCCCGAGCCCAGCGCCTGATGCTTCGCGATCGTCGCCAGACGCAGGTGCGCCTCCTCGGTCATCTCCCGATGCTCCGGAAAGAAGAAGTAGGCGAAGGCGCGCTCGGCCGAGCGCCCCACACGCCCACGCAGCTGATAGAGCTGCGCCAGCCCGAGCATGTCGGCTCGGTCCACGACCAGGGTGTTCGCATTCGGTACGTCCAGGCCGGACTCGATGATCGTCGTGCACACGAGGATGTCCGCGTCACGCTCCCAGAACCGCACCATCCGCCGCTCGAGCTGCTCTTCGTCCATCTGTCCGTGCGCGACGACGATGCGGGCATCGGGCAACAACTGTTGCAGCCGCCCCGCCTCGCGGTCGATCGTCGCGACCCGGTTGTGCACCCAGAAGACCTGCCCCTCACGCAACAGCTCGCGGCGAACCGCGCCGATCGCGAGGTCGTCGTCGAACGAACCGACGAACGTGCGCACGGGCTGACGATCCTCCGGCGGCGTGTCTATCGTGCTCATCTGGCGGATGCCGGCCAGCGCCATCTCGAGGGTGCGCGGGATCGGTGTCGCGGTCATCGTCAGCACGTCCACCTGTGCACGCATCTTCTTCAGGCGCTCCTTGTGCGAGACGCCGAAGCGCTGTTCCTCATCCACGATCAGCAACCCGAGGTCGGCGAAATGCAAGTCGCTACCGAGCAACCGGTGAGTGCCGATCACGATGTCGACCTTCCCCGCGGCGACGTCGGCGATCACGACGTCCTGCTCATCGGGATCGACGAAGCGCGACAGCATCCGCACCGTGACGGGGTAGGGCGCGAATCGTTCGCGAAACGTCAGGAGATGCTGCTCCGCCAGCAGCGTGGTGGGCACCAGCACCGCGACCTGCTTGCCGCCCATCACCGCCTTGCACGCGGCACGCACGGCGACCTCGGTCTTGCCGAACCCGACGTCGCCGCAGAGGAGCCGGTCCATCGGCACCGGGAGCTCCATGTCGCGCTTCACATCCTCGATCACGCGCAGTTGGTCCGGGGTCTCCTCATACGGGAAGGCATCTTCGAGCTCGCGCTGCCACGGGGTGTCGGGGGCGAACGCATGCCCGGGAACCGACATCCGTACGGTGTAGAGCCGAACCAGTTCGCCGGCCATGTCGCGCACGGCCCGCTTGACCTTCGCAGTCGCTCGCGCCCAATCCGTGCCGCCCATGCGATGCACTCGCGGCACGTCGCCGCCGATGTAGCGCGCGACCATGCCGACGGCGTCCGACGGCACGTAGAGCTTGTCCCCTTTCGCATACTCCAGGACGAGGTAGTCGCGCTCTGCCCCCGCGAGCTCGCGGTGCACGATGCCGTTGTAGCGCCCGACGCCGTGGATCCGATGCACCGCGAAGTCGCCGGGCGTGAGCTCGTCGGCGACTCCGTCGCTGCGGCGTGCGGTGAACCGCGGCGCCTCTCGCGTGAACCTGCGTGCGCCGAACAGATCCTCCTCCGTAAGCACCGCGATCTTGCCGGGACCGAAGACGAAGCCCGACGTGAGCGGCGACTCCTCGAGGTCGACATCGAGGTCGCCGAGCACTTCTCGCGCCCGTTCCAACGAGCCATGCCCGTGCGCGGTCACCACGACGCGATAGCCCAGCGACCGCAGGTCGCGCAGTTGCTCGGTGAGCGCCGAGGGGTTTGCCGCCGATGCGCCCCAGGATCGAAGCTGCAGGTCGTCGCCTTCGGTGAACGCCGACAGGTGAAGCTGCGTTCGGTCTCCCAGCGCCTCACCCAACGAACGCACGAGGCGCGGCCCCGGCCAGCGAAGCGCGTCGGCGAGGACCTCGGCGTCCTCGTGGGCCTGTCGAGCCCGCGTCCGCGTTCGGCGCGCCTCGGTCAGCACGACCCAGGCCCCTTCGGGCAGGAACTCGGCCACCACCGGCAGGTGATCGAAGACGAACGCTGCGGCCGACTCGAACCCCTCGGGCGTCAGACCCTCGGCGATCCGACCGAGCAGGTCGGCGATCCGCTCATCGCCGGTCTTTGCCGCGGCCTCCCGCGCTCGGTCGCGTACGCCATCGTCCAGGATCAATTCGCGCGCAGGACCGATCTCGGCGCCGTCCAGCGTTCCGGCCGACAGCTGCGTCGACGGCACGAACCTGCGGATCGATTCGATCTCATCGCCCCAGAACTCCAGGCGCACGGGCCGACGTTGCTCCGCCGGGAACGCGTCGAGCACGCCGCCGCGCACCGCGAACTCCCCACGGTGTTCGACGATGTCCACGCGCTGGTAGCCGAGCTCCACCAAACGCTCCGCGAGTGCGTCGGGAGCGGTCTCGGCGCCCTGGGCCAACCGGATCGGGTCGGCGGCGCCGGCGGTCGGGGCGATCCCCTGCATCGCCGCCAGGACAGGCGCCACGACCACGAGCGGTCCGCCCGCCCGGAGCCGACGGATGGCCGTCGCCCGGCGGGCCGCGACCTCGGCGGCCGGTGAGATCAGCTCATACGGCAGGGCTTCCCAGGCCGGCAGCAACACGGCGCCGTCGGGCAGGAACGCCACAACATCCGCGACCAGGGCCTCGGCCTCATGCGGCCCTGGGGCGATCGCGAGCACCGGCAGTTCCAGCGCGGTCGCGAGCCCCGCAAGCACGAAGGCGTCCCCGGTCTCCGCCTGTGCCTCGATCGGACGGGCACGCGACAGCAGGAGCCGCTCGAACGGCTCCGATCCGATCAACGCCTTCACGTGGTCCGCCAGCGACACCTCGACCCCCCAGGACAGCACCGAAAGCCGCCGCCGCGAACGACAGGGGCAGCGCAGGGAGTCTAGTGTCAGGGTGCGCGACGTGGGTCAGATGGCGTGCAACGTGTTGCGCGGGACGGCACGGCGATCCTCGGGCTCGGTCGTAACCGCGCGGTCGAGGTTGCGCACCGACATCCAGCGCGTGAACTCGAGCGCCGAGATCGGCCGCGAGATGTAGTACCCCTGGGCTTCGTCGCAGCCGAAGTCGGCCAGGCGATCGAACGTCGCAAGGTCCTCGACGCCTTCGGCGACCACCCGCAACCCCAGGTTTCGACCCAGGTCGACGGTCGCGCGTACGATCATGAAATCGTTCGCGTCGACGTGCATCTGCATCACGAACGATCGGTCGATCTTGATCTCCTCGATCGGCAGGCGTTTCAGGTAGGACAGGGACGAGTACCCCGTACCGAAGTCATCGATCGACAGGCCGACACCCACGTTGGACAGCGCGTCCAACACCGCGATGGATCGACCCGAGTCACCCATCAGGAATCCCTCGGTGAGCTCGATCCGCAGGAAGGCCGGCGGCACGTCGTGTTCACGCAGGAGTGCTTGGATCTGGTCGGGGAAGTCCTGGTCGAGCAGCGATCGTGGCGAGACGTTGATCGCCACCGGGATGCGGATGCCCATGTTCGCCCATTCGCGCCACTGTTTCAGCACGCTGTTCGCGACGTAGTGCGTCAGCGGACGCAGCAGCACCGTCTTTTCGACCAGCGGGATGAACTCATCCGGCGGCACGAGGCCCAGCGTCGGGTGCTCCCAACGGATCAAGGCTTCGGCCCCGGCAACTCGACCGTCGACGAGTCGCACCTTCGGCTGATAGAACATCACGAACTCGCCGGTCTCCAGCGCCGGTCGGACCTGTCCGATCAGCGTGAGCCGCTGCGGGTTGTGCCGGTCGAAGGAGTCTTGGTAGACCTCGTAGCCGCCGCCGTTCTCCTTGGCGACGTACATCGCGACGTCGGCGCGCCGCAGCAGAGACTCCGCGTCCTCGGCCTGTGTCGGGAACAACGAGATCCCGATCGAGCCCGCGATGTCCAGCGCCAACCCTTCAACCGACACCGGCTGCTCGAGCTCCTCGATCAGACGATCGGCGATGCGCAAGGCGACCTCTTCGCCGGGCAGCTCGGGAAGGATGATGCCGAACTCGTCGCCACCGAGACGGGCCATGTGGTCGTTGTCACGCAGCACGCTGGACAGCCGCGGGCCAACCTCCTGCAGCAGCATGTCCCCGAAGTGGTGGCCGAGCGTGTCGTTGATCTCCTTGAAATGGTCGAGGTCGATCAAGATCACGGCCATCCGCCCGTCGGTCGCCCGCGCCTTCTCGATCTCCGCGAGCAGCCGCTGATGGAAGAACATCCGGTTGGGCATGCCTGTGAGCGAGTCGTGCAGCGCCTGGTACTCGTTCTCCGCCTGTTTGACCGCAAGCTCATCGGTCGCCTGCTGCAGCGAATGCGTGCGCTGGAACATCTGGCGCGCGAACAACAAAGGGGCCAGGAAGATGATGACCGACAACGCTTGGAACTTCTGATACCCGCTGACGACGAGCACACTGAAGAGCGCGAGCGCCATGTAGCTGACGACGAATTCCCCGAACACGCCAACGTGGATCTTCCGTACGAACCCCCAGGGGCTCTCGCCCTTGGCGAGATAGTTGTAGACGGCGACGAACGCGAGGTTGACCGCGTACCCGACCACCGACGCCAGGATCACGGCGAGCCCGATCTTCCAGATGGCTGTGACGCCGATATCGTTCTCCGTCGGAATGAAGCGCTTGAACACGACGCTCTCGCAGATCACCGCGCCGGCGATCTGGGCGCGGATGAACAACGCCTTGAGGAACGGGAGCTCTCCGCGGAACTCCCGTTTGTCGCCGGCTCCTACCAATGCGATGAACGCCGCGACCGGAACCGGATAGATCAATGCCACCGACAACTCGATCGGGAAGCTCAGGCTGAAGGCGACGCTGTCCATCGTCGTCGGCACCGGCATAAGATCGACCGCCGCGATCGCCGCGATCCAGATCAGGATCTGCCAGTCCTGGAACTGCTCCGGATGATGCCTCATCGAGAGGACGACGTACGCGACGATCGGTATCGCGACGGCAAGCTCGTAGAAACGAAGCGCGAGCGATCGGGGCGGCGGCGACGCCTTCTCGTCGCCCACCGGTACCGTCACCTCATCCGTGGACATGGGCCACCCCATCTTCACCGGGGACCGCGTCTTCGCGCCGTGCAGGCGCCGAGCGCATCGCGCCGACGATCACCATGCCCACGCCGCCGTACGTCAGGATGTCGCCGACACTGATCGCCTGCGCGATCGGCGAGGGCACGGGGATGACATCGCCGAGGAATCGCAGCACATCGTCATCAGTGGCGAGATGGTGCTTCGGATACGGGTTGTTTTCGAGATCCCCGAGGAATTGGCTTTGGTCTGAGACGACGAGCGCGTGCGCCGACACGGGCATGCCGCCGTTCACACCGATCACCAGCAGGTTGCACAACACGCCCGCCAGGATCACCGGGAACCCGAAGATGCGGAGGTTCACGACCGTGAACACGATCAACAGGGCGAACGAGAGGTAGAGACACAGGAGCGGGACCATCTGACCGGGACCCGTCACGTACTGCAACGCGAGACCGATCAACGCCAGCCCCGGCCACCGAAGCGAAAGGTTCGCGACGTTCTGCAGGCGACCGCCGAAGAGGTAGCCGGCAGCAAGGATCACGGCCATGCAGATCGCCATGAGCTTCATAGGCGTTCTATCGGAATCGAGATACTCAACTGTAGCTCCACCGCAACGGACGAGGCCCCCGGGTCGATCGGCTGCACCGATACCACCCGGGGGCCTCGTCGAGACCTTCGAACCTTAGCTGGGCTTGAAGCCCGCGCCCACGGCCATGGCCAGAACGGCCAGCGCACCGAGGGAGTACATGATCTTGCGAAGCATTAGGATCCTCTCCTTTCGGGCTGGTCTCCGCTCTAGCGGGGCTTGTAATGAGCACCAGCCGCGAGCACCAGCGTTGCCAGCGCCGCTGCGGCATAAAGCAGGTGCTTCCACCCAGACATCTTCGCTCGCATCCGAACACCTCCTCACTTGCGTTGGGAGGAGTCTGCCCATATGGGGCAGTCCCCGCATCGGCCGACCGGTGCGGACCCCGATAGGCCGATACCCGGTGCGAGGTAGGTCCTTCGCCGGCGTGCGATCCGCCGCTCCGGCCCGAGACGCGGCGAGGCCCTCGGGATCGTCGGCTGCACCGACGGACCCGAGGG
>JBDUBL010000093.1:0-7657 GCA_040004125.1 Actinomycetota bacterium
CTTCCATGTGGTGAGGCGCACCCTGTTGGTGCGCGTTCCCCCGAGGTGTCGGTTGCGTCCGGGCCTACCTGAAGCGATCGAACGCCGATCCGGTGCGAAATCCTTCTTCTTAAGTAGATACCCGATATCGGGTAGCGCACAGGCGTTCTGGGGAACTGCAGAAGCCCCCGGGGGTGCACTCGGGGGCTTCCGCACCGCGCCAGACTCGGTCACTGGATCAGCTTGATGATGTTGAACATCGGCATATAAAGGGCGATGACCGCCATGCCGACGCAGCCGCCGATCACCGCGATCAACAGAGGTTCGATCAGCGAGGTCAGAGCGTCGACGGAGGCCTCGACCTCTTGCTCGTAGAAGGTCGCGACCTTCTCCAGCATCATGTCGACCTGGCCGGTTTCCTCACCGACCGCGATCATCTGCACCACCATCGGTGGAAAGACGGCGTGCTTCGACAGCGGTTTCGCCATCGATTCTCCTTCACGGACACTACTTTGAACGTCATTGATCGCGTCGGACACGACCCGGTTGTTCACGGTCTCGGCCACGATCTCCAACGACTGCAGGATCGGCACGCCGGAGCGCAGCAGCATCGAGAACGTGGTCGCGAACCGCGACAAGGCGGTCTTTTGGAACAGGATCCCGAAGACGGGCACCCGCAACTTCATCTTGTCAACCGCCGCGCGTCCGTTGTCCGTCTTCTTCCAGCGCTTGAAGAAGAAGCGGAAGACGAACGTTCCGATCAGCACGATGTACCAGTACTTCTTGAAGATGTTGGACATCGTGAGCAGGATCCGTGTCGGCAGGGGCAACGAACCACCCAGCGATGCATAGATCGTCTGGAACTGTGGGACGACGAACAACAGCATCGCCGACATGATCAGCACGACCAGGGCGACGACGGCGATCGGGTAGGTCATCGCCGACTTGATCTTGCCGCGCAGGCGGACCTCGGCCTCGATCATGTCCGCCAGGCGCAGCAACACGTCATCGAGCGAGCCACCGGTCTCACCGGACTTGACCATCGCGACGAACAGGTCGTTGAACACCTTGGGGTGCTTGACCATCGCGCCGGACAGGGACGAGCCTTGCTCAACGTCGGTGCGGATCGCACCCAAGACCCGCGCGAGCTCCGGGTTCTCGGTCTGCTCGGCCAGGATCGCCAGCGAACGCAGGATCGGCAGTCCCGAGTTCACCATCGTGGCGAACTGCCTGGAGAAGACCGAAAGCTCCTTGAACTTGACCTTCTTCGAGGTCAGCTCGATGTTCATGCCGCGCTTCTGCTTGCCAACTTCGAGCGGCACGAAGCCCTGCTCGCGCAAGCGCGCAAGCACGAGCGCTTCGTTGTCGGCGACGATCGTCCCGTTCAAGACGTTGCCGCCCCGGTCACGAGCCTTGTAGGTGTAGGTGTCTGGCATCTCGCCTCAGCTCCTCACGATCCGGTCGTTCCCGTGTCGCCGGCCCAGCCACTGGAACTGGGGGTCGACCCGACGTCTGTGGCGCCACCGTCGTAGGCACCTCCGCCGGCGAACGCCGACAAGCCACTGGTTGAACCGATCAGCCGCTGCAGCTCTTCGGGGTCGTGGCACCGCTCGAACGCCATCCCTTGGGTCACGCGACCCGCCTTCACGTGAGACGCCAACGACATGTCCATCGTCTGCATCCCGTAGCGGCCGCCGGCCTGCATCGCCGAGTAGATCTGGTGCACCTTCCCCTCGCGGATCAGGTTGCGGATCCCGGGCGTGGCGACCATCACCTCGGCCGCGACCACGCGACCCTGGCCGTCGACCGTGGGCACCAGCTGTTGGGTGATCACGCCCTGCAGGGTCGTGGACAGCTGCACCCGTGTCTGTTGCTGTTGGTGGGGCGGGAAGACGTCGATGATGCGGTCGATCGTCTGCGGCGCGTCCTGGGTATGCAGGGTGGCGAACACGAGGTGGCCGGTCTCGGCCGCCGTGATCGCCGTCGAGATCGTCTCGAGGTCCCGCATCTCCCCGACGAGGATCACATCGGGGTCCTGGCGCAACACATGTTTCAACGCCGCGGCGAAGCTGTGGGTGTCCGCCCCGATCTCGCGCTGGTTCACGACGCAGCTCTTGTGCTTGTGCAGGAACTCGATCGGGTCCTCGACCGTCATGATGTGGCCCGACCGCTCACGGTTGACCACGTCGACCATCGCGGCCAGCGTCGTGGACTTCCCCGAGCCCGTGGGACCGGTCACGACGACGAATCCGCGAGGGAACCGCGCCAGATCCGCGGCGACCGGTGGAAGCCCCAGATCGTCGAGGCCCTTGATCTCGAACGGGATCACGCGGAAGACGGCACCGACCGCGTCGCGCTGCATGTAAACGTTCACGCGGAACCGGGCGCGCCCCGGCAGGGAGTACGACATGTCGAGCTCGAGCTCCTGCTCGAAACGCTCGCGCATCTTCTGGGGCAGGATGGCATAGATCATGCCTTGCAGCGCACGAGGTGTGAGCGGCGGGTACTCCCCCAAGCGCTCGAGCTCGCCGTGGACCCGCACCGTGGGCGGTGTGCCCGCGGTCAGGTGCAGGTCCGATCCCTTCGCCTCCAGCAGCTTCCCCAGCAACTCCGGGACCGGCACCTGAAGATCGTCTTCTGGCGGAGCAACCGTGCTCATCTCACTTCACCACCCTTGCAACTTCTTCCAGTGACGTCAGGCCCATCCGAACCTTCTCCAGACCATCGTCCCGGAGCGTCATCATTCCCTGCTGTACGGCGACAGCTTTGATTGCATCGGCAGAAGCACGCTCGACCGTGAGCCGTTCGACCTCTTCGGTCATCTGCATCACCTCGTACAGGCCGATCCGGCCGCGGTACCCGGTGTTCGCGCAAGCCTGGCAGCCCACCGCCTTGTGCAGTTCCTGGATCTCGGGCCACAGCCAATCGGGGTAGCCCGCGGCATACAGCTCGTTCTCATCGGGCCGGTAGCCCACCCGGCAGCGCTCGCAGAGCTTCCGGGCAAGACGCTGACCGACCACGGCGTCGATCGCCGAGGCCACCAAGAATGTCTCGACCTCCATCTCAACCAGCCGCGAGATCGCGCTCGGCGCATCGTTCGTATGCAGCGACGACAAGACGAGGTGCCCGGTCAGGGCGGCTTCGATCGCGATCGTTGCTGTCTCTTTGTCCCGGATCTCACCGATCAGCACGATGTCGGGGTCCATACGCAGGATGGAACGCAGGGCCAAGGCAAACGTTAGGCCCGCCTTCACATTGACCTGGACCTGGTTGACACCGGCCATGCGGTACTCGACCGGGTCCTCGACCGTGATGATGTTCTTGTCGATCTGGTTGAGGATGTTCAGCGTGCCGTACATCGTGGTCGACTTGCCCGAGCCGGTGGGGCCCGTCACGAGGATCGCGCCGTAAGGCTTGCGGAACGACTGCGAGAAACGATTGTAGGAGCCCTCCAGGAATCCCAGCTCCTCGAGCCGGAGCATGGAGGTCGAGGTCTCGAGGATACGCAGGACCACCTTCTCGCCGTAGACCGTGGGCAATGTCGCCATACGGAGGTCGAGGGCTTTGCCACCCACCTTCATCGGGATGCGCCCGTCCTGCGGGATGCGCTTCTCGGCGATGTTGAGGTCCGCCATCACCTTCAGACGGCTGATCAGCCCATTCTGGATGTTCTTGGGCGCCGGCGGCATGGGCTCGATCAAGACGCCGTCCACACGGAATCGGATCCGCACGTCGTGCTCGCGCGGCTCGATGTGGACGTCGGACGCGCGATCCCCTACCGCTTGGGTCATGATTGCGTTCACCAGCTTGACGATCGGCGCGTCTTCGACGGCGACGTCCAGGTCGGTGTTGTCGTCCTCCTCGGTGGCGTCGGCCACGATGCTGGCCATCGCTTCGACCTGTGAATCCATCCCCGCGTACTTCTGGATCGCGGCCTCGACATCGTTGGCGGTCGCGACGACCGGGAGCACATCGCGGCCCGTGATCGTGCGGATGTCATCGAGCGCATAGACGTTGGCCGGGTCCGACATCGCGACGACGAGGCGCCCGTCCCGCTCGCCGATCGGCAGTGCCCGATAGCGGCGGGCCAGGGCTTCGGGGAGGAGCGACGTGGCGAGCGAATCGATCTGGAAATCGGCGAGATCGACGAACTCCAGGCCCACCTGTTCCGCGAGCGCCCGAACCAGATCGGACTCCTTGATCATGCCGAGGTCGATCAGGACACGGCCGAGCGACTTGGGCGTTTTGCGATGTTCCTCGAGGGCGACCTCCAATTGCTCGGGCTTGATATAGCCGAGCTCGATGAGGATCTGGCCGAGCTGTTTCGACTTCCGCTTGACCGTCGTCATCGCGCCCCTCAAGGGTCCGTTCGGGCTAGGTCGTTCAGGACCTAGTCTTCGTCACCGTCCTCACCGACCTGAAGGAGTCCCGAGAACTCCTTGGCGAGCATCACCCGGTCGACCTCGCCTGGGTCCTCCTCGGGCGGCGGGGCGGGCTCCTCGGGGGAGATCAGACGCTGCGGCTCCTCCCGGAAGGCGCCGTCATCGGAAGGAGCCGGCTCGGCCGCCGCGGCGGTTTGCTCGGCCTCGAGGCGGGCGAACGGCGAGGATTCCGCCCCGAAGGGTGAGGCCGACCGCTCGTCGTCCAACACGGCCTCGTAGGGCGACCCCTCGACCGAGGGGCGAGCCCGCCCGGTCAGATCCGCCGCTGGGCCGGGGGCAGGGGCGGACACCGGTGGGTCCGCGACGGGAGCCGGCGTGGCGGTTTCCGGCCGCCGATAGCCGCTGAGCTGTTGCGAACCCGCTGGCGCCGGACTTGGCGCCGGCCGCTGCACCTGCGGGGGCGCCGACGGCGGGGCCTGCTGCGGGGCCTGCTGCAGGGCCTGCTGTTGCAACTGCGCCTGCATCGCGGCCATCTGCTCCTGCATCGCCTGCATCTGTTGCAGGTGGGCGGGGTCGGCACCCTGCCACTCGGGCTCGGAGCCGCCCTCGTCGGGCAAACCGCTCGGCGCCGCGAAGCTGGGCATCTCGGCGGAGGCCGCCGTCTGGCCGACCGGTGCCGGCGCCGGCGCCGGTCGATCGGCCGGCGGATGCAGCGACGTCCGCGGCCTCCCAGAGGGCGCGCTCGCGGCGTCCGGCACCTTGAGCGTGACCTCCTTCTGCTTGGCACGGGTCTCTTCGGCGGCGATCACTGCCTGTTCGAGCTGATCCAGCATCACGCCCGGTCGCACGCTCGTCCCGGTCACCACGAAAGCGGCGTAGGGGCCGCGATGGACGAAGGCCCAGAGCTGATCGGAGAACTCCACGAACCCTTTGCGCGCCTCGCCGACGTGCACGAAGCGGAGCCACGCCGGCTTGAGCTCGGCCTCCTGGTCCTCGGGAAAGGCACCGAGCACCAGGCCGTCACGAGACAGCACGAGACAGCCTCGCACGTCGTCCATCGTCAGCACGACGCGCTGCGCGAGAGCAGCGAATTCATCCATGGGTCTTCTCTGCGGGAGGCATCGTCGAGGGGTCCTAGGCCCTTGAGGTGAGCGGAGGAAAACCACCCGGCCGCGGGATAGGTCTTCCGATGGTGGTTAGCCGCGGGCGCCGATCGCCGCGAGTGCGGCCGCCGACATCACATCCATCGGCGCGGGCCGCCCCGTCCACAGCTCGAAGGCGAGCGCGGCTTGATGCAGCAGCAACCCCAGGCCGCCAAACGCAGCACCGCCGCTCGCGCGGACATCGGCCTGCAAGGGGGTGATCGCCGGCCGGTAGAGGAGGTCGACGGCGACCGTCGAGCGATCGAGGGGAGGCAACGGCAGGTGCTCACCGTGGGCGCCCAACGGCGTCGCGTTCACGATCAGGTCGGGGGCGGTCCCGGCAGCGTCGCCGAAGGCGACCACGTCCAGCGACGTCTCCGAGCCGGCAAGTGTGGCGAGCAGCGCCGCCGCCCGCACCGGTTCTCGCAGCGCGACGGTGATGGCGTCGGCGCCCGCGCGGGCAAGGGCCAACGCGCAGGCGCGGGCCGCGCCACCGGCGCCGAACAAAAGGACCGAGCGGCCGGCGGCGTCGAACCCGGCGTCGCCCGTCAGAAAACGGGCGAAGCCTGGCGCGTCCGTGTTGTGCCCGATCAACCCCTCGGATGTGACCTCGACCGTGTTGACCGCGCGTAGGAGCGCGGCGTCCTCGCTCAGTCGATCCATGCCCGCCGCGACGGCCTCCTTGTGCGGCATCGTGACGTTGAGACCGGCCAGGCCGAGCGCGCGCACGCCCGCAAGCGCGGTCTCGACGGCTTCCGGGGCGACCGGCAGTGGCACGTAGGTCCAGTCGAGCCCGAGCGCTTCGTAGGCCGCGTTGTGGATCGTCGGTGACAAGCTGTGGTTGATCGGCCAGCCGATCACGCCGGCGACGCGGGTCGCGCCGCCGATCCCGCGCACATCACCCACCGAGGCAGGCCTGCACGTTGGCGAGGTGCTGCGTGTACGTGACCGCAAAGCGGTGCACGCCGCGCCCGTCCGGGGGGCAGAGCACGTAGTAGAAGTAGTCGGTCTGCGCGGGGTGCAAAGCGGCTTCGAGCGACGCGCGGCCGGGGCTCGCGATCGGCGTGGGTGGCATCCCCGCATACTTCCGCGTGTTGTACGGCGAGTCGCTCGCAAGATCTGAGGTGGTGAGCTTCCCGTCCGGGGTGGGATCGTCGTAGAGCAGCGTCGCATCGATGCCGAGGGTCTGACCTGCGTTCAGTCGGTTGTAGATGACGCCGGCGATCAGCGCCCGGTCGCTGTCGACCTGCGCCTCCCGCTCGATCATGGACGCGACGATCACGACCTCGTAGGGGGTCAACCCGAGTTGCTTGGCGCCACCCGCCAGATCGAGAGCCTTGGCCTCCGTGTCGAACTCCTGCAGCATGCGGGTGATGATCGCCTTCGCGTCGATCCCTTTCTTCACGAACTCATAGGTGTTCGGGAACAAGAAGCCTTCGGCACTGCGGCCCTTGGGCAGGTACGGGGGCAGGGACAACATGCCGCTGTCGGCCAGCGCGGAGAATGCGCCGGCTTGCACACCGGTCTGTTGCTCGACCACGCTCGATGTACTGCGCTCGCCGGGAAAGGTCGAGCGGATCCGCAGGCCCTCGGGAACCGTGACACGGATCGTCGGCACCGACTGTGCCGGCGTCGTCATCAGGGCAAGGATCTGGTCGAGCGAGGAGCCCACGGGGACGTCGTAGGAGCCCGCCAGGATCGACGAGGCTTGACCGGTACCCCGCAGCAACAGGTTTCCGAGGAACCCGCCACAGCGGATCAAGCCCTGATCGGCGAGCTGCTGGACGACCTGCTGCCCGGAGGCGCCTTCCGGCACGACAACGGAAAGCGTTCGTCCATCTGCCGGCGGCGGAAGACCGCAGCGGTGGTAGGTGTTGGCCGCCGTGGCGACGACCACGACCACCAGACCGAAGGCCACGAGGAACGCGATCATCGCGACACGGCGTCGGCGTCGGTCGATCGTGGGGTCCGTTTCGGCGAGGTAGGAGGGACCGTCGTCCATCGGAGGTGCAGGATACCCGGGCATCAAGCCCGAGGCTTCTGCTCGGCATCGAGCCAGGACTGCAGGATCACTTGCGCGGCCGACGCATCGATCACCGAACGCTGCCGCTTGGCCGTCACACCGGCGGCACGAAGCCCACGTTCGGCCTCGAC
>JBDUBL010000030.1:0-24808 GCA_040004125.1 Actinomycetota bacterium
CGCTCGCCCGAGCGCTCGCCCGCCCCTGGCGCCCGTTCTCACGCCCCCATATGCTGAGCCTCGCCGAACACCCCAAGCGCACGGAGGGTTCCGATGGGCGAGTACGCGAACCGCTTCATGTCTCAGCTCGTGGCGAAGAACCCGGGGGAGCCGGAGTTCCACCAGGCGGTGCACGAGGTCGCGGCGTCCGTCGAGCTCGCGCTGCAACGCAACCCTCGCTACGTGGACGCCAAGATCTTCGAACGGATCTGCGAGCCCGAGCGGATCGTGATGTTCCGTGTTCCTTGGGTCGACGCCGCCGGCGAGGTACAGATCAACCGGGGGTTCCGCGTCGAGATGAACTCCGCGATCGGCCCCTACAAAGGAGGCCTGCGCTTCCACCCCACGGTCTATCTCGGGATGTTGAAGTTCCTCGCCTTCGAGCAGGTCTTCAAGAACTCGCTCACGACCCTGCCGCTGGGGGCGGGAAAGGGCGGCGCCGACTTCGATCCGAAGGGACGCTCCGACGCCGAGGTGATGCGCTTCTGCCAGTCCTTCATGACCGAGCTCCAGCGCCACGTCGGCCAGTTCACCGATGTGCCTGCCGGCGATATCGGTGTGGGTGGCCGCGAGATCGGCTTCCTGTTCGGGCAGTACAAGCGGATCCGCAACGAGTTCACAGGGGTGCTCACCGGCAAGGGTCTGGAGTTCGGCGGCTCGCTGATCCGACCCGAAGCTACGGGCTACGGCACCGTGTACTTCGCCGAGGAGATGGCGCTGACACGTGGCGAATCGCTCGCCGAGAAATCTTGCATCGTCTCAGGCTCCGGCAACGTCGCCCAGTACACGGTCGAGAAGCTGCTCGATCTCGGCGCGAAGCCCATCACATTGAGCGACTCGGGAGGCTTCGTCTATGACAAGGACGGGATCGACCGGGAAAAACTCGACTGGGTGATGGACCTCAAGAACAATCGTCGTGGCCGGATCATGGAATATGTCGAGCGGTTCCCGAGCGCCGAGTTCACACCGGTGGATCCGAGGCGCTCGTACAACCCGCTGTGGGCCGTGCCCGCACACGCGGCTTTCCCGAGCGCAACGCAGAACGAGATCAGCGCCGAAGACGCGGGCAACCTGCTCGCCGGCGGCGTGTACATCGTCGGTGAGGGCGCGAACATGCCCACCGCTCACGAGGGCGTCGAGCGCTTCGTCGAGGCACGCATCCTCTACGGCCCGGGCAAGGCCGCGAACGCCGGTGGCGTCGCGGTCAGCGGTCTCGAGATGTCGCAGAACTCCGAGCGTCGCGGGTGGACCCGCGAGACGGTCGACAAGCGCCTGCATACGATCATGATCGCGATCCATGAGAACTGCCGCGCCACGGCCGAGGAGTACGGCGTGCCCGGCAACTACGTGCACGGCGCGAACATCGCCGGGTTCCGCAAGGTCGCCGACGCGATGCTTGCCCAGGGGATCGTGTAAGCGCGAGCTGCCTAGACGGGCTCGAGCCCCGGCACCTCGCGCTGCAGGAAGTCCAAGATCGCGCGGATCTGGCGGACCTCCTCGTCGACGTCGAGCGATCCGTGCCCGGTCGTATACCGGTACACCTCATGAGGCTTCCCACCGCCGGCGAGCCGGGCCACGTAGGCGAGCGCCTGTGCCAGCGGACATCGCGAGTCGTTGTCGCCGATCACGAACAGCACCGGGGCGGCCACCTCGTCGACGTAGGTGATGGGGTTGGCACGCCGGTAGAGGTCGGGCTTCTCCTCGGGCGTACCGCCGAACAGCGCACGGTCCATCGCCTGCAGGGCGGGCGCCTCCTGCTCGTAGGCGCCGACGTAGTCTCCGACCGGCACCCCCGCCATGCCCGCACGCCAGAGGCCGGGGTTGCGCCCGAGCTCCATCAGCGTGATGTAGCCGCCCCAGGACCAGCCGGCGATCACCGCACGTGATCCGTCGACGTCGGGACGGCGCGAGATGTCGCGGAGTCCGGCCGTCACATCGTCGACATCGGTGAACCCCGGGTCGCCGGTCAAGGCGTCACGCCACACCCGGCCGTAACCGGTCGAACCGCGGTAGTTCGGCATCGCTACGAGGAACCCCGCATCCACATAGGCCTGCACCTCCGGCATGTACGCGTCTTCGTAGAGCCAATGCGGGCCGCCGTGGACGAAGATCATCACCGGGTGGGGGCCTGAGCCGTCCGGTTCCACGATCCAGCCGTGGACCTCCTGCCCGTGATCGTTCGTGAATCGCCAATCCTGAAAGGGCCTGCCCGGCGGCGCGGGCGTGGGCAACGAGATCGCCTCGGCACCGGCGTCGCTCAGCACCTTTCCGCGATGTTCGCCGTCGGCGAGATGGAACCAGACGGACCCGTCGGGCCGCACCCGCGCATCGCCGATCGATCCCCGCGGAGCCGCGATCTGCTGTCGCGCGCCGGTGCTGAGCTCCACCCGGAACAGTTCGTCTCGCCCGTCGAGCCTGTGCGCCAGCAAGACGGCGCCGCCACCCGGATACCAATCCACGACCGCCTGATCGCCGGGCAAGTCCAGATCGAGGTCCTGCCACAGACCCGTGGCAAGATCCCAGATACCGGCTCGTTCCCGGTCCTGGGGCTCGTGGAGCACCGCGAGCCGCTGGTCGCCGGGCACCGGCGACCACGCGGTCGCCACCACAGCCGACGTGCCGTCGCCCCGCTCGGCCACTTGCGCGCCCGTCTTGGGTTCGACGATCCGCAGCGCCGGGTGCGTGATGTCGCCGTGTTCGGCGTGCTGGAGCGCGACCAGCGTGCCGTCCGCCGACAGGCCCGCGAGGTCGGACCCTCCCGAGTAAAGGCCGGCCAGCGACAACCACTCCTTCCCGCTGGCGATCACCCGGGGGGACGAACCGGCTTCGATGGCGTAGATCTCGAACACACCCTCGGGTGTGCTGAGGCCGGCCACCGTCAGGCCGTCGGCCTGCGACAACCCCTCGTTCCACCCGACCGGCAGACCCGGGAGGAACGGCACCGCGTCGCCACCGGCGAAGGGCTGCACGAGCCATCGACCCGTCTCATCGCCGGTGTCCTCCTGCCAGAACACGACCCCCGAGCCGTCGCGGGTCGGGATCCCGTCCAGCACGCCCACCGGGTGATCCGATATCTGCCGCCGCTCGCCCGTCGCGACGTCCAAGGCGTGAACCTGCCACACCCCCGACTCGCTCGAGGCAAAGACGGCTCGATCGGGAGCGGAACGAGACCAGTGGGGCAACGACATCTTGGGAGCGCGATAGCGCTGCTCCCACACAGGCACGGTTTCCATGGCGGGAGAGGCTATCGGAATGTGCTCAGGTGTTCCTCGGGTTCTGCGCGTGAGCGCCACTCGCGCCGGTGGCCTGCTCCGGCGAGTCAGGGTGCGTCGGGTGCGTCGGGCCCGCCCGGGTCGCGTGCGCGTGCGAGGAGTGTTCATGACCCTGCCCAGCGCCCTGGCCCTGCGGTGCGCGGCGCCCGTGCCCGTCGACGCGGGGATGCGAGACGACCTCCGTATCGCGTCGGACGGTTCCCCCGTCGCTCTCCTGCCCCGACCGTCCGACGGACGGCGCAACGACCGCTGTTCGATCCGTCGACTGGCCATCCGGCGTGCGCACGATGGCCGGCCGGTTCGAGACCTGGAACGGCGAGCGCGGCGCGGCGATCGCGGCGCCGCCGAAGACGGCGGCCACCAGCACGGAGGCAAGCAAACCTCCCGAGGGGCCACGGATCGCCCGGATGAGATCGCCACGCATGGTCTGCACGAGTGAAGTGTGACGAGCGCGACGCCGGCGCTGTAGGGCCCTAGGGTGCGAACTTCTCGCGGCGGAGGTTAGGTCTTTTGACCCGTGGCTCTCGGATCGGTTGCAGCGTTACGGATCGCGATCCATACCCGCTCGGGTGAGCACGGGAGGTCGATGTGACGCACCCCGAGGTGCGCCACGGCATCGATCACGGCGTTTTGGATCGCCGGCGTGGCGCCGATCGAGCCCGATTCGCCGATCCCCTTGGCGCCGAGCGGGTTCACGGGCGTCGGCGTCTCCGTGTTGGCACATTCGAAAGTCGGGAACTCCGCGGCACTCGGCATCAGGTAGGTCATCAAGGTCGAAGTCAATGGGTTGCCCGCCTCGTCGAACCGGACCTCCTCGAACAGTGCCTGGGCGATGCCTTGCGCGATCCCGCCGTGTTGCTGACCCCGTACGAGCATCGGGTTCAAGATGCGACCACAATCATCGACCGCAATCAGTCGCACCAGGCGTGTCTCGCCCGTGTCGAGATCGACCTCGACGACGGCGACGTGCGCGCCGAACGGGAACGTCGCCCCCGGATCGGTCGACACGCCCTTGGCCGACAACGGCGTCCCGTCCGACTCGGCTCGGGCCGCAAGCGCCGACCAGCCGATCGCGCGAGCCGGTGCGCCCGCAACCTGGAACCCACCCTCGACCGGACCGATCACGTCGGCCACATCCACCTCGAGCGCCGCCGCTGCCAGCTCCCGGGCACGATCGACCACCTCACCGGTGCGACGGGCGATCACCGACCCGCCGGCCTGCAGCGAGCGAGAGCCCCAGGAACCCTGGCCGCGCTCGACCAACGAGCTATCGGAATGCACCACGCGCACATCGGTGTACGGGATCGCAAGCATCCCACCGGCAAGCTGTGCAAAGGCAGTCTCGTGCCCTTGGCCGAACGAGGTCGTACCGACGAAGACCGTCGCCGTGCCATCGGCCGCCACGTCGACGCGAGCGAATTCCTTCGTCGGGAAGCCGGTGATCTCGACGTAGGTCGACACACCGACCCCAAGCACGGTGCGGTCCCCACGCGCCCGGCGGGCCTGCTGCTCGGCACGCAGCCCGCTGTAGTCCGCGATCTCGAGCGCGCGATCGAGTGCGCGAGCGTACTCGCCGTTGTCGTACTCCGTGCCGGCCGCGGTCCGAAACGGGAACGCATCGGGCGGGATCAGGTTCCTGCGTCGCACCTCGACGGGGTCGAGTCCGAGCTCGGTCGCCAGCAGATCGACGGCGCGCTCGATCGCCGCCGACGCTTCCGGTCGACCCGCGCCTCGGTAGGCCCCGAGCGGCGTCACGTTCGTGACCACCGAGCGGCCGCGGAAGGCGATCGCGGGTATCGCGTAGACCCCGGAGATCATCTCGGCGGTCGTCTGGGCCATGAACGAGCCGAGCTGGGGGTAGGCACCGACGTCGGCGAGCACCTCGAAACGCAGCCCCGTGATCGTGCCGTCGCGCCGCGCGCCCATCTCGACCCACTGCACTTGCGCTCGCCCGTGCGTCAGGCTCACCATCGACTCGCTACGCGACTCGAACCACCGCACCGGCCGCCCGAGCAGCGCGGCCGCCTTCCCGACCACCAAGTACTCCGGATACGTGGGAACCTTTGCACCGAAGCCCCCACCGACATCGGGAGCGATGACCCGGATCTTGGCGCGCGGCACACCGAGGATGTCGACCAGGTCGTCGCGCACGTCGAACGGAACCTGCGACGACACCCACACCGTGTATCCGTCCCCACCGGGCACCACGGCGATGCCGTTCATCTCCAACGGCACGGGTGCTACCCGCTGGTTCACGAACCGCCCCCGCACGACGACCTCGGCCCCGGCGAGCACGTCGTCCTCCCAGCGGTGCGCGAAGCGCGTCGCGGTGTTCGTGCCCGTCTCGGGGAACAACAACGGGGCGTCGTCCGCGACAGCCTGCTCGGCGTCGATCATCACGGGTAGTGGATCCACATCGGCCCAGATCAGCTCGGCGGCATCCTGGGCCCCCGCGGTCGTCGTCGCGATGACCACCGCGTAGGGCTCCCCGACGAACCGGAACCGCTCGCTCGCAAGCACCGGACGCTCGAACGGATGCTCCAGATCCCCGCCCGGCACCTCGACCGAGCCGGCCGCCTGCTGATGGGGCACGTCGAGATCGCCGGCGGTAAAGACCCCCACGACCCCCGGCATCGCACGCGCGTTCTTCAGCCCTTCGATGGCATTGACCGTCGCATGGGCGAAGATGGAACGGACGAAGACCGCGCGCAGCGCACCCGGGATCTGGATGTTCTCCAAGTACCGACCCGCGCCGGTCAGGAAACGCGGGTCTTCGGTTCGCAGGGCGGGGATGCCGAAGGTAGACGGAGGGATCGCGGTCACGCGGTCATCGTGCCACAGCGCGTTCGAGGGGAGCAGAGATGCGACGGACCATGCGGGTGTTGTTCGGGTCATTGCTGGTGGCCTCGATCGCGGCGACGGGGCCGATCGCCCGCGCATCGGGTGCGCCGGGGCACCGCGCCGTCATCAAGGCGGTCGCGATCAAGACAGGGCTAAACGGTCCGTCTGCGTTCACGTTCGCGCCGGGCGGCACGATCTGGTACCTGGAGCGCGGCACGGGCGAGGTCCACACGCTCGATCCCGGCAGCGGGGCCGACCAACGCGTCTTCACGATCGGCGGGGTCGACGGCAGTGGTGAGCGGGGAGCGCTGGGTATCGCCCTGCACCCGAACTGGCCCGCCAAGCCGCAGGTGTTCGTCTACGTGACGCGCATGCACGCAGGCCACCTGCAGAACCAGCTGGTTCGGTTCACGGTGAGCGGTGGTTCGGGAAGCCAGCTGCGCATCCTGCTGGCGACGCCGGCGAGCGCGAGCCCGTATCACAACGGCGGGCACATCCTTTTCGGCCCCGACCACAACCTCTACGTGATGATCGGTGAGGGCCACAACCCCGCCAATGCCCAGGACCGTTCGGGCAACCTCCGCGGCAAGATCCTGCGACTCGATACCGACGGGAGCGCAGCCCACGGAAACCCGCTTGGACGGATCTGGTCATACGGTCACCGAAACTCCTTCGGGTTCACGTTCGATCCGAAGACCGATCGGCTGTGGGAGACGGAGAACGGACCGGAGTGCACCGACGAGATCAACCTGATCGCCAAGGGGGCGAACTTCGGTTGGGGCCCGAAGGAGACGTGCGCGACGGCCAAGCCGCGAGGCACGAACAACTCCGGTCCGAAACCCCGGCATCTGCCCAAGGCGTACTTCGCCTCGACGATCGGCATCACCGGGGCCGCCTTCTGCGATCACTGCGGCCTCGGCTCGGGGGTCAACGGCGACCTACTCTTCGGCGATGTGAACACCGGTTCGATCCGCGCGATCAACATGAACGCCACGCGCACGGGATTCGCGTCCTCGCCGAGGGTGCTCCTGTCGGCCCCCAGCAGCGTCCACTCGGTCGAGGTGTCGCCCGGTGGGCGCATCTTCTTCAGCGGGCCCACGGGTATCTATCGGCTGGTCGCTCCCTAGAAACCTCTCGCGCAGAACGCCCACCTGGGATAGGCTCAAGGTTCCGGCGCAGATTGGGAACGATCCCGCCGCGGGGAGGACGTACGCATGGACATCGGGCGCCCGAAACGCATCATCGAGATCGACCCGATCTCGCTGCCCGTGCCGATGCCGGAGTTCCCGAGCCCGACGACAGAGCCGCTGCGAGAGCCGGCGCCGGAGCGGACGCCGGCGGAACCGGCGGACCCATGAGCCCGCTGCCCGTCGCCGGGGATCTTCTGCTCTCAACCGGTATCGAACCGATCGTCGCCTGGCGAACGTGGGCCCTCACCGGCCACCGCGACGGCACGGGACTGCTGCTGCGCCCCGTCGCCGGGCGATCCCGCCCGTGGAAGCCGATGCAACCGGTCGAGGCCGGCTGTAAGCACGCGCGCCTCCACTCTGCACCCCACGTCGACTGCACCTGCGGCCTGCACGGAACCCACGGGCTGGACATCCTGCGGCGCACGCGGTGCCCCGCCGTCTTGGGCCGCGTGGCGCTCTGGGGTCGCGTGATCGAGCACGATCTCGGCTACCGGGCACAGTTCGCGTACCCGCAGCTGGCCACCCTCGTGTGTCAGTTCTGCTTCTGGCAGTGGGGAACACATGGCATCCGCCCCGACGTGGTCGGCTGGTTCGCGCGGGACGAGCTCGTGCCCTTGTGCTGGTCGCACCTAGAACAGGCCCAGCGCTACGGTATGGAGCCGCGTCGTCTGCTCAACGCCGACGAGATCGCGCTCGGGTTGCGCGAGACCTACGCGATCGACCCGTTGGTCCGCTGGTAACAACGCCGCGCGTCAGCCCGTTGGGCCGAACCTCTTGCGTGCCGCGTTGCGGGCAAGCCGCGCGCGCAGATCGTTCGCTTCCGGGCTGAGGTGCAAGGCCTCGTCCTCGGCCTCCTTCGCGCGAACCTCCGCGGCGGCAACCTGGGCCTCGAGCTCCGCGATCAGGTCATCCGGGTCGCTGGGCTCGCTCGACTCCGGCGCCCGGGACGGCGCGACCTGCTTCGGCGACTCCACAGGCAGCGTTGCCTGGTCGCGAGCGGCCACGAGGGCAGCCTCGGCGTGCGCCGCACGCACCTCCGCATCGGCGAGCTTGGCCCGGAGCGCCGCGGCCTCCTCCTGCGCCTTCGCCTCGGCCGCGGCTTGGGCGTCGCTCACCGATAGGTCGGCGGACGACGACTCATCCATGCGCCGCTCCAGTTCTGCCACCCGCTCGTCGGCCTCGTGCCGCACGCGATCGAGATCGTCCTGCGTCACCGCGCTCGAACGCGCGAGAGCCGCTTCCGCCTCGGCTCGGTTCAGCGCGGTCTCGAGCTCGGCGATCCGCGCGGAGGCGGCCTCGACGTCGGGCGATGGCGCCTGCGAACCGGATCCGTCCTTCATGCGGGTCTCGAGGAACGCGAACGCCTCGGTCGCCTGCCGCAACTGCTCGCGCGCCGCCTGCAGCTCGTCTTCAAGGGCATCGTCGCGGGCGACGGCACTCTCATCGGGGACCGGCACGGTCACCGCCGCCACAGGAGCGGTCGCCATCGCGGCGCGATCGCTCGCGGTGATCGGTTTGCGCAGTATGGACAGCGCGAACAAGGCAGCCGACAGGACCGCGAGGATCAGGAACGTCCGCGACAACGAGCTCCACGGAGACGACGCGGCCGCCGCCAGCGATCCGTAGAGGAAGTCGACCTGCACCGCTCCGACCGGCTGCACCTGGTTCTCGGCATGCAGCGGCACGAACACCTGCAGCAACTTGGCGCTCGCCGCCGGCGCGCCGATCGTCGAGAAGGTGAACGGTTCCTGCGTCGTCTGCGCCGACGTCGTCCCTTGCACCGCGCCGGCGAGCTTCGGGTCAGCCGCCACCAAACCCCCGACGTCTTCGGTCGGGTCGCTGGAAGCCTGCAGGGTGCCGCGTGCATCCCACACGCGCACCCGCGCAACCGTCGGGTCGGTGAACACCCCGGCCTGCAGCTGCACCGTGAACTCCTTCGGCACGAACGTGATCCCCCCGGAACCGGAGTCGACGGTGGCGGCCTGGGCGATCGTCGTGTTCGCATAGGTGGCCGCGCGCGATTGGGCATGCTGGATCTCTGTGTTCAACGCGGAGTTCTGCGACGAGCGCGTGAGGAACAGACCGAGCAGGAACGCCAGGGTCAGACCCCCCCACAAGAATCGGGCGGCCATCGTCCGCGTAGCTCTGTCAGCGATCTTCATCGTCCATCCACCGTTCGAAGCGCGTCATGCTCGCCTATCGCGCGTGTCGACGACAAGCATCTTGGAGAGGTTTCGACATCTGACGCGCCGCCTTGAACGTCGTCGCCCCCTTCTTGCGGCCACATTCGAGGACCTCTGGATCATCTGCGGCGCAGAGTCTTCGTGCCAACCGAACACGGTTGCAGCCAGGTTCTCACGCAAAGGATTCAAGGACGGCCTAGCTCCCAGCCGATGGAAGGGCGTTGCCCCGGCACGGGGCGTGCCGGGGGGCACCCTTATGAGATCAGCAGGTCTGGCATCTGGCTTCACACGCGCGATCCTCGCGTCAGCGCTGGTCATCGGTCTCGCCGCCGGGCCTGCGGGCGCCATCACCCCCGTGCGGCACGCGCTGCAAGAGCGCCACGCCGCCGTGGCGAGGGCGCAGGCACTTCGCCGGCTGCAAACACAGCTCGAGATCGGCCTCCGGTATCGGATCGCGGCGATGGAGCATCTCGCGAGGACACCAGTCGGGCATCACGGGCATGCGAACGATCGGCAGTTCGCGACGTTGGATGCCACCGTCCACCTATTGACGCTGGCACGCTCGCGCCTGCGCTCGCTCGGCCCGTGGGCTCGAGGCCGCCTCCGCACCTTTCAGGCTCATTACGCGCGTGTGCAGGCATGGCTCGATCGTGAAGGCATCTTCCGCGTATGCCCAGTGCCGGCATACACGACGATCTATGACAACTTCGGGGAGATGGTTCGCTTGCCGCACGTGCCGGTGCATCGACACCAGGGTGACGACATCCAGGCGCCATCCGGCGTGCGGATCGTCGCACCGTTCGATGGCTACGCCTCGACGTCGAGTTCGAAGCTCGGCGGGCTCGAGGTTCGTGTGCTCGGAGCCCCTGGCTATGTCTACAACGCACACCTGTCCCGCCCGGGCCAACTCGGATGGGTGTCCGCGGGCACCACCGTCGGTTACGTCGGGGTGACGGGCGACGCCACCGGGCCGCACGACCATTTCGAGTGGCACCCGGGCGACGGCGTCGCGCAGGACCCGAACGCGCTGCTGGTGGCGGCGTGCGTGGACGGGTAGCGCTAGCGGTTCGTTGCCGAGAAGTGCTGGTAGTCGATCGGCCACGACCACGATCCACCCCATGACCACCCGATCGCGTGGAACGCCCACCAGGCCCGATCGTGCCGAGACAACATCCCTCGACGGATCGGCGAACGGTCGACGTAGTCGGAACCGTTGGGCGGTGAGACGCCCCAAGGCCCGACGTAGGGGTTCTGCACCGGGTTGATATCGATCGCGCGCCCGAAGGCGTGCTGCGACCAGGTGCAGCAGACACCGTCGCGATACCGACAGTTGAACGCCGAGGTGTTGTCGGCGCGCATCGAGCGCATGTCGTTCGCGCCGTATCGGTCGACTAGTCGCATCCTTCGAATCGGGAAGCGCGCGTCATAGAGCTTGGCGAACACCCGGGCGATCTTGTCGGCCCACCGGCGGTGCACCACCAGCTTGCCCGGATGGGGCGCGCGGTCGAACCCCCAGTAGGTCAGCTTGAGAAGCCGGAGATCATGGAGGCCGACCGGGCAACCCGCGTGCCACGACAGCCCGGTCATCAACGCGCGAACCGCGGCCGGCAGCGGCGAAACCGTCACGTGGTATGCCGCGGTGCGCGGCGCGACCGCGGAACCTGCATCCGTCGCCGGGGACGCAACCAGGATCGCCAGCATCACCAAGGCCATGATCGCGGCGCCTCGGAACCCATGGGTCATCCACTCATGATGCCGCACAGTGGGCGGTACTGGACCGCTTAGGCCCAACGCGGGCCGTTGTCCGTCGAGTCCTGGCCTTCGCGGTCCCGGCCTTAGCGGTCCTGGCCTTCGGAGTCCTGGCCTTCGGAGTCCTTGCCCTCGTTGTCCTCGCGCCGTACCAGACGCGCACGCAGTGCCCAGAGATCGTCCTCTACCGACACCGCGTCCTCTTGCGGTGAAGGCTCTGCGTCCAGCGACGACGTCATCGTGGGTTCCACCGGTGCCGCCGGCTCTGTCGGCGCCTCCTTCGGCTCCTCAGAAGCCACGTCGGGCTCGGGGAAGGCCTCGGCCCATACGTCGCCGTACCGGCCGTCCGGTGGAGCCTGCGGGACGTTCGGCGCCTCTGCCGCCGGCGAAGCCTCGTGGAACGCGGGATCCGGCTCTGGCTCTGGGTCCGGGTGCGGTTGCGCGATCGCGCTTGGCTGTGGGGAAGGCGCGACCCACATCGTTCGAGCCACCGTGGCGGTGACCTCTTCTGACTCCTGCATCACCGAGGGGCGCTCTGGTTCGGCGGCCGGCGTCGTCTGTCGGGGCTCGGACGTCGACCACATCGCCCAGGTCGCGTTCGGCGGTTCACTCGGCTCATCGACGCGCTCGCCGGATGCGACCGGCAGCGGGGCGGGCTCCGGATCGACCTCACCTGCACTCCCTTCAACCGGCAGCTCGTTCACACCGTGCTCGGCCGCCAGGACGTCGGCTTCCAAGGTGGCCACACGGTCTTCGGCGGATTGCGCGCGCTCCATGTGGTTGGCCAGCTCGGTTCGAAGGCGAGCTATCTCCGCCGTGCTCGTGTCAAGTTCCTCCGCCGACGGGGCACCGGAAACGGTGGACTCCAGCTCGGTCACGCGGGTCTGCGCCGCTGCCAGCGCGGCGGTCAACGACGCGATCTCGGCGCGCACGGCGTCACCGCCTGCGTTGGCCTCGCGCAGGCGCGTTTCGAGTTCAGTCGCCTTCTGTTCGAGCTCACCGGCTTTCGCGCCCATCTGGGCGACACGCACTTCGAGCTCTCCTCGAACCGACTCGATCGATGCCGCGCGCTGCTCGGCGTCGGCCGCCATGCGCTGGGCCTCGTCGTTCCCCTGCTGCGCGGCGGCCAGCTGCTCGCGGACCGCGACAAGCTCGGCGGCCAGCGCCTCTGTGTTCGGCGTCGCGCCGTAGGCACTTGGCGCATCGACCGTGCGCTGCAGGTCGTCTGCGCGCGCGATCGCCTCGGCCGCCGCCCCCTTGGCCTGTGCGAGATCCCCCTCGAGACCGCGGACCCGCTCGATCAGATCGTGTTCGGCAGGACCCGCCGAGGGTGCGGCACGCGGGCCGTCCAATGCCAGCCTCTCCGCTTCTTCGGCGCGGCTCGTGGCCGCGTCAAGCTGGGCCTGCAACGTACGGGTCGCTTCATCCTGCATCTGGATCCGCGTCCGGAGTTGCTCGAGCTGATCCTCGAGGGCCTCGCGGATCGCGACCTCGCGATTCGTGCTGGCGTTCGCGACGCGCTCCGGCTCCGGCGCCGATGGCGGCTCGGAACTCTTGGACGCACGTCCGAACAAGGTCTTCCTCGACTTCGGCTCCTGTGGTACCGACGAGGCGCCCTCCTCGACGGGCGCGCTCGCCTCCGGCGCTTGGACCGCCGACGCCGAGCCCGTATCGAACCCGGAGACGCGCCCCTTCGCGGGTTCTTCCGCCTTCTTGACCTTCTGCGTGTCGCGCCGCGTCGGTGAAGCAGCCGCGGACGCCTTGGGTGCGGCCGCACCGCCTCGGACCATCAATACGAGACCGGCGACCAGCAGCAGCACCCCGAGGCCGACCAACGGCAGGCGCGCGCCATCGAGCAGACCGGTGGCGTCTGCGAGCAGAGCCTGCTCGTCGCTGACCACCGCGGCCACGGCGACGGGCTTGGCGCCCCTCCCGTCGATCGCCGCATAGACCACGAAGTCGTCGCCCGCGATCGCATGCGTGACGTCTCCGCGAGCCGCAGATGCCATCGCGTCGGTGTCACCCGTCGCGCTGTGGGGGCCACCCGATACGAACACGAGCGTTCCATCCAGCGCGAAGATCCGGACCTCCGTGCCCGCGGGGACACCCGCGTCCTTCTCCAGCGACGCCGCCATATGCTCGCTCAACGGCTTGGACAATGGCGAACGGCCGACCGCGTCGGTCAACCTGCCGTGCACGTAGGCGGCATCCTTGGTCTGCTGCGCATCGATCGCAGATGCCACGGCATTGCGATGCAGGAAGCCGGCGGCGAACACGAGCACGCCGCACGCCACGGCCACCGCGATGCACAGCTTCCACACAGAACCCTTGCCGCCAGCACGCACGTCCATCTGATCCCTCGTCATCGCTCAGGAAGGCCCCGCGACCCTCACGTGGGGAGACTTCGGCGCATTCCCGGGTCACCTGAAGAGCGCGCAACGTCCGCCGCGACGAGCGCCGTCACCTGCGGTGTTCAAGGAACCCGCATGACCTCGCCGATAAGGGACCCGGAGACCACACACGACCGCTCCCCCCGAGCGTTTCACCGCAGGGCATCGCAGCCCGCGGTGGTGGGCGTGGCGTGTGCGAGGCAACGAGGGGGCAGTGATGCAACACACGCAGACATCGTTCCGTCGCGCCGCAGCCTGGGTCCTGGCCGTGCTGCTGTCGCTGGTCAGCTTTGGCGTGGTGACGGGGCTCGTGCGTCCCGCGCCATCGGTCGCGCAGGACCGCACGATCATCGTCCAAGCACACGCCGATGCGTCGGTGTTCGGCCGGGCTCCGCGGCGGAACTTCGGCACACGGCCACGGCTGGTGGTCGGGGCGATCCGCGGGGGATCGCGCGTCTATGTGACGTTCACGATCCCGGCGACCGATCTGATCATCGACGACGCCACCTTGATGTTGCACGTGGTCGGCCATTCGGGTCGGATCAATGTACGCCGGGTGCACCCCGGCTGGCGCGAACACCGGATCACCAAGGTGAGCGCGCCCCACGGCAAGCATCCGGTCGGCTCGATCGGGCGTAATCGCGGACGCAACGCGATGGGCCTGGACGTGACACGGCTGATCGATGGATCGCGCACGACCCTGTCCTTCCTGCTCATGTCGGGCGGCGACCGCTCGATCCTGTCGAGCCGGCAGTCCGCGCGCGCGCCGAAGATCCAGATCCACGGTCACACCAACAGCCCGTCGCCGAGCCCGACCACCACACCGAGCCCGACCACCTCGCCAGGCCCGACACCGAGCCCGAGCTCCTCGGGCGGCGACACGCAACCCTCACTGCCGATCCGGGCGGCCTTCTATTACCCCTGGTTCCCCGACACATGGGGCTCGTCGTCGAACCCGTTCACGAACTACCACCCGTCGGCCGGGCTCTATGACTCCTCGGATGCGGGGACGATCGCGAGCCACATCGACGCGATGCAGTACGGCGGGATCCAGGCGGGTATCTCGTCCTGGTGGGGTCAGGGCTCCAAAACCGATCAGCGGATGCCGGCGCTGCTGCGGGGGGCCGATGGCACCGAGTTCCGCTGGACGGTCTACTACGAGCCCGAAGCGCAAGGCGACCCGACGGTCGCGCAGCTGCAGAGCGACCTGACCTACCTGTCGAATCACTACGGCAGCGATCCGTCGTTCCTGCGAATCAATGGTCGGTTCGTCGTGTTCGTCTACGCGGACGGTTCCGACGCATGCTCCATGGCCTCACGCTGGGCACAGGCCAACACCGTGAACGCCTACATCGTGTTGAAAGTCTTCTCCGGTTTCAAGACGTGTGCCGATCAGCCGGCCGGCTGGCATCAATACGGGCCGTCATCGGCCAACGCCGACATGTCCCCGTACTCGTACACGATCTCCCCGGGGTTCTGGAAGAAGGGCGAAACCTCGCCACGGCTCACCCGCGATCCGGCCCGGTGGTCCAACCAGGTAGCGGCGATGGCGTCTTCGAACGCCCAGTTCCAGCTTGTCACGACGTTCAACGAGTGGGGTGAGGGCACGGCCGTCGAGTCGGCCTCGGAGTGGTCCTCGCCGTCGGGCTACGGCAGCTATCTGGACATCCTGCACGGGTTGCCCGTTTCGACGAGCCCGGCACCGACGACATCGTCGACGCCGACGCCCACCTCGACATCACCAACGCCGACGTCGACGAGCTCGAGCCCGCCGCCGGCGAGCAACCCGCTTGTCGTGATCTACATGGAGAACAAGGAACGTTCCACTGTCGTCGGGTCGACGAGCGCGACGTACCAGAACGCGTTACGAGCTCAAGGGATCGACTTCACGCACTACTACGGCATCACGCATCCGAGCCTGCCCAACTACCTGGCGCTCGGCAACGGTGCGACCGACGGGAAGCAGGGCACCGACTCGATCACGGCCGGCGAGCTCACACAGTCACCGACCCTGTGGAACCAGCTGCAGAACGCCGGGATCTCCTGGGGCGTCTACGAAGAGGACATGCCGTCGTCGTGTTCGGGCGCCACGACCTCGGGGCTCTACGCGCTGAAGCACAACCCGGCGACGCCGTTCGCGTCGGTGTTCACGAATGCAGCAGCCTGCTCGCACGTGCTGCCCTACACACAGTTCGACGTGCACGCGATGCCGAAGGTGAGCTTCATCGCGCCGAACCTGTGCAACGACGAGCACGACTGCGCGATCTCGACCGGCGACGCCTGGCTGAAGGCCAACGTGGCGCCGATGCTGGCGAACGGCGCCACCGTCGTCCTCACCTACGACGAGGGCTCCACGAGCGCGGGCATCAACGGCACCTCGGGCGGCGGCAACATCTACATGGTGGTCGTCGGGCCGGGCATCGGGCCGAGCCTCGATGGCGGGCAGTACAACCACTACTCGCTGCTCGCGGCGATCGAAAAGCGCTTCGGATTGACCCGGTTGGGTGGCGCCGCCAGCGCGATAGCGATGCCGATCTAGGAGGACAACGCGGTCCGGGCGTGCGCCGCTGCGGCGGCGCCGCTCGCGATCGCGCCCTCGATCCAGCCCGCGCCTTCCGCGGCGATATCCGAGCCGGCGAACGCCACGCGACCCTCCGGCTCGCGAAGGGCCTCGAAGGTGCCGTCGCTGAACCAGGTCGGTGGCACCGCCAGCCAGGTGCCTTTCGAATAGGGATCACGCACCCAGTCATGGCCATCGGTCGTGATCACCGTCGCGTCGGGCAGGTGGGCGCTCACCGCGGCGGCGACCGAGTCTGATCCGACAGGTCCAGGCGGTCCTGCACCGAGAAGCCCACGAACAGGCGGTGCTCGCCGGCGGGCTTGGTCACGAACCCGGCGTTGATCGGCGTACCCCAGCCCGCACCGAGGTACGACGTCGGTGCACCTGCCACCACGGCGAGCACCTTCGAGACCTCGCCCGGGTGGCGTTCGGCGGCCGCGCGCTGCTTCGCCGACGCCAGCGGGGGATCGAACTGGACGTCGGCCCAGACGTTCAGCGGCAGCGCGACGATCGCTGCGCCGGCGCGCAAGGTCGCACCGTCGGCCAGCGTCACGATGACGCCCTGGTCGTCGTGCACCACATGCGTCACCACCGTCTCAAACCGGACGTCGACGTGCGCCGCCATCGCATCGATCAAGCTCTTCGTGCCGTCGGTGAAGAGCTCGCCGAGGTCGAGAAAGGCGTCCGCGGGCGTGTAGTCCAGCTCCACCATGTCCCACAGCAACGGCAGCACCGACGTCCGCTCGAGCGTCGTTCCACCCATGGCTGCGAGGAAGGCCCGCAGATAGTCGGCGGCCTCCGGCTCCGCCTCGAGTGTGTCGACCCAAGCGGCCGAGGAAACGTCGAGGGCCACGAGGTCCGAGCGTCCGCCCGACGCGAAGGCCTCGGCGGTCGTGCGCACGGCGCTCATCAATCGCGAGGTGCCCAGCGGTCCTGGATCCGACGGATCGAGGCTGTTCCTTCCACGCGCTCGCCGCCGCGGATCCATGCCACCACGTCGGGCTCGCGCGGAGAGGTCACCACGATGCTGTAGCGCTCGACCTCGGCCGCCAGGTGGGGCTGCGTTGCCCGCGAGAAGAACATGCCCCCGTACTCGACCGAGACGCCTGCGCCCGGCATCTCCCGATACCAGGTGCGCCCGCCGATCCGGTCGCGCGCCTCCAGAACCACGACACGATGACCGGCCTTCCGCAGATCTCGAGCGGCGGTGATCCCGGCAAAACCCGCTCCCAGGACGATCGCGTCGGCATCCATCGAAGCTGGAAGCTATCACCCCTCTTGACGGGAACCGGGCATAATCATTAGGATGCTAACGATTAGCTATGAAATCATCCTATGAAGAGCCGCTGCCGCGTGTCGTCGTCCTCACGGGAAAGGCGATCCGCGCCTACTTTGAGGACGCGCTGAACGAGGCGGGAGCGTCCCTCGCGACGTGGGTCGTGCTGTCGGGTATCGATCGCGGGCGGTGGGACAACCAGCGGGATCTCGCGAGAGACCTCCGGATCGAAGGCGCGACCCTCACCCGCCACCTCGACCGGATGGAGCGCGATGGCCTGATCGCGCGTGCGCGCGACCCCCGAGACCGGCGGCAGGTCCGGGTGGAGCTCACTCCCAAGGGACGCGAACTGCACATCCGGCTGAAAGCGATCGCGAAGAAGACCGGCAGGCGGGCGTGCGACGGGTTGTCCGAGGATGAACAGGCAACGCTACGACGGCTGCTCGATCAGATCCGGGGCAACGTGGGGGGTGACCATGCGAGCGAAGGCGCAGCCTGAGGCGGCCCACGGCTCCGCGATCGACGGTGTGGTGATCCACACCGAAGGCCTGACGAAGGTCTACGACACCGGCGTCACGGCAGTGGACGGGCTGAACCTCTCGGTCAACGAGGGCGAGATATTCGGGCTGCTCGGTCCCAATGGCGCGGGCAAGACCACGACGGTTGGGATGCTCACGACCCGTGTGATCCCGACCTCCGGGCAGGCGAACGTCGCGGGGATCGATGTCGTCGCGGATCCGTCGACCGCGAAAGCCCAGATGGGTGTCGTGTCGCAGACCAACACGCTGGATCGCAGCCTCACGGTCTGGGAGAACCTCTACTTCCACGGGCGGTACTTCGGGATGGGCAAGAAGGAGTCCAAGCGGATCGCCACCGAGATCCTCGAGGTGTTCCGGCTGGCCGATCGCGCCGACGCCGACGTCTCGACGCTGTCGGGTGGGATGGCGCAGCGGCTCATGGTGGCCCGCAGCATCTTCCACCGGCCGCGGACGCTCTTCCTCGACGAGCCGACGTCCGGTTTGGACCCGCAGTCGCGGATCGCGCTGTGGGAGATCATCGGGCAGATCCACCGCGAGGGCCAGACGATCGTGCTCACCACGCACTACATGGAGGAGGCCGACCGGCTCTGCCAGCGCGTCGCGATCATGGACCACGGCAAGCTCCTAGCCCTCGACACTCCCGAGGCCTTGAAACGCACGGTCGGGGGCGACTCGGTCGTACGGATCACCGCCGGGAACGAGCCGGATCGGCTGGCGGCGCACCTGCGCGACCTCGACGGAGTAACCGGCACGACCGTCGTCGGCGAGACGGTGCTCTTGACCGCGCGCGGATCTCACGGGCTCCTGCCCCGCGTCATCGCCAACGCGGAGGCGGGCGGCTTCCCCGTGCACGACGTATCGATCGACGAGCCGACGCTGGAGACCGTATTCATCAACCTGACCGGCAAGGACCTGCGGGAATGACGACGACCTCGAACGCACGGCCCATCGCGCTCCCGACGATCGAGCCCTTCCGAAGCACCCCGACGATCGCGTTCGGGGCCTTGCTGCTGCGAGATGTCGCCGTCCTTCGGAAGAACTTCGTCGAGTTCATCCTGCGCACGGTGATGCAGCCGCTGTTGTTCGTGTTCGTGTTCACCTACGTTTTCCCCCAGATCGGGCAGGGCGTAGGGGGACAAGCGGGCCAGGCGGAGTTCTCGAGCATCCTCGTGCCGGGGGTCATCGCGATCGCCTGCATCTTCCAGGGCATCCAGGCGGTCGCGCTGCCGCTGGTGCAGGAGTTCGGCTACACGCGTGAGATCGAAGATCGCGTGATGGCGCCGCTGCCCGTGTGGGCGGTCGCGGCGGGCAAACTGGCCGCGGGCGCCGTGCAAGGGTTGGTGGCCGCGGCGGTGGTGTTCCCGCTCGCGCATTGGATCCCGATCACGCCCGTGTTCCTGCAGGTGATGTGGCTCCGCCTGTTCACCCTGCTGCCGTTGGCCTCGGTGACCGGGGCCGCGCTCGGGCTCGTGATCGGGACGCGGGTGGATCCCCGCCGGGTCCCCTTGATCTTCGGACTGGTCGTCATCCCGATCACGTTCCTCGGCGCCACCTACTACCCGTGGGCCGCGCTGACGCCGATCCTGTGGCTCAAGTACCTCGTGTTGTTGAACCCGCTCGTCTACATGAGCGAGGGCATGCGCATATCGCTGACGCCATACGTGCAGCACATGGCGTACTGGGGCATCTACGGCGGCCTGATCCTGTTCGCCGTGCTCCTGGGCGCATGGGGCATCTCCGGCTTCTCGAAGCGCGTTCGGTCCTGACGCGGTATGAACCCGTCCGATCAGCAGCATGCCGCGCTCATGGAGGCCTTCGACGTGTTCCTCGTGCTCTTGCCGGACGCCACCGTCCGCATCGGCGACGGCTACCGGGTGGTCACGGTCCCCTCCTTCCCGATCCCGCTCGTCAACGCCGTGATCAGCGAAGGCACGAACGAAGAGGCCACGATCCGCGACCTGGCCGCGGCCATCGCGGAGGTCGAGGCGGCCGGCATGCCCCCGGTCGTGACCGGTCGCGACGGGGTCGACGCCCACGTGCTCGAGGAGGCCCGTCGGCTCGGTCTGATGGGTGAAGAACGGATCCCAGGCATGAGCGTCTCGCGTGATGCCTTCCGTCCTTCGGAGGCGCCGAACGTCGAACTCCGGCGAGTGGGGGCGGACCCGGAGCTCCTCGACGTGGCGATGGACGTCACCGCGCGCGGCTTCGGGGCGCCGCGCGCGCTCTTCGAGCCGCTGTTCGCGTCCGGGATGCAGGCGGAAGGGTTGGATCTCTGGCTCGCGTTCGTCAGCGACGTGGCGGTTTCGACGGCCACCGGTTTGGTCCGAGGCGACCACGTGGGCATCTTCGACGTCGCGACCCCGCCCGAGCACCGGCGCAAGGGCTACGGCGCGAACGTCACCTCTGCGGCTGTCGCCGCCGGGTTCGGGGCTGGGGCTACCACCGCCTACCTGCAGTCCTCCGAGATGGGGTTTCCCGTCTACGAGGCCTTGGGATTCCGAACCGTCGCGACCTACGTCGTGCAGACTTGGCCGAGTGCCGAGAACCCCTAGGCGTAGCCCGGCTCGAGGTACCGGGGATCGGCGAAGACCCGGCGCACGAGCGGCTCGAATTCCTCGATAGGCAAGGTTGGGTAGTCCGGGTCGAACGAGACCTGGTCGTACAGCTCGCAGAACGCCGCGGTGAGATCGAAGCTCGGATGGTCGCGCCAGCGTTCCCGCCGATCGCGATCCTCCTCGCTAAGGTAGGAAAAGAATCGCAGCTGGAACGCGCCGTGGTGCTTCACCATCCAGCACAGTTCCTCGCGCACGAACGGCTTCAAGACGGCGGCGACCATCTCGCCGTGGGTGTAGGGGGCCAGATCGTCCCCGATGTCGTGGATGAGCGCGGCCACGACGTACTCCTCGTCCTTGCCGTCGCGCATCGCGCGCGACGCGGCCTGCAGCGAGTGCGCATAGCGCGTCACCTGGTAGCCGCCGAAGGACTCCTTCAGCTTCTCCAGCGACCCGAGGATCCGATCGGGCAATGCCGCGTAGAACTCGACCTCGTGGGAATCGATCAGCGCCCAGTCCTCGGCCGTGCCGTCTTGCATCCTGGTGAATGACACGGTGTCCATGTGGTGGCCTCCCATCCGCGTACCGGTCTCGAGAGCCTAGCGGTAGGGTTCGCGGCGTGCAGACACTGGAAGACGCCGTCGAGACGACCGCCTCGGAGACCGGGTTTTCAGGCGTGGTACGCGTCGACCGGGCCGGTGCCACTGCGCTCGTGAAGGCGTACGGGAAGGCTGATCGGGCCTACGAAATCCCGAACACGATCGACACCCAGTTCGGGCTGGCCAGCGGCGTGAAAGGCCTGACGGCACTCACCGTCGTGCGTCTGATCGAAGACGGCTCGCTCGAGCTCTCCACGACGGCACGGTCGGTGCTCGGCGACGATCTCCCGCTGATCGCCGACGACGTGACGATCGAACGCCTGCTGTCGCACCGATCGGGCATCGGTGACTACCTCGACGAACACGCCGGTCACAAGATCACCGACTACGTGATGCCGGTGCCCGTGCACGAGCTGGCGACGACCGAGCAATACGTCGTGGCGCTTGACGGCCATCCCACGGCGTTCCCGGCCGGGGAGCGATTCGTGTACAACAACGGTGGCTTCGTGGTGCTCGCCTTGATCGCCGAACGCACGGGCGGCGTCCCGTTCCACGAGCTCGTTCGACGGCGCGTCTGCGAGCCGGCCGGCATGATCGACACCGTGTTCCTGCGCTCCGACGAACTTCCCGGGCGAGCGGCGCTCGGGTACCTCGATGACGGTCCGAGGACCAACGTGTTCCATCTGCCCGTTCGCGGAACGGGGGACGGCGGGAGCTATTCGACTGCAGCTGACATCACTGCGTTCTGGAATGCCTTGTCCGCCGGTCGGATCGTGCCCGTCGAGCGGGTGGCCGAGATGATGCGGTCGCGCAGCAACGTTCCCGATAACGAGGCCCGGTACGGGCTCGGCTTCTGGCTGCACGCGACCACCGACGTCGTGATGCTGGAGGGCTACGACGCGGGCGTCTCGTTCCGAACGGTCCACGACCCAACCACGGAGACCACCCACACGGTGATCTCCAACACGTCCGAGGGCGCGTGGCCGATGACGAGCAAGCTGGACGAGCTGCTCGAGATCTGATCGACGCCCGCCCATGAGTGACCTCGACGTGCGCATCGCCGATGTCGAGCGGTTCCTGCAAGGCCGCTACCCGTCGGTCGGCGATGTCGAGCTGCTCGCCGGCGGTGCGTGGTCGAGGGCTTTCGGGTTCCGCGCGGCCGATCGGTCGCTCGTGATCCGGTTCGGCACACACGTCGAGGACTACGAGAAGGATCGGATGGCGTCCGGCTGGGCTCGCCCGTTCCTGCCGATCCCCTCGGTGGTGGAGATCGGGGAGGCTTTCGACGGAGTGTTCGCTGTATCGGAGCGTGGAGAAGGTGACAAGCTCGACGAGCTTCCGCCCGCGCGCCTCGGGCGTGCGATCGACAGCCTCCTGGACAGCCTCGCCACCCTCGAGGCCGTCGATCTTCCGGGGACCGGATACGGCGGCTGGCGAGCCCAGAGCGGAGATGCGTCGTCCACCACGTGGCGCGACTTCCTCACCTCCGTGCCCGATCGCGACGACGACCGGCTACGGGGCTGGCGGGAACGGCTCTCGGCGGACGCAGCGGCCGGCTATATGTTCGAGCGTGCGCAACGGTCGCTCGAAGCGTCGGTGCATGCCTGCTCGGATCTGCGCCGAGTCGTCCACGGCGATCTGTTGGCGGGAAATGTGCTCGTGTCGACCGACGATCGCATCAGCGCTATCTTCGATTGGGCCAACGCACTCGCCGGTGACCCGCTCTACGACTACGCCTGGTTGCTGTTCTGGGCTCCTTGGCACCCCGGCATCGATCCGAAGACGATCCGCGACGCTGCCGTGGGCCGCTTCGGCGAGAGCGGACTCGACGAGCGCCTGTTCTGCTACCAACTCAACATCGCTCTGGATAGCATCCAGTACAAGGCGTTCGCGGGACTCCTCGATGACCTCAACGACACGGTGAAGCACACGGGGAGACTCCTCGACGGTCTCTGAGTGCGGCAGAATCTAGTGCATGGAGACCGCGACGCAAACGCTGCACCGGCTCACCTCCTACGAACCCGGGCGAGAGTGGGACGCACCGATCGACGATCCTCGCGTCCTCCAAGACCTCGAGGTGAACGACCTGGATCGCCTGCCGTGGTTCTACAAGCGGTACGACGAGCGACTGCCCCGGATACCGTTGCCCCGCGACCTCCCGACCACGACGGCTCCGGCCGTTTCCGTGCTGGCGGGCACGGCAGACGTGGCCCACACCGACCTCGACCTGTCGCAGCTCTCCCGGTTGTTGCACCTGTCGGCGGGAGTAGTGCGAACGATGGAACGACCGTACGCGACGTGGCTCTTCCGCGCCGCCGGCTCTGCGGGCGGCCGCTTCCCCCTCGAGGTGTACGTCGCCGTTCCTGACGGCACGGCCCTGCCTGCAGGCGTGCACTGGTACGACCCGCTCGAGCACGCTCTCCTGCAGATCGGGCCTGCACCGCAAGGCGGCTCGCCTGCGCTGATCCTCAACGGCGTCCCGTGGCGCACCGGGTGGCGCTACCGCGAGCGCGGGTTCCGCCATGTGTATTGGGACGCCGGCACCATGCTCGCCCAGCTGCTCGCCGTCGCAGACTCGGCGGGTCTGAGCGCAGAGCTCTACACGAGATTCCCTGATACGACAGTCGCCACCCTCGTCGGCGCGGACAGCGTGCACGAGTGGCCGGTTGCCGTCGTCGCGCTCGGAGATGACGCGCCCGCGCTCGAAGCGACTGCGTCGGCCACCGCCGGCAACGTCGACGCTGCGCCGGTCGAATTCCCGCTCGTCACAACCGCTCAGCGCGCCGGGGATCGCGCTGCGCTTGGGCAGTCGTGGGACCGTGGCGCACCGGTCGACGTGCCTGCGAAGGGAACCGCTCCGGTCGAGGCCGTCGTGTTCGCGCGCGGGTCCCAGCGCCGGATGGACCCCACCCGCGGTTTGCCGGAGAGCCTGCTGCGCACGTCCATGCTGGCCGCGATACGCGGCGTCGATCTGCCGCACTACGTCGTCGTGCACGACGTCGAGGGGCTCGTGCCGGGTATCTACAGGTGGCCGGACCTTTCGGCCTCGACACGGGCGGGAGCGATGCGAGACGAGTTGTACCGCATCAGCTTGGAGCAGGGACTCGCTCGCGATGCAGCGTTCGTCGTCATCGGCGCGATCGACGTGGGCGCCCTCGGCGACCGGGAGTACCGCGAGGCGCAACTCGCTGCGGGCTTGGTCGAGGGCAGGCTGCACCTTCTCGCCTATGGCCTCGGAGCGAGCGCCACCGGGATGACGTTCATCGACAGTGAGGTGCCCGCGCTCCTTGGCGAGCCGCTGGACGCCCTGCTGTTCACTTGCGTCGGTGTGCCCGAGTACGTGTCGGCGGCAGGTGGCATGCCCGGTTCACCTACGGTCGTACGCAAGGTGGTCGAGAGGTGACGCGGCGGTTCGCGTGAAGGAAGCTGAGTAGATCATGGAGATCCTACCGACGACATGAAACGTCTCGTCCGCGAGGTGGCGCACAAGGATCACCCGAAACAGGTGTCAAAGATCAGCCGGATAGGTGTCAAACGTCAGATGACGCCGGAATGACCAGCATCACCCGAAACACGACAACGATCGGTGGAGACGATCGGACTCGAACCGACGACCCC
>JBDUBL010000031.1:0-24230 GCA_040004125.1 Actinomycetota bacterium
CCCAGCCCACGCACGCGACGTGTCGCGGAGATGTCGAGCTCCTCCATGATCTTCTGCGCGCGGACCTTGCCGACGCCGGGCAGGGACTCGAGGACGGTCGTCACCTTCATCTTGCCGAGTGTGTCGTCCTTCTCGGCCTTCTTCAGCACATCCGCGAGCGTACGCTTGCCGGACTTCAGCTCCCCCTTCACCTCGGCGCGCTTCTTCCGCGCGGCGGCTGCCTTCTTGAGTGCATCTGCGCGCTGTTCAGGGGTAAGCGTCGGAAGGGCCATGGACAATCTCCTTCAAGATCGATGGAAGCTGCGAGAACGCGGGGAGTATACGCACGGCTTCCGACACGGGACAAACCGTCGTGCAACGGTCTGACCTGCGCGTTTCAGCGCGCGTCGCGCGCGATCGCACGTGCTGCGCCGACGGGATCGTCGGCGGTGGTGATCGCGCGACCGACCACGAGGTAGTCGGCGCCGCGCTCGATCGCGTCGCGCGGCGTCAAGACGCGCACCTGATCGTGACCGTTCGTGCCGGCGGGCCGGATCCCCGGGACGACGAGACAGAACGCATCGCCACATGCAGCGCGCACGTCGCCGACATCTTCCCCCGACACGACGACGCCATCGAGTCCGGCTTCCTTCGCCTCCCACGCGAGCGACGCCGGAGACGCCAGTCCCTCACCGCCCTGCGAGGACAACACGGTCACCGCGATCACCAACGGCATCGCGACGCCGGCGGCATCTGCCCCACGTCTCGCACCGTCGCGAGCCGCGCGCATCATCGCGTCGCCGCCGAGCGCGTGCACGTTGAACATGTGGACGCCGAGCTTCGCGATGTTCGCGCTCGCACGCTCGACCGTGTTTGGGATGTCATGCAGCTTGCTGTCCATGAACACTGCTCCGCGAGGCGTGATGCGCCGCACCGCCTCTGGGCCATAGGCCCAGAACAGCTCTAACCCGATCTTCAGCATCCCGACCTCGGGCGCAAGCACCGATGCGAGCCGCTCGGCCTCGTCGAGATCCGACACGTCGAGTGCGACGATCACCGGCTGTTCGGGTCGCGGGATCACGACGGTCTCGCTTCCGGCGGTGCAGCGATCGCCAGACCGCGCAGCTGCATCGGGGAGATGAGCGAGCGTCGCTGCAGTTCCTCGACGATGCCGCGAGCGATCGTCACCGGTGCCGTCGGATCGATCATCGCCGCGACCCCAACCTGCACGGCGCTCGCGCCGGCGAGCAGCGCGTCGATCGCATCGGCGGCCGTCGCGATCCCGCCGCTCGCAAGCAGCGGCATCCTTGGCAACGCGCGCGCGACATCGATCAGGGCGCGCAACATCAGCGGCTTCACGGCAGGCCCCGAGAGCCATCCCGTCGCCGGCCCGGGAACAGCAGTACGCGACGTCGCATCGAGCACGAACGCCGGCGGCGAACCGGTGAGGGTCAGGCACGAAGCGCCCGCCCGGGCGGCGGCCAGCGCGATCGGCACGACGTCGAGTCCGCCGGGCACCTTCGCGAAGACCGGCACGAGCGACATACGAGCGACCGCGCCGACGATCTCGGAGACACGATCGACGTGGGCGCCGAGCATCGGTCGCTGGAGCTCGTCGTCGGGCCCCGATAGATCGATCTCGACCGCGTGTACGCCCGGCTGCCCCTGCAGGGCACCGGTCAAACGCACGTACTCCTCGAGCGTGCCGCCGCCGATCGACACGACCAATGGCGGACCGGCCTTGATCCATGTCGGCAGCTCCGTCGCGATGAACGCGTCGATCCCCGGGTTCGCCAAACCCGTGCGCCACACGATCCCTGAAGGCGATTCGGCGATCCGGGGAGGTGCCGCGCCCGGTCGTGCATCGACGGTGATCGTCCGCGTCACGATCCCCCCGACGCGGCGCAACTCCACGAGGCCGACGAGCTCGCGACCCGTCCCGGCGCACCCGGCGGCGATCAGCACTGGGGTCGGCAATACCAAACCCCCGAGATCGACCGCCAGGGAGCGCTTCTGCTGGCTCACGAGGCTCCGCGCACACCGTCGGGGTTCGGGTCCGCGCCTGCCGCGGCTGCGGGCCACCTGTCCCACAGGATCCGTGCCGGGTTGAACACCGGCCCGTCGACACAGGCGCGGGCGTGGTCCCATCCGCTTCCGTCCTTCAGCGCCATCGGCACCGCGCATGTGCCGCACAGCCCGTAGCCACAGCCCATCCGCTCCTCCACCGCCACCTGCGCGGGGATCTTGCGGGTCCGACACAGCGTGGCGACGGCACGTAACACGGCCGGCCGGCCGGCGGCGTACACCACCTCGGCACCACAACGCTGCACCGCCTCCGGCAGCGCCTCGATGATGGAGCCGCGCTCCCCCAGGGTGCCGTCATCGGTCATGACGGTCACCAGCTGCGACAGCCGCTTTGCCTCGATCGGCTTGAACACCGCCTCCATCGTTGCCCCGCCGATCACCATGTCGACCCGCTTTCCCCGCGCCAACAACTCCTGGGCCAAGAAGTAGAGCCCGGCGACCGAACGTCCCTCCCCCACCAGCAGACAGTTCGTCAGCCGTTTCGGGTAGGCGAATGGCTTGCCCAGCGGCCCGATCGTGTCCAGGAGCTCGTGGGCGCGGAGCTCCGAGAGCCACGCGGTGCCGGGGCCTGCCGTCGGATCGACGACGAACTCGAGCGTGCCCGCCCAGCCCCCGCGACGCGACGACTGGTGGATGGTGAGGTGTCGCCGCAGGATGAAGTCGCGGTCGGTCGGCATCGCCACGGCCACGAACTGTCCCGGGCGCGCGCGTTCGGCCAGCTCCGGCGCCACGAGGGTCAGCGATCGATACGCGCCGAGGGTACGGGTCGACAGGATCTCGGCGCGCACGCGTTTCACACGATCCCCCCAGCGGCCTCGGTCGCCGCCTCGAACGTGAGACGCGCTTGCAGCGGCTCCGCCAGCGCCGCGGCGTGGTGTTCCTGGATCGATCGCGGCTCGGTCGGCTCACCACGTAGGGCCTCGATCCCTCGGACAGCCGCAAACACCCCGGGCAGGGTCGTGACGCACGGCACACCCGCGGCCGCAGCTGCGGTCCTGATGAACGAGCCGTCGGAGCGCGGCGCGCGGCCGAAGGGCGTGTTGATCACGAGATCGACCCGACCACCCCGGATCAGTTCCACGATGTTGTCGGGCCCCTCGCTCACCTTGGCCACCCGCTCGACCGGGATCCCCGCGCGCTCGAGCACCCCGGCGGTCCCACCGGTGGCGAGCAGCCGGAACCCGAGGTCGGCCAGCCGCTTCGCGGGGAACACGATCGCACGTTTGTCGCGGTTGGCCACGCTGACGAATACGGCACCCACGCTCGGCAGGGCGTGTCCGGCCGCAACCATCGCCTTGGCCAGCGCCATCCCGCTGTCGGTGTCGATCCCCATCACCTCGCCGGTGGACTTCATCTCCGGCCCCAGGATCGTGTCGACCCCCGGGAATCGCCCGAACGGCAACACGGCGGCCTTCACGCTCGTGTACGGAAGGTGGCGGTAGTGATGGAGATCGGCGGGCAGCACGCCCTCGGCCCGCAGTTCCGCGATCGTCCGGCCGGTGAGCACCAGCGTCGCGATCCTCGCCAACGACGCGCCGATCACCTTCGACACGAAGGGCACGGTGCGCGATGCTCGCGGGTTCGCCTCGATCACCCAGATCCGTTCATCCTTGACCGCGAGTTGGAGGTTCATCAGCCCCACGACCCCGAGCCGCCTGGCCAGCCTGACCGCGATGTCCTCGATCGTGTCGAGCTCCTCATCGGCGAGCGTCGCCGGTGGGATCTGACACGAAGAGTCGCCGGAGTGCACACCGGCCTCCTCGATGTGTTCCATCACCGCGCCGATGAACACACCGCCACCCGCGTCGCATACGGCGTCGACATCGACCTCGATCGCTCCCTCGAGGAATCGATCGATCAGGACCGGGTGGTCCGGCGAGGCGTCCGCCGCGGTCTGCACGAACCGCTCGAGTTCGTCATCGTCATACACGATCTCCATCGCGCGCCCGCCGAGCACATAGGACGGTCGCACGACCACCGGGTAGCCGATCTGATCGGCGACCGCCCGAGCCTCCGCCATCGTGCGGGCCTCGCCGTGCGGGGGCGCCGGGATCTCCAGTTCGCGCAAGATCTCGGCGAACTTCCCTCGGTCCTCGGCGAGGTCGATCGCCGCCGGGCTGGTGCCGAGGATCGCGAAGCCTTCCTCCGCCAGGGTAGCGGCGAGGCGTAGCGGGGTCTGCCCGCCGAACTGGGCGATCACGCCAACCGGCTGCTCCGCGCGACAGACGGCCAGCACATCCTCGGGGGACACCGGCTCGAAGTACAGCCGGCTCGAGGTGTCGTAGTCGGTCGAGACCGTCTCGGGGTTCGAGTTGATCATCACCGACTCGAACCCGGCCTCCTCCAGCGCGAAGGCCGCGTGCACGCAGGCGTAGTCGAACTCGATCCCTTGGCCGATCCGATTCGGCCCCGCGCCCAGGATGATCACGCGGGGGCGATCCGAGGGGCGCACCTCCGTCTCGGTCTCATACGTGGAGTAGTGGTAAGGGGTCCCGGCCGGAAACTCCCCGGCACACGTGTCGACAGTCTTGAACACCGGCTGCACACCGAGGGCGTCGCGGTGACGCCGCACCGTCGCCTCGGTGGCCCCGGTCAGGATCGCCATACGAGCGTCCGACAGCCCGAGACGTTTCGCCTCACGCACGTCGTCGGCGGACAGCGTGTGCAGCGCCCGCCCGCGCAGCGCCGCCCCGCAGACGACCACCTGCGCGATCTGGTCGATGAACCACGGGTCGATGCCGGAGCCCGCCGCCACGTCGTCGACCGAGGCGCCCGCGGCCAAGGCGTCGGCCAAGGCGTGCAGCCGACCCTCGGTCGGGGTCGAAATCGCGCCGGGCTCGGGCATGGTCGGTGTGCCACCCCAGCCACGGTCGAGGTCGCTCTTCTCGATCCCCCGCCACGCCTTGCCGATCGCCTCGGTGAACGTCCGCCCGATCGCCATCGTCTCCCCGACCGATTTCATCGTCGAGGACAGCACCGGCGAAGCCTCTGGGAACTTCTCGAAGGCGAACCGAGGGATCTTCACCACGACGTAGTCCAGCGTCGGCTCGAAGGCGACGGGTGTCTCACCCGTGATGTCGTTCGTGATCTCGTCGAGCCGATACCCCACGGCCAACAGGGCGGCGATCTTGGCGATCGGGAACCCGGTCGCCTTGGACGCGAGCGCACTGGAACGCGACACGCGCGGGTTCATCTCGATCAGGACCTGTCGCCCGGTCGCGGGGTCGACGGCGAACTGCACGTTGGACCCACCCGTCTCGACGCCGATCTCGCGCAGCACGGTGATCGCGTTGTCCCGCATGACCTGATACTCGCGATCGGTCAGGGTCTGCTGCGGCGCCACCGTGATCGAGTCGCCGGTGTGCACGCCCATCGGGTCCACGTTCTCGATCGAGCAGACGATCACGGCGTTGTTGGCGCCGTCGCGCATGACCTCCAGCTCGAACTCTTTCCACCCGACGATCGACTCCTCGACGAGCACCTCGCTCACCGGGCTGCTCGCCAGCGCGCGGGCCGCCGCGGTCGCCAACTCGTGGCGGTCGTATGCGAACCCGCTGCCACCCCCACCGAGGGTGAAGGACGGCCGCAGGATCAAGGGGTAGCCGAGCTCGTCGCCGACCACGAGCGCTTCATCGAGCGTGTGGGCGACACCGGCGCGGGGCACGTCCAGACCGGCGGCGAGCATCGCTTGCTTGAAGGCGCTGCGGTCCTCGGCCTTGCGGATCGCCTCCAGCGACGCGCCGAGCATGCGGACCCCCAGCCGGTCGAGATCGCCCGATTCGGCGAGCGCCACGCTGACGTTCAGCCCTGTTTGGCCGCCGAGGGTCGGCAGCAACGCGTCGGGCTTCTCCCGCTCCAGCACCTGCAGGACCGATTCGGGCGTGAGCGGCTCGATGTAGGTGCGGTCGGCGAAACGCGGGTCGGTCATGATCGTTGCCGGGTTGGAGTTGATCAGCGAGACCTCGAAACCGTCGGCCCGCAACACCTTGCACGCCTGCGTGCCCGAGTAGTCGAACTCGCACGCCTGCCCGATCACGATCGGCCCCGAGCCGATCACCATGATCTTGTGCAGATCCGTGCGACGGGGCATCAGCGCGTCCCGCCCATCACCGTTCGAAACTCCTCGAACAAGTAGCGCGAATCGTGCGGACCCGGCGCAGCCTCCGGGTGGTATTGCACGCTGAACGCCGGCACGTCGAGACAGCGCATGCCCTCGAGCGTGCCGTCGTTGAGGTTCCAGTGGCTCAGATGGACGCGGCCGTAGTCGGTCAGGGCCAGACCCTCGCCGTCGGTCCCCCACCCGGCGGGGTCCACCGCGAACCCATGGTTGTGACTCGTGATCTCCACAACGCCGCTCGCGAGGTCCTTTACCGGCTGGTTCACGCCCCGGTGCCCAAACGACATCTTGTAGGTCCGCCCGCCGAGCGCGAGACCGAGCAGCTGATGGCCCAGGCAGATGCCGAAGATCGGCACCTTGCCGAGCAGCTCGCGCACCGCCGCGATCCCGTAGTCGGTGGCCGCGGGGTCACCGGGCCCGTTGGACAAGAACACGCCGTCGTAGGCGCCGTGGGCGACCTCGGCCGCCGGGGTCTCGGCCGGGAACACCGTCACCGCCATGCCGTGGGCGGCAAGCAGCCGCAAGATGTTGCGCTTCATCCCGAAGTCGAGCGCCGCGACCCGGAAGACACGACCGAGATCACCGGCCGGGGGGCCGACGAGCGCGCTCGCCTCGTAGGGCTCGAGCGTGCTGACGGTTCTCGCCAGGTCGGCGCCGGCCATGCCTCGGGTTGCCCGTGCCCGCTCGACGAGCGAACGCCCCTCGAGGTCGACGGTCGAGACGGCGGCCCGCATCGAACCGTGGGAACGCAAGCGAAGTGTCAGCTGTCGCGAGTCGATACCCTCGATCCCCACGATGCCGGCGTCGGCCAACGCGTCGGGCAGGCTTCCTTCCGATCGCCAGCTGCTGGGACGGCGCGAGGCCTCCCGCACCGCGAACCCGGCGACCTGCAGGCGCCAACTCTCCGGGTCTTCGCCGTTCATCCCGTAGTTACCCTGGTGCGGGGAGGTCATCGTCACGATCTGTCCCGCGTAGGACGGGTCGGTGAGGATCTCCTGATAGCCCGCCATCCCGGTGTTGAACACGGCCTCGCCGAAACACTCACCCTGCGCGCCGAACGCCGTGCCGCGCAAGACCGTGCCATCCTCGAGGGCGAGGATCGCCGTTGGGCCCCGCGTCATCTCATGGGCTTTCCATCGGCGACGGTCAGGGTTCCTTGCAGCATCGTGTACCGAACGCGGCCACGAAGCCGCTGCCCCGTGAACGCACTGTTGCGCGCCTTCGAGACGAACGGTGGCTCGACGACCCAGTCCTCGGCAGGATCGAACAAGACGAGATTGGCCGGCTTGCCGAGCTCGATCGGACCGCCGTGCGCCGAGGCGCCGAGGATCCGCGCCGGTGTTGTCGACAGTGCTTCGATCGCGCGTGCGAGCGAGACGATCCCCGGCTCGACCAGGTAGGTCAACGCGACCGCGAGCGCGGTTTCGAGCCCGATCGTCCCGGGCGGCGCACGATCGAACTCCATGTCCTTCTCCTCGACCGCGTGCGGAGCGTGATCGGTCGCGATCGCGTCGATCGTGCCGTCGGCCACGCCGGCGCGCAGCGCGTCACGATCCTCGGCGGAGCGCAGCGGCGGGTTCATCTTCTTGGCGGTGTCGTAGGTCCGCAGGTCCGTGTCGGTGAACAAGAGATGGTGCGGGGTCACCTCGGCGCTGACACGCACCCCCTCGGCCTTCGCACGGCCAACCAGCTCGACGGCTCGGGCGCTCGACAGGTGGCACAGATGCAATCTCCCGCCGGTCGCTCGCGCCAACGCGAGGTCCCGGGCCACCGCAATCTCCTCGGCCTCCGCGGGCCGGCCGGCGAGCCCGAGCGTGGAGGACTGCAGCCCTTCGTGCATGTGACCGCCCTCGACCAGGGACGCATCTTCCGCGTGCTCGGCCAACACGACCTCCACGGGGAACGCCTTGGCGTAGATGAGCGCGTTGCGCAACAGTCGGGCCGTCGGCACGCAGTGGCCATCGTCGGAAAAGACCCGCACGCCCGCCTCGACCATCTCGCCCATCTCGGCAAGCGACTCTCCGAGGAGCCCTTTCGTGATCGCGCCGATCGGGAATACGTCGCAGGACCCGGCCGCGGCGGCGAGATCGCGGACCTCGTGCACGATCGCCGCGTGGTCGGTGACCGGGACGGTGTTCGCCATTGCCGCCACGGCGGTGAACCCGCCGGCGGCGGCCGCGCGTGTGCCCGAGGCGATCGTCTCCTTGTGCTCCTCCCCCGGCTCCCGGAGGTGGGTGTGCAGATCGACCAGGCCGGGGGCCAGCACCAGCCCCCGCCCGTCGATCCGTTCGGCACCCTCGGCGGCCTCGAGGCCCGCGATGACGCCGTCGGCAACGATCACGTCGCGCACCTCGTCGGCGCCGCTGGCCGGATCGACGACACGAGCCTGCTCGATGACGAACCGGCCGCTCATTCGGCCTCCCCGTCGCCGGAACCGCCCAGCAGCAGGTACAGCAGCGCCATGCGGATCGCGATGCCGTTGGTCACTTGTTCCTCGATCACGGATGCCGGCTGATCCGCGACGTCGGAGTCGATCTCGACCCCGCGGTTCATCGGACCGGGGTGCATGATGAGGGCGTGCTCGGGCAGGGTCGCCGCGCGCGCACTCGTCAGACCGAACAGGCGTGCGTACTCGCGCACGCTCGGGAAGTATTCCAGACGCTGCCGCTCCTTCTGCACGCGCAGCATGTAGCAGACGTCCAGCTTCGGCAACAGGGCGTCGATGTCATAGGTCACCTGTGCGCCCCAGGCCGCAGCGTCGGGCGGGATCAGGGTGGGAGGGCCGACCAGGGTTATCTCCGCGCCCATCGTCACCAGCCCGAAGGTGAGCGACCGCGCGACACGCGAATGCATCACGTCCCCCACGATCGCCACGCGCAACCCCTCGAGACGTCCGAGCTTCTCGCGCATCGTGTAGAGGTCCAGAAGCGCCTGCGTCGGATGTTCGTGCGTGCCGTCGCCGGCGTTCAGCACCCGCCCGTCCACCCACCGCGTCAGCTGCAGCGGAGAACCACTCGAGGAGTGCCGGATCACGATCGCGTCGGCCCCCATCGCCTGCAGCGTGAGCGCCGTGTCCTTGAGCGATTCGCCTTTCGCCACGCTCGAGCCGCCGGCGCTGAAGTTGATGACATCGGCCGAGAGTCGCTTGGCCGCCAGCTCGAAACTGATCCGTGTCCGCGTCGAGTTCTCCAGGAAGAAGTTCACGACGGTGCGACCACGCAGCGCCGGCACCTTCTTGATCACGCGCGTGCCGACCTCACGGAAGGACTCGGCGGTGTCGAGGATCCGTACCACGTCTTGGGCCGTCAGGTCCTGCATCGACAACAGGTGCTTGTTCATGCGCCGTCCCCTTCGCCCGGCGTGAGCGTCACCGCATCGACCCCGTCCACCTCGGAGATCTGCACACGCACATCGTCGCCGTGACTGGTCGGCACGTTCTTGCCGACGAAGTCGGCGCGGATCGGGAGCTCACGATGTCCGCGATCGACCAGGACCGCGAGCTGGATCTTGCGGGGTCGGCCGAAGTCCATGAGCGCATCCATCGCCGAGCGGATCGTGCGCCCCGTATAGAGGACATCGTCGACGAGCACCACGATCTTGCCGCTCACGTCGAAGCTGATCCGCGTCTCATGCACCTCGGGCGCCTCCGCGCGGAGCCCGATGTCGTCGCGATAGAACGTGATGTCCAGGACCCCGACCGGAACCTCCGGACCTTCGATACGGGCGATCTCGGTCGCGAGCCGCCGAGCAAGGTCGTCGCCGCGATCGGCGATTCCGACGAGCGCCAGATCGTCGGCCCCCCGGTCGCGCTCGATGATCTCGTGGGCGATGCGGGTGAGGGCCCGCCGGATGTCGTCGGCGGCCATGACCGTGGCGGTCATATAGCAACGCCCCCTCGGGTAGGCGAGGAGGCGGACACGTTGTGGCCCATCTGTGGCTCCCTTCCCGGCCTCACAGGACCGGCGTTAAAGGGGTGGTGTTCCTTCGTTCAGCAGGATACACGTCCGGGGGGCGGGCGCCTGCACGGTGTTCCGAAGCAGCCTAGAGGGCTATCCTGGGGGAACCTCTTCGGAAGGATCAGATATGCAGGACTGGATGCTCGTGCTCCTCATCGGCGCCGTCGTGATCTTCGGCGCCGCAAAGCTGCCGCAGATCGCCCGGAACATGGGCAAGGCCCAAGGCGAGTTCAAGAAGGGTCTGAAGGAAGGCGCGGTCGACGAAGAGACACCCGCGCCTCCTGCTGCCGCTCCGCCGGCAGCGGCGCCGCCCGCCGTCGCGCCCGAGCAGGCGCCGCGGGTCGAGGGCGACCAGCCGAGCGCCTGAGGCCCCCCTTCGCTAGCCGACGCCCTCGTCGCGGGCGATGCGTCCGAGCACACCGTTGACGAAGCGCTTCGCGTCGTCGGCGGAGAGTTCCGCTGCGGCCTCGACGGCCTCGCTGATTGCCACCGACGGGGGGATGTCGTCGCTCCAGAGGAGTTCATAGACCCCGACCCGCAGGATCGTGCGATCTAACGCCGCCATCCGGGCGACCGACCACCCTTCGGCGTGCGTCTCCAACAGAAGGTCGATGTCGGGAAGGCGATCCGAGACACCGCTCACGAGGTCCACGGCGAAGTTCGGAACGTCCTGGCCCGCTGAACGCCACTCGGCGACGACGGCGGCGCCCGATGCGTCGGTGATGTCGGCCTGATACAGGAGGTCGATCGCGACGCGCCGTTCCTCCCGGCGGGTCACCCTCAGCCCTTCACGCGCTCGATGTATTCACCCGAACGGGTATCGATCTTGATTTTCTCGCCTTCTTCGACGAACAGCGGCACGTTCACGACCGCGCCCGTCTCGACGGTCGCCGGCTTGAGGGCGCCCGTCTTCGTGTCGCCCTTGGCGCCCGGAGCCGTGTCGGTGATCCGCAAGGCCACGGAAGCGGGCAGATCGATCGAGATCGGCACACCGTCGTGCATCGCCACCTGCGCCTCCGCGCTGGCCGCCAGGAATTTCCCGGCATCGCCCACGACCTCCGGGGGCACGTGCACCTGGTCATAGGTGTCGAGATCCATGAAGACGAAGTCGTTGCCGTCGGCGTAGAGGTACTGCATCCCTTTGCGCTCGACCATCGCGAGGCCGACCTTCACGCCCGCGTTGAACGTGCGCTCGATCACCGCGCCCGTCTTGATGTTCCGCAGCTTCGTGCGCACGAACGCGCCGCCCTTGCCCGGCTTGACGTGCTGGAACTCCACGACCTGGAACAACACGTTGTCGAGATCCAGGGTGATGCCGTTCTTGAAATCGTTGGTGGAAACGCTCAACGGGGTTCCTCGCTCACAGTTCGATCAGCTCGCGGGTGGACGTGCCGACCACGACGCACCCGTCGTCGGTGACTTCCACCATGTCTTCGATCCGAGCCCCTCCGAGGCCCGGGATGTATATCCCGGGCTCGACGGTCACGACCGCGCCGGCCGGCAACGGATCGTCCTGCTTGCGCCCCAGGCTGGGCGCTTCATGGATCTCCAGCCCGACGCCGTGGCCGAGGCTGTGCACGAAGCGCTCGCCGTAGCCCGCGCGCTCGATCACGTCGCGACTCACGGCGTCCACCGCCGAACCCGACACACCCGCGCGGACGGCGTCGATGCCCGCCTGTTGGGACTCCTTCACGATGTCATGGATCTTGGAGAGCTCCCCCGCCGGCTGGCCGAACGCGATCGTGCGTGTCATATCGGCGTGATACCCCGCGAACCGCGCGCCGAAGTCGAGCTTGATCACGTCGCCTTCCTCCAGGAGTCGATTGGCGGGCTCGTGGTGCGGCTCGGCCGCGTTCTCACCGAACGCGACGATCGAGTCGAACGCAAGACCCTCCGCTCCCTCGTCCAGCATCAGGGTCTCCAGCTGCCGCGAGATCTGATGCTCGCTGACCCCAACCGCGAAATGCTCGAGGATCCGATCGAACGCCGCGTCGGTGATCGCCTGGGCTTGGCGGATCGCGGCGCGCTCGTCGTCGTCCTTGACCGCGCGCAACGCTTCGACGACGTCGGTGGTGGCGACCAGCTCGATATCGCCGAGCGCCTCGGCCAGCCGGTCGCGCACGCCGACCGTCACCTCGTCTGCCTCGAACCCGAGGCGCCGGACGCCCGACAGATACGCCGGCAGTTCCTCACGCAGCGAGTTGAGACAGGTGATCCGCTCGAGGTCCGGCACCTCTCGGCGCGATTGCTCGGTGTAGCGCCCATCCGTCAGGAACACGGCAGCATCGGGTCGAACCAGCACCTGCCCGTTGGACCCAGTGAAGCCCGTGAGATAGCGGGTATGGAGCAACCGCGTGATGAGCAGCGCATCGATGGACAGATCGTCGAGACGTGCGGTGAGCGCACGCCTCCTCAGGTGGTGATCCACGGCATCGCCTCCAGCGCCAGATGATAGCCACCAGCCCCGAGACCACTGATGGTGCCCCGGCAGACATCGGAGATGACCGAGGTATGCCGGAAGGTCTCACGGGCATAGATGTTGGACATGTGCACCTCGAGGACCGGCAGTCCCGAGGCTTCGATCGCATCGCGTAAAGCATAGGAATAGTGGGACAGCGCGGCCGGGTTGATGACGACCAGCTCCACGCCCTCGTTGGCGGCCGCGAGCAGCCACCCGATGAGTTCGCCCTCGTGATCGGACTGGTGCCACCGCAGGGTGTGACCGCGCTCGAGCGCGCGCACTTCCAGCTCGGCCATGATCTCGCCGAGCGTCTGGGCGCCGTAGGTATCCGGGTCGCGGCGACCAAGCGCACCCAGGTTCGGGCCGAACAGGTACAAGACGTTCATCCGGCAGCCCCCATCTCGGTCAACACAGCGCGCACCTCGTCGTCGGTGACGCCGTCGACCACGACCGGGCGGCCGACGTCGGCCAGGAGTACGAAGCGCACCCCCGCGCGGAACTTCTTGTCCATGCGGAAGGCAGACAGGATGTCATGCGCCGGGGGAAGTGCCCCGTCGGTCTCGAGGCCGAGCGAGGACAGCAGACGAACCGTGCGTCCGACGAGGCCTGCCTCGCAGATGCCTCTGAACTCGGCGAGTCGCGCGGCAAAGACCATGCCGATCGCCACGGCCTCGCCGTGCGAGCGCCCGGCGAAGGCCTCAAGCCGCTCGAGTGCATGCGCCAGCGTGTGGCCATAGTTCAGGAACAGTCGCACGCCGGCGTCGCGTTCGTCGGCGACGACCGTGCGCGCCTTCACACGGGCACACCGGGCCACGAGTGGTTCGAGCGCCGCCGGTTCGCGCGCGAGGATCGATGCCGGATCGCGCTCCAGCGTGTCGAGCAGCTCCATGTCCAGCGTCAGTGCGTACTTCGCCACCTCGCCGAGCCCCGAGCGGTAGTCGCGATCCGACAGGCTTGCCAGCGCGTCGACATCGCACAGCACCGCGACCGGTTGGTAGAAGGTTCCCACCAGATTCTTCCCCTCGGGAAGGTTGACCGCGGTCTTTCCTCCGATCGCGGCATCGACCTGTGCGATCAGCGTCGTCGGCACCTGGATCAATCGCATGCCGCGCACGTAGGTGGATGCGACGAAGCCGGCAACATCGCCCACCGTACCGCCGCCGAGCGCCACGACGACGTCGTCGCGATGCGCCTCTTGGCCGGCGAGTTGATGCACCAGGGTGCCATACACCTGCATCGACTTGGCTCCCTCGCCAGAGGGCACCGCGAGCGGCACGACGTGGAGCGCACGCGACTCGAGCGCAGCTTCCAACGGCGGGAGCCACGCGGCCGAGATCGCCTGGTCGACGATCACGAAGGCCCGTGCGGCCGCCCCCAGCTCCGGAACGATCGTGGCCGCGTCGCCGAGCACACCGGACCCGATCGTGATGTCGTAGGACCGCCCGGGGAGCGGGACGGTCACGCGCTCCAACGAAGCTCCTCGACGATGGCGTCGGCGACCTCGCCGGGGTCGCCGCTCCCGTCGACAACGTGCGCCGCGAACTCCCGATACAGCGGCTCGCGCTGCGCGAGGATCCGCTGCAGGTCCCCCGCCGCCCGGACGAGCGGGCGGTCTGCGTTGGGCTCCACCCGTGCCTCCAGCACCGCGATGGGCACGTCCAGATACACACAGGTCCCGGTGTTGCGAAGCGTGATGCGGTTCGCGGGCTCGAGCACCACGCCGCCGCCGCACGCGATGACCGCGGGGTCCTGTGTCGATGCCGCAAGCAACGCTCGTGCCTCGCGGGCACGGAAGCCGGCCTCTCCTTCCGCCGCGAAGATCTCGGTGACGGAGCGGCCGTCTGCGCTCGCGATCTCGACATCCAGATCGACGAAGGGCACGCCGAGCCTTCCCGCAAGCTCTGCACCGACCGTCGACTTCCCAGACCCGGGCATACCGACCAGGTACACGATCACGGCAGGGTCTCCAGATAGGCGGACAGGTTGCGGAGGGTCTCGGGCAGCGAGTCTCCCCCGAACTTCTCGAGCGCGGCATCGGCCAAGGTGAAGGCCACGACGGCCTCGCCCACGACCCCGCCGGCGGGCACCGCACACGCGTCCGTGCGCTGTTTGATCGCGACCGCCGGCTCGCCCGTGTCGAGATCGACCGTGCGAAGCGGTCGCGGCACCGTGGAGAAGGGCTTCATCGCCGCGCGGGCTCGGATCGGCTGGCCCGTCGACATCCCTCCCTCGATGCCGCCTGCCCGCGCAGAGGCTCGCGACAACTGACCAGCGCGCACCACGATCTCGTCGTGGGCGCGCGAGCCCGGGCGCGCCGCGGTGGCGAAACCGTCGCCGATCTCCACGCCCTTGACCGACTGGATCGACATCAACGCGGCGGCCAACCGGCCGTCGAGTTTGCGATCCCACTGCACATAGGACCCGATCCCTGCGGGCACGCCGTAGGCGAGCACCTCGAACACGCCGCCGACGCTGTCCTTGGCGGCGCGGAGCCGGTCGATCTCAGCCACCATCGCCTGCGCGGCAGCGGGGTCCGCGCATCGAACCGGCGAAGCATCGATCGCGGACAGATCTGCGGGCGTCGGACTCGCCGCCCGGCGAGCCTTCACCTTCCCGATCTGCACGACGTGGGAAAGGACGCGCACGCCCAGCTCCCCGAGGAAGGCCTTGCACACCACGCCCGCTGCCACGCGCGCCGCTGTCTCACGGGCGCTTGCACGCTCCAACACGTTGCGCACGTCGTCGAAACCGTACTTGAGCGACCCCACGAGGTCCGCGTGCCCGGGCCGAGGACGCGTGAGCCGTTTCGACGCGTCCATCTGCCCGTCGGGTCCCATGAGGTCCCGGTATTTCGTCGCGTACTCCACGTTGGGGATCGTGATCGCGACCGGCGAGCCCATCGTCCGCCCATGCCGCACCCCCGCCTGGATCTCGAAGGCGTCGGCTTCGAATCGCTGCCGGCCACCGCGCCCGTACCCGTGACGGCGCCTGGCAAGCTCCCCCGCGATCTCGGCGATGCCCACGGGGACCCCGGCCGGCATGCCATCCAAGATCACGACGAGCCCGGGGCCGTGCGATTCACCCGCGGTCAGAACGCGCAACATGCGCCCCATCATAGGGAAGGCCGCCGCCCCTCCTCCGGGCGTGCGACAAAGATGGCGGGGGCGGCCCATACGGACCGCCCCCGCGCGACCGGCGACCGCTCCCCCCGTGGGCGCATCGCCGGCGTCGACGCCGGCCCCTACTTGTTCGGCGACACGCAGAGCGTGAACGATTCATCGCCGTAGAGGAACGTGGCGCAGTTCCCCGAGACCGACTGAAGTCGGTATTGCTTGTTCGGTCCGAAGGTCTCCCCGACGGCCGGGTCATAGACGGTTCCGTCGACCTCTACCTGCGCCTGCTCGACGCCGTTGGCAGTGAACGTGTCCAGCAGGACGACTGTATGCCCCCCCACGGTCTGACTCGACCCGTTGCCGGGTTGGGTCGGCGGCGTGGCTGTCGTCGTCGTGGTCGTCGTCCCCCCGCTGGACGAACTGGTCGTCGAGGATCCACCGCTGGAGCTCGTGGTCGTGGTCGAACTGCTCACGGAAAAGCCCGGCGGGATCGAGAAGGGATCGCGGACGGGCAAAACCAGCACGGGCGACGGGGCGAGGCTCGGCGTGCCGGTCGGCTCGATCGAACTGCTCGTGGGCCGAAGAGGTGAGGAGCTTGGGAACGCTTCCTCGCCGCCGCCGCCTCCGAGAAGCTTGAGCAGCAGGAAGCCGACCAACATCACGCCGATCACGATGCCACCGATGCGGAGCATGCGCTGGTCTCTGTCGCTGATCGGCATGTCAGCCACCCACCTCGGAAGGCCCCGGTACCGACCCGGGCCCAGCGCTCGTATCGCTGGTATAGGCATCGATCTGCAACGTGGCTGTCAGCACCTCGTTGCCGAGCGAATCCGTCCCGCTTCCCGGTGCCAACGACAGCGACGTGATCTTGGCCGCCCGCGGCAATGTCTCGATGTGATAGCTGAACGATGTGATCTCGTTGTACGTGCCGGTCGCGCTCATCGACAACACGATGATGCTCAACCCCGTCGCGGCATCGAAGACCGGGGGGCTCGGCGCGAGCGTCGTCAGATCGAGCCCCGAGTCGATGGCGGAATTGTTGATCAGCAAGAGCAGACTGGGCTCCTCGGCCGTCGGCGGGATCTTCTGATGGACCTCATCGATGGCCTGACGGTTCGCGGGCGCCTGCGCCTTCGTGTCTTCCAAGGCGCTCTTCTGTGTCTCGAGCGTCTGTTGTTCGCTCTGTGCCGCCGCGAGGTCGTCCTTCGCGCTCGACACTTGCCCGATCTTGGGCAGCACCAGGAAGACGACCAGCAGGATCGCGATCACGACCGCCCCGGCGGCGGCGAAGATGGGGGCTCGAGGGTTATCCACCGACGGCCGCCGATCCTGCACGGCCACGCTCGGTCAGCGCGTCCTGGGTCATGTCGACGGTCGTGTCGAACGTGTACGCGCCGGTCACGGCCGCGTCCTGGGAGATGTTCGACATCCATGGATTCGCCCAGCCCTGCACGCCTTCCAGACGCGTCAACCAGGTACTGAGCGAGTCGAAGTGCAACGTCGAACCCCCGAACGCCATCGTTCCGACGAAGGTCGGCGCGGTCGGATCGGTCGAGGCGACCGCCGTGGTGTCCACGGTCGATGCGTAGGACGTCAGATACATGTCGGGCGGGATCACCTTCGAGACGTCGACCAAGATGCTCGAATACGCCACCTCGTTCGTGTACGCGGCGGCGAGCAACTGTTGTTGCTGCTGGGCCTGCACCTGCAGGTCCTCGTACTTCTGCAGACCGTCGATCTCTTGCTGCAAGTTCGCGTTGCTCTGGTTCTGCGCCGTGATGTCGTCGTTGACACCGTTGAGGCGCGTGCCCTGGAACAGCCACAGGACGATGATCGCGCCGATGACGGCGGCGGCGCCGACGAGCACCAGCCCGGTTCGACGGCGCAGCTCTTGGCCCTTCTTGATGCCCGAGGGCAACAGATTGACGCGACTCATCGCTCCTCCTCCGGCAAGGCGAGGCCGATCGCGACCGCGAGCAGCGGCTCCGCCGCGGCAACGTCCGCTTCGTCGAGTTGGTGTGGCACGCGGGTGAACACCGCTCCTGGTTCGACAGGAACCGGGATCCGCTGCCGCATCAACTCGTACAGGCCCTCCAAGCGCGAACCGCCACCGGTGATGAGCACCTTGCCGATGCGCGCCTCTTTGGCCTGGGCGGTGTAGAACTCGAGCGATGAACGGACCTCGTCGACGAAGGCTGCCGCGCGTTGCAGCGCCGCCTGGCGCACCGTCTGCGGTTCCGGCGCCTCCTCGACGGTCTCGCCGCGCTTGAGGCGCTCGGCCACTTCGTCCTCGACGCCCGCGGAGCGTGCGATCGCCACGGTCACGTCGCGTCCGCCGCTCGGCAGGATACGGACGAACCGTGTCGCCCCCCGAGCATGTACCACGATATTGGTGACGTGGGCCCCGATATCGACGATCGCCTCCTCGGCCCCACCGTCTTCCAGATCGAGACCGGTGTCGGCGGCTCCGACGGAGCGAACGAGCGCGAATGGGATCAGGTCGAGTCCCATCGGCGCCAGCTTCGCGCGCGACACGGCCTGCACGACCTGGTCCACCATGCTGCGCTGCGCCGCGACCAACAGCATGCGCAACATCCGCCGATCCTCTTGCTCGAACTCGCCGATCGGGTCGTAGTCCAGGACCGCGTCATCGACGGGCATGGGGATGAACTCCTGGACCTGGAATCCCAGCGAGGAACGCAACTCCTTGTCGGGCAGGTACGGCAGTGAAATCTCCCGGACCACCACACGCTGATTGCCGACGCCGAGCCAGACCTCCCGACCCTTGAAACCGCCCTCGCTCCAGAGTCTCTGCAGGGCCTCGCCGACGGCGTCGGGGTCCCGGATCTCGCCGCTCTCCACCGCGCCCGGAGGCAGCGCCACCTGGCTCGCGCGCACGACGGTCAGTGGGGTCCCGATGAGTTCGACGGCACGCACGGCCGTCGAACCGATGTCGAGCCCGATCCGCCCCTTGGCCATCAGGAACCCTCCACGTGGACCGAGCGGGAGGCGAGGTAGCGCTCCACCTCAGCACCACGAACACGGTAGTTGTGTCCGATGCGCACGGCGGGCAGGTCGCCGCTCTTGATCAGGCGATACACGGTCATGGTCGAGACGCGCATCGAGGAGGCGACCTCGGCGACCGTCAGCAGCGTCGAACCGTCGCCGAAGAATGCCTGAGCCCCTGTCGTCACCATCTGCGTCGAGTCTCCGCGTCTGCCCGCGAGTAGATCTCTCACGTGCCTCATGTGCCACATGTGCCACAAAAAGCTCACTTGGGCTATTCAGCCCCGAAAGCACGCTTACGAAACATCAGGGCACACGACGAGTCAAACACCTCAGAGGACGATTTCTGCAGGTCGAACGCCTGTTCGGCGCAGGTAGGCATTCTGCCGCGGGTCAGAGGTGCAGCATCGTGCGGGAATACCAGTCGGCGATCTGGGCGCCCCAGAACGCGGCGACGATCGCGCCCGCAGCCAGGAACGGCCCGAATGGGATCGCTCCGCGCCGCCCGGCGCCGCCGAGCAGTGCGAGGATGGCCCCCAATCCGCCCAGAACGATCGCGGCGCCCGCAGCGACGGCAACGTGGCCCAAGCTGATCGCTCCCAGGACGATCCCGATCAGCGCCGCGAGCTTCACGTCGCCCATCCCCATGCCACGCGAGATGAACGCAACGACGAACAGTGCCCCCCCGTAGGCTAGGAAACCGATGCCCATACGCGCCAGGTCGACTGGGGCGCTCGACAACCGGGCGATCACCAGGAAGAGAGGGAACACGATCAGCGCCGGGTAGACGATCTTGTTGGGGATGATCCTGTGCTCGACGTCGATCACCGAGACCACGGGCATGAGCGCCAGCAAACCGGCGACCGCGATCGCGACCCACACATCGTCATAGACGAGAAAGGCTCCGAGGATGACCACGGCGGTGGTCAGCTCCAGCAGCGGGTAGCGAATGGGGATCTTCGCACCGCAGTCCCGGCATCTGCCCCCGAGCAGCGCCCACCCGAGCACCGGGATATTGTCGCGGTTGCGGATCTCAGCACTACAGCTCGGACACCTCGAACGCGGCCGCACGATCGACTCCCCTGCCGGCACCCGGGCGGCGACCACGGTCATGAAGCTGCCGATCACAAGGCCGAACGCGAACACCAGAGCACCGAAGACCCAGACCATCCGCCGAACCCTACCTTGCGTACGTCGGCGTTCCCGCTAGTTCGCCAGCTCTTGCCAGAGCGTCGGCTGGAGACCGGCTCCGAACCCCAGCACCTTCGCGATCCGTGAGTTGTAGGCGATCGTGTACCCGTTCTTAATGTCCATCGACCCCGCGTACAGGGCGCCCTCGCCGTCGGCGGAGTTCTTGATCTCCAACTTGCCTGAGGTGTAGATCAGTGAGGCGATGCCATCGGTCGGGTCGGAGGCGACACCTTTGTCGAACGTGATCTTGTTCTGCATGTAGATGCTGCAGTCGCCGCCGTTCGTGGTGCACGAGGACCCCGCCGGCGGGATGTAGGTGGAGATCACGACCAGCTGTGCGGGCACACTGCTGGTGATCGAAGAGGTGTTGCCGAAGTCGATCGGGGCGTTCGTGATGATCGTCAGGTCGCCCGTGAGATGGATGCCGTCCAGACTCACCACGGTGTTCTTGCTCGGCGCCGCTTGCCAGATCGCGAAGTTGCCCTTCATCGCGAGCTTGTTCGCGGCCTCGTAGGTATTGAACGTGCTGTACGCGGTGGCCGAGGTGTTCAGCGGCCCACAAGTGCCCGAGCTCGGATAGCAGGTGAGGCTCGTGTAGCTGCCTGCGTTGAACGCGAACGTCGGGATCGACTCGACCGCCGGGGGTGTGGTGTTCACGCCCGGGAGCGGATTCGACGTCGTCGACGTGATCTTGCCGCAGGCAGTTGCCTTCCCCTGGACCGTGCCGCCCGTGATCGAGTAGCTCGAGCTGGTGGAACTGCACGCCGTTCCGGAAGGCGCCGAGGCCTTCGCATCGCCCGCGATGTTCACGCCGAGGGTGCCGTTGATGCTGCCACCGGCCCAGGCCAGCGCGTCCTGCCCGGTGCAGCCTGTGGCCGCGTTCGACTTCACCAGGACGGTCCCGTTCTCCAGCGTGATCGACCCGTTCGCCGACATGACGCTGCCACAGATCGTCGTGTTGTTGTGGACCAAGACATCGCCGGTCGAGTAGATCGAGCCGTTCACGGTCTCGTTGTTCTTCACCTCGAGGTTGTTCTGCGAGAAGATCGCGTAGTTGAACGTGGGGATCGGTTCGAGCAGCACACGGACCTGGCGATCGAACTCCAGTGCGGCCTTCGTTGGATAGTAGCCGGTCGACGTGATCGTCATCGAGCCATTGGCCGCGGACGTCCAGTCCACCTGGTACTGCCCGTCGTCGGTCGTGCAGACGGTCGAACCCGTCGTGGGGCACGGCGACGGTGACGTGCGACTCTCGCTCAGCAGCACCATCGCGTTGTCGATCCCGCTCTCGGCGACCGTCAGGGTGCGCGCCCACCGCACGCCGTACTCGGACTCCCGGAAGGCGGAGCTCCCCGAATCGAGCGCGACGACGAGCGACACCATCATGATGGACAGCAGCAGCATCGCGACGACGAGCGCATACCCGTCCTCTTCGTGCCGGAGCCGACGGACCAACGAGATCATCATGTGCCAGCATTCCTTAGATAGATGTCGGTCGTCAGATTGACCGACGACGTGCTTGTGGTGAGGGCAAGAGCGATCGTGACTTGGTCCTGGACGCCGTCATGCGTCGTGTACGTGAACAGATTGTTGGATCCGAGGGTCTTGAGCATGTTGACGTAGGTCGTGCCGCCGTTCGTGGACCGCTGCAACGTGTAGGGAGCCGTCGTGCCGGTCGCGCGCCAGACGATCGTCTTCGCGACCCCGTCGATATAGCCCGAGAAGCGCAGCGTCTGCGCGGTGCTGGTGGCATCCACCGACTCGCCCTGGCGCACCTGCGAAGACAGCTGATCCAACGCGAATTGTCCGTCGGAGAAAACGTCGCGACGATTCGTGATGGTGTTGGTCGTCTTCAGCGTCTGGAAGGCGACGGACATGACGGCTGTGGCCACGATGGACATGACCGCCATCGTCACCATGAGCTCGACGAGGGTGAAACCACCCTCCTCTGCAGCCCTAGTATGCAACCGTGATGTGATTGCTTTGCGCACTCTGGTTCCCCGCGTTGTCGAAGGACACGACGTAGAACTCGTAGTTGTTGTTCCTCTGCTGCGTGGCCGTGCAGGTCGTACCGGATCCCCCGCACGTCTGCTGTGCCCACGTACTCGAGGTCGTGTTGCGGACGTAGACGCGGTAGCCGGCGAGGTCGCCGGGCAGCGGCGACGGCGCCGTCCACGACAGCGTGCACGTATTGTTAGGCCCTGAGGTCGTGCACACCGCAGCGGTCTTGATCAAGCTCGTGGGTGCACCCGGCACGGTGGTGTCCAAGATGATCGTGTCGGACGCCCTCGCGCCGTACTTGTTGCCGGCGTTCCAGAACCGCGCGTAAACGGTCTTCGTGCCGTCGCCGCTAGGCATCGTGAACAGCGACGTCGTCGCGTACGTGACCTTCGTCGCCCACGTGGATCCATCGCTGGAGAACTGCATCTGGGCGGCCGTCGCCGAGCTCAGTGTCAACGTGACCTGGGCGGTGGTCGTGTAGGCCGCGCCCGCCGCGATCACGATCGTGCCTGTCGGCCCACCGTTGCCGGCCGCGTTGTTGCTCGTGGTGCTCGCCGTCACGTTGCAGTCCAAGACGTCGTTGTCCGCGATCCCTCCGTTGTTGTCCATCGCGGTGTTGACGACGTAGTACGTTCCGTCGGCGGGGAAGCTGTAGGGGAGCGTCGCCCCTTGGTTCGTGTACGTGTTCAACAAGACGTTGGAGGAGTTATAGATCTTCCAGTCGATCTGCGTCACGGTCCCGTCGCTGTCGGTCGCGTTGGCGGTGAAGGTGTAGTCCAGGTCGCTGAAGGTCGAGCTTGGGCACGAGACGGTCGGCGGTGCGTTGACCGTCGTGCCGGTCGTGTTCGCGTTCGTGCCGTTGTACGAGATGAGACCGTTGGACACGAGCGTCATCATCCGCTGCTCTTGCACCGCGCCCGTCACGGGGTCGGTCCAGGTGACGACGGCGACCACGCGCTTGCCGTCGTGGCCGCTCGCGTCGCTGATGCCGTCACCGTTGCCGTCGGCCTGATCGCTGGCGCCCAGACCGTCGCCCGCACTGTCGAACCACGTGATGTACATGTAGACCGTGAACGTCGTGCTGCCCTGGACGTAGGGCGTTTGGAAATGGTGCAAAGCGGGCGAGGTGCCCGCGACTCGGATGATGGGCTCGGCAGTCATCGAGCCACTACCGTCGGGATCGAAGCTCTCCGAGCCGGTCGAGATCCAATAGTCGGGGTTCGTTGTAACGGTCGAGTGCGTCAGGGCCGCGCTGTCGTCGAGCACGAGGCTGTCGTAGTTCAACGCGCGGGCGAGCTCCATCTGCTGCTCGAGACCGGCGCGTGCCGCGAGGCGGTTGCGCGCAAGACCGGTGGTTTCCAGACCGAAGGTGACCGACTGCGCGACCGCGAGCGCGCCGACCGCGAGCACCGTGATGCTGATCATCGCTTCGACGATCGTGAAGCCACCCTCGTTCTTCAGACGGCGGCGCAACAAGTTCATGATTGCCATCATCGTGTCCGGCTCCTCCAGCCCATTCGGTTATGTGTCGGCTGTTTGGGGGTCGGACTTGAAGAGTTGGGGCACCGAAAGGACGGCCCGTGGGCCGCCCTTCGCGGATCTGCAACTCGTGTGTGACTTACCAGCTGGTGCCGACGACGGCGTTGGCCAGCGTCGACAGGCAGGCCGTAGCAGCAATGTTTACTGAGGATCCGTACCAGGTGCCGGTCAGCGCGTTGTCGCGCAGGTAGAAGCACGTACCGGACTTCGACCATGCGGCCAGGTTGATCTGGTCACCCGCGGTGGTCACCGGAGCACCGGCGGCCGGGACGTTGTTCGAGATCGAGCCCGGGCCGGTGGAGGCCCCGCTTGCGGCAACGAAGGTCAGTGCCGTCTCGATGGTCGTCAGCTTCGCGGAGTCACAACCCGTGTAGGTGTTGTTGTCCGTGAAGCAGGTCTTTGCAGCAGCGATCGCGTTGCGAACGCCGGACTGCGCGGCCTTGTCGTTTGCCCGGTTACGGGCTCCGAGGAACGTAGGCAGAGCGATGGCGACCAGGATGCCGATGATCAGAACGACCACCATCAACTCAATGAGGGTGAAGCCCTCGTCCTCACGGACGCGCTTCATGAGTCCCTTGAGCATCTGCTTTCGCCTCCTTCCATGTGGTGAGGCGCACCCTGTTGGTGCGCGTTCCCCCGAGGTGTCGGTTGTTTGGGGGTCGGACTTAAAGGGTTCGGGCACCGAAAGGGCGGCCCCGGAGGGCCGCCCTTCGCGGATCTGCAACTGGTGTGTGACTTACCAGCTGGTGCCGACGACGGCGTTGGCCAGCGTCGACAGGCAG
>JBDUBL010000094.1:0-7180 GCA_040004125.1 Actinomycetota bacterium
TGTAGTTCCCACTCACGTTGTTTGCAGCCGTGAGATCGGCGGAAGCCCGCCGATCGCGGTGTGAGGTCGCCGACGATTGTATGTCTCGAGCCACCGAGGCAGTGCGACGAGCCGTGAGGCGTTTGATCGGTAGAGCCGCGCGTATGCCCATTCGTCAAGCATGGTGCGGTTGAAGCGTTCGGCTTTGCCGTTGGTCTGAGGTCGATAGGGTCTCGTGATCACGTGGCTGGCATCGATGTCCACGAGCGCAGCCGCGAACGCGTGTGACAGCGTGTAGTTCTTGGCCTGGTCGGTCATGATCCGCTGGATCCGGATCCCCTGCTCGGCCATATGGGTCGCCGCCCGCAGCACAAAACCGGCGCAGGTCTCTCCCCGCTCGTTTGGATGGACTTCGACGTAGGCGTAGCGGGAGTGATCGTCAATCGCAACGTGCAGATAGTCATAGCCAACCCGGTTCCCGTAGCGGCTGGCCGCCATCTCCTGACTCCGCCCGCGCTTCTTCCAGCCGCCACCGGGGCGGATCTTGCCGAGCTTCTTCACGTCGATGTGCACGAGTTCGCCGGGGTGCTCTCGTTCGTAGCGGATCGGCACCGCAGTCGGCCGGTCTAGGTAGGCCAGGCGGGACAGGCCTTCGCGGCGAAGGACTGCATAGACCGTCGAGCGCGGGTGGCCGAGCTCGGGCCCGAGCCGATGCGGTCCGTGCTTGGTTCTGCGACGTGCCTGCACAATCCGACGGACCTCTCGGGCGGGCAGGGCATGAGGGCACCGATGCGGAGCTGAGGATCGATCCTCGAGACCATCGATGCCTTCGGTCTGGAAGCGTCGGAGCCACTTGTGGGCGGTCGCTCGCGACACGCCCATCGATTCGGCCGCGGCCGACACGCTCCAGCCTTCCTCCAGGACGCGGTTGACGAGCAGGAGCCGGCCAAACGGGGTGAGACGAGCCCTACGATGGGCCACGAGAGCCTCCTTCTCGGTCGGGAGCTTTGGTCAGCCCCAAACCGTGCAGGGAGGCTCTCGCCTGTCAACAACCTTGGTGGGAACTACAGCTAGCGGTCGGTTCCGTATCCTGGGGGCGACCGTTCGGAGGGATGCCGTGCCCGTGTTCGCGAGCCAAGCGTGGTTCGAGGCGTTCGCCGTCGAGATCAACGCCTCGAGCGACTACCGGGAGGCGGCCGCCGATTGGGAGGGCGACATCGCCTTTCGGATCTTGGCGGAGCCAGACCGAGGGGTCCCCGGGGATCTGTGGGGCTATCTCGATCTGTGGCACGGTGCGTGTCGGGGCGCCAGGTCGATCCCCGCGGCCGAGGGCGATGTCGCCGCCTATATCCTCACGGCGCCGTACTCGCGGTGGCGGGATATCGTGGAAGGCGAGCTCGATCCGATCAAAGGCATGATGCAGGGCAAGCTCCGGGTGCGTGGCGACCTGCCGACGATCGTGCGCTACGTGAAGGCGGCCAACGAGCTCGTGCGTCTCACGGGGCTGATCGACACGCAGTTCCCCGACGAGGCCTAGATGCGAGCCGCTGTCTTCCGGGCAGAAGGTGTGGTCGAGATCGCCGAGCTGCCGAAGCCGGAGCTCCAGGAACCGGGTGACGCGATCGTTCGGGTCAGACGAGCTGCGATCTGCGGCTCGGATCTGCATTTCTTCCACGGGAAGGCGCCGATGGATCCGGGCACGATCATGGGACACGAGGCGGTCGGCGTGGTCGAGCATGTCGGCGCGGCCGTCGCCGCGATCGGGCCTGGGGATCGGGTCGTGACGTCGTTCCATATCGCCTGCGGGAGCTGTTGGTTCTGCCGGTCGAAACGAAGTGGGTTGTGCGATGACCACCGGATCCTGGGCGGTGGGCCCTTCGGGGGAGATCTGCCCGGCACCCAGGCGCAGTTCGTGCGCGTGCCGAACGCCGAGGTGAACCTGCTTCCCGTCCCGGACACGGTGGACGACGAGCGCGCGCTGTTCGTCGGCGACGTGTTGACGACGGGCGTTTACGCGGCGGCGCTCGCGGCGGGTGATGCGGACGACGCGATCGCGATCCTCGGTGCGGGTCCGGTCGGGTTCTGCGTGGCGCAAGCGCTGCGGGCCTCCGGCGCACACCGGGTGTTCGCGCTGGATCGCGACCCTGCGCGGCTTGCATTGATCGCCACGACGGGCGCGACCCCGGTCGATGTGACTGAGACGAGCCCCGAGATGGTGCTTGCGCGGGCGACCGCGGGCCGCGGGGCCGACGTCGTCGTCGACGCCGTCGGCGCGCCGGAGGCATGGCGCTCCGCACTGGAGGTGGTCCGCCGGGGCGGCCGAGTCGTCGTGGTCGGCATGTACACGTCCGAGACCGTGGACCTCCAGCTCGGTGTCGCGTGGATCCGCGGGCTCGATCTGCACTTCGCCGGCGAGACCCCCGTGCACGCCTGGTGGGCCGGGGCGATGGATGGGCTCGTGCGCGGTGCGCTGGACCCGCTGCCCTTGGTGAGCCACCGGCTGCCGCTGGCCGACGTGGCCGCCGGCTACAACGCGTTCGATCGACGCGAGGCGACCAAGGTGGTGCTCGACCCGTGGGAATAGACACCGAGGCGGCCGACCCCACTGAGGAGTGGGCGGGTTTCCATGAGCTTGTGGAGGGATTGCTCGAGGCGAACCTCGAGCGCGAGCCCGAGCGCGGGCTGCGGATCCGCCGACGCGAGGCGGCAGCGCTTGTGGCGACCGACGCCGGCGGTTCGGTGACGATCCGGATGGTGCCCGGAGCGGCGCGCGAAGCGGGGACCCTCCTCGTGGTCGACGGCGAGGATCCCGGGGCCGACGTCGCCGTGTACGCGGCCAGCATGGCGCTGTTGGAGCTGGCGGGAGCCCCGCTGCGTTTTGGGCTACCCGACGTATGGACGCCGGCCGGGCGCGACGTGCTGCGCCAGATCGTGACGCGGCGGATCCGCGTCCGAGGCCTGGTGCGCCATCTCGGCACCGTCCGGCGCCTTTCGATGCTGCTGTCCCCGAGGTAGGTGGTCGGACGTGGATCGGTTGCCATCGCGTCCGGACGAGGCGCTCGCCCAGCGTCGAACGGAGCGCCGGTGGATCCCTGTGTTGATCGTGACGGCGCTGATCCTGCTCGTGGCCCAGGGTGCGAAGTCCGTCGCCGATGCGATGGCGGGACCGACTGCCCCTGCGGTGGAAGTTGGCTCCGCGGTCGAGATCCAGCCGAGACCGGGTTGGGACGTCGAGTCCATCAGCACCAGCCCGCCCGCCGCGCGCTTGCACAGGGGCACGGTGCTCTTGGACGTGTTCGTCTATGGGGCCGAGGCAGGCGGGGCGGCCGCCGTGGCACAACGCTACGTGGATGAGGCGCTGCGGCCGGGCCTCGCTTCTGTCTGGATCGGCGGGGCCGCCGAGACGACGCTCGCCGGTGGCGTCCCCGCCGTCCGGTTCGGGTACATCGGCCTCACGCATGACGGCGTGTCGCTGGAGGGCGTCGTGATCGCGGCGAGCGGTCACGCGGCGTCGGCGGTGTTCGACGCGTATGCCCCGCGGGGCTCGCTCGCGACGGTCGCCCAAGACCTGCGGGTGATGATCGATGGCGCGGTGCTGCGATGAGCGGCGTGCGACGCGCGCAACTCCACCACCGCTCGCTGTTCCAGCTCCACGAGCCGGCGTTCTGGGTCTTCGGCGCCTTCCTCGTCTACGGGATGGTCCGCATGGTCGGTGCGCTCGTCCAACTGTCGGCGGTGTCGCGCTCCGGTTGGGCGCTGTCCTGGCTGCTCCTCGCCCTGTACGCGGCGCCGTTGTTCTTGTTGATCTACTACCTCGATCTGTACGAGCGCGAGCCCCTGTCGGTCGCGGTCGCCGCGTTCTTGTGGGGTGCGTTTGCCGCCACCGCGCTCGCCCTGGATGCCGGCGGATGGGATCAGGTGCTGGCCCAGGTCGCCGGCGCCGACTTCGCGGCCCGGTGGGCACCGGCCCTGACGGCGCCGGTCGTAGAGGAGTTTCTGAAGGGCGCGGGCATCGTGCTGCTGTACCTGATCGTGCGCGACGAGATCGACGACGTGATGGACGGGTTCGTCTACGGGGCCTTGTGCGGGCTCGGCTTCGCGGTGGTGGAGGACGTCTTGTACTTCATGGCCGCCTTCGGAGGCACGCCCGCCGGCGTGCTGCAGGGGTTCTACGTGCGCGTCCTCTCGAGCGGGCTCTACGGCCACGTGCTGTACACCGGCCTCGTCGGGATGGCCGTCGGACTGGTGGTCTCGCGCCGGGAACCGGCCCCGATGCGCGATCGCTTGCCGGCTGCGGCGGGGATCGTTGCGATCGCGGTTCTGGGCCACTTCCTGTGGAACTCGCCCTTGCTGTCGTTCGGGCCGACACCGCCAATCGAGGGCATGGAATGGCTCGTGCTGCCCTTCTCGCTGGCGGTGAAGGGGCTGCCGTTGCTCTTCTTCGTGATCGTGGCGCTGCGGCTCGCGCGGGGACGAGAACGCCGATGGCTCGACGGTGCCCTTGCCGGTGAGGTCGGTAGCGAGGGGCTCACCGAGGCTGAGCTCGAGACCCTGCGGTCGCCGGCGCGTCGGCGGGCGGCGGTCTCGGCCATGCGCCGTCGGGCCGGCGCGCCGGCCGGTCGGCTGCTCGCGCGGCTCGAACGCGAGCAGATCGACCTCGCGATGATCGCGTCCCGCGTCGCAACGCCCGACGATCCGGCCGTGCTTCAACAGCGCGACTACTGCCGGTCGCTCCGCGACGCGCTCGCGGCGATGCCGGGTGCTCAGGCCGCGGTCGCCCACACGGATGCCGCCGGTCGGTAGGCTCAGCGCGGCATGGACGTCGACGCACTGGTTCGGGGGGTGCTGGCTCACGAGGCCCGGGCTGTGGCGCGCGCGATCTCTCTCGTCGAGGACGGTCGCCCCGAGCTGGCCGGGCTGTCCGCGGGCATCTACGCCCACACGGGCACGGCCGCAACGGTCGGTTTGACCGGAGCCCCAGGGGTCGGAAAGTCCACCCTGGCCGCCGCACTGGTGCGCGTTGCCCGCTCCGGCGGCCGGCGGGTCGCGGTGCTCGCGATCGATCCGACGTCGCCTTACACGGGAGGCGCGCTGCTCGGTGACCGCGTCCGCATGCAGGAGCACGCGACCGACCCCGACGTGTTCATCCGATCGATGGCCACCCGCGGGCATCTCGGCGGGATGGCGCTTGCCGCGCCGGAAGCCGTTCGGATCCTCGAGGCCGCGGGCTTCGATCTGGTGATCGTCGAGACCGTGGGGGTCGGGCAGGCGGAGATCGACGTCGCCGCGGCCACCGACACGGCCGTCGTCGTGCTCGCGCCGGGTCTCGGCGACGCGGTGCAGATGGCGAAGGCCGGCATCTTGGAGATCGCCGACGTCTTCGTGGTGAACAAGGCGGATCGCGAGGGCGCGGCATCGGTCATTCGCGAACTCCGGCAGATGCTGCGCCTGGGGCCGTCCCGGTCCTGGGACCCGCCCGTGCTCTCGACGGTCGCCGGCGTCGAGGAAGGGATCACCGAGCTATGGGTCGGCATCGAGGAGCACGCCCGATGGGCTGCCGCGTCGGGCGCTCGCAACGCGAAGCGTCGCGAGCGCCTCCTGCGAGAGGTGGAGTCGCTCGCGGCGGAACGGTTCCGACTGGATCTGACCCGAGTGCTCGAGGCGGATGCCGACCTCGTTGAGGGGCTGGTGACAAGGCGCGTGGACCCCTACGGCGCCGCAGAGGAGACCGTGCGCCGGGTTGCCGGCGATACCGGCTGAGACCTCGCGGCGACGGTAGGCTGGCTGCCGAACGGAGGCAGGGCATGGCCGCGACAGACCCGCAATCGCACACGACGCACTCGGGCATCCCGCTCGCGCCGGTCTATGGGCCGCCTGACCCCGAGCCCCCCCAGGAGGCCTCGCCGGGGGCGTATCCATTCACGCGGGGACCGTATGCGTCGATGTACCGCGGTCGCCTGTGGACGATGCGGCAGTTCGCCGGCTACGGCACCCCCGCCGAGACGAACGAGCGGTTCCGGCTCCTGCTCGAGCGCGGTCAAACCGGTCTGTCGGTCGCCTTCGATATGCCGACCCTCATGGGGCTTGACCCCGACGACCCGCGGAGCCTGGGCGAGGTCGGCCGCTGCGGCGTCGCCGTGGCGACCCTCGACGACGCCGAGACCCTGTTCGCGGGCATCCCGCTGGACGAGGTCACGGTCTCGATGACGATCAACGGTCCCGCCGCCTGGATCTTCGCCTGCTATCTGGTCGCGGCAGAGCGCCAGGGGATCGACATCCACCGTCTCGGCGGCACCCTGCAGACCGACATCTTCAAGGAGTACACCGCGCAGAAGGAATGGCTCTTTCCCCCGCGACCGCACCTGCGGCTGATCGGCGACCTCATGGCATTCTGCGCGGCCAAGGTGCCGCGCTATCACCCGATCAGCGTGTCGGGCTATCACATCCGCGAGGCGGGTTCGACGGCGGTGCAGGAGCTCGCCTTCACGCTGGCGGACGGCTTCGCCTACGTGGAGCTCGGTCGGGATCGCGGCCTTGCGGTCGACGCGTTCGCCCCGCGTCTGTCGTTCTTCTTCGACGCCCACATCGATCTGTTCGAAGAGGTCGCGAAGTTCCGGGCGGCGCGCCGGATCTGGGCGCGATGGTTGCGCGATCACTACGGCGCGCGCACCCCCGAGGCGCAACGCTTGCGGTTCCACACACAGACCGCTGGTGTTTCGCTGACCGCCCAGCAGCCGATGAACAACGTCGTGCGCACCGCGATCGAGGCGCTCGCGGCGGTTCTCGGCGGCACCCAGTCGCTGCATACGAACGCCCTGGACGAGGTGCTCGCCCTGCCGACCGAAGCCGCGGCAACGCTGGCGTTGCGCACCCAACAGGTGCTCGCCCACGAGACCGGGCTCGCCGACGTCGCCGACCCGCTCGGTGGCTCCTACTTCGTGGAGGCCCTGACCGACGAGGTGGAGCGACAGGCCGAGGAGCTGTTCGCCGAGATCCTTGCGATGGGGGAGGGCTCGATGCTCGAAGGGGTGTTGCGGGGCGTCGAGACGGACTGGTTCACGTCTCGGATCGCCGAGGCCGCCTTCGACGAGCAGCGGCGTACCGAGGCCGGCGATCTGATCCAGGTCGGTGTGAACGCCTTCGAGGAAGGCCCGGCGCCCGAGCCCGAGACGCTGCGCATCGCGATGGAGACCGAGCGCAC
>JBDUBL010000095.1:0-7074 GCA_040004125.1 Actinomycetota bacterium
TTCTATGACGACGAGCTCCGGTCTCGGCTCGTGGCGCGCGCCCAGGAGCTGTCTCCCGCCGAGCGGCAGGGCCTCGTCGACGATGCCTGGGCGGCGACGGTCGCTGGTCGCACGACCGTTTCGACATTCCTGGACCTCGTGTTCGGATTCGCCGACGAAACCGCCCCGGCGGTATGGCACACGATCTTGACCGGGTTGGCGTGGTGTGACCGATTCCTCGAGGGCGGGGCGCGCGAGGGGTTCCGTGACGCGGTGCGCGAACTGGTCCGTCCGGCGCTGGCCCGGTTGGGCTGGGAACCGCGAGCGGAGGACACTGATCTGGATCGGGAGTTGCGTGGCGACCTTATCCGAACCCTCGGGATCCTCGGCGACGACCCGGAGACCCAGGCGATGGCCCGCGAGGTGGAGGGGATCTCGCGGTCCGGCAACGGTGGTGAGCCCAGCGTCGTGGCTGCCGCCGTCGAGATCGTTGCGTTCGCGGGCGGATCCGAGGAGTACGACGCGTTCGTTGCGCGGATGCGCGAAGCGACGACCCCTCAGGAGCAGGAGCGGTACCGGGGGGCGCTTGCGCGGTTCCGCGACCCCGCGCTGATGCAACGGACGCTCGCCCTGGCCGCCTCGGGCGACATCCGCTCCCAGGACGCCCCGTTCCTGCTGTCCCGGGCCGAGGCGAACCGCGACGCGGGCGAGATCGCCTGGCGCTACGTCCGGGATCATTGGGACGAGTTGCTGCCTCACTTCGCAGCGTCCAACGTGATCCACCTGGCCCAAGGTGCGCGGTTCCTGACCGCTCCCGACCAGGTCGCCGACGTACAGGCGTTCTTCGCCCAGCACGACATCCCACAGAACCGGCTATCGCTGCAGCAGGCGATGGAGCGGCAACGGCTGCTGGCAGCGCTACGCGTTCGCTCGGCGGACGAGCTGGCGGCGCGCTTCGGCGGCTGACGCCGGCGGAGCGGAGACGCCGGTGGAGCCAGTCGATCTGCACATCCTGACCGGCGCGCCGGGTGCCGGGAAGAGCGCCATCCTCGAGGGCCTCGGCGTTGGCATGTATCGGGTGCGGGAGCCCGCGAGGGAGGTCATCGCCGAGCAGCGAGCGATCGGCGGCACCGGCACCTCCGAGCAGGATCCGGCGCTGTTCGTGGAGCTGCTGCTTCGACGTTCCATCGAACGGTACGTGGAAGCCATCGACACCGAGGCATCCGCCGCGCTCTTCGACCGAGGCGTGCCGGACTGCATCGCCTACGCGGTAGTGCTTGGCACGGATGCCGCTCCCAGCGTGGCGGCAGCCGCGCGCCACCGATATCACCCCGAGGTGCTGCTCCTCGAGCCCTGGGAGCAGATCTATGCAACGGACGACGAACGCACGATGTCGTTCGACGACACGGTCCCGTTTCACGACGCGCTGGTCGACGCGTACACACGAGCTGGCTACGCCCTGGTCGCGGTGCCGAGGGGCTCCATCGAGGATCGGGTCGCATTCGTGCGCGACGCGCTACCTGGCTAGCCGGCCTCGGGCTCGGCCAGGTCGCCGGGGTCGGTGTTGCCGCCGCACAACACGAGGCCGACCCGCTCCCCGGCGGTCGGCTGATACGCGCCGCTGGTCAGGGCAGCGAGCGTCGCGGCGGCGCCGGGTTCGACGACCAGGCGGCACTCCTCCCACAGCAGCCGCCGCGCCCGCAGGATGTCTTCATCGCTGACGAGCACGACCCTGGGCACGAACCGCGCCGCGATCCCCATCGCGATCACGCCCGCACGTTGCGCCCCGAGTGCGTCGGCGGCGATGCCGCCCACCTCCACATCGACCGGCTCACCCGCTTCGAGGGCGCGCGACAACGTCGGGCACCGCTGCGGTTCGACGCCGATCACTCGGGTGTCGGTCGCGTACCAGGCGGCGACGCCCGCGATGAGTCCGCCGCCGCCGACCGCGACGATGACACTGTCCAGCGCGGGGGCCTGTCCGGCGAGCTCGGCGGCAAGCGTGCCCTGGCCGGCGACCACGGCGGGTTGATCGTACGGGTGCATGAACGCCGCCCCGGTGTCGAACGCTCGCTCCTCGCAGGCGGCAAAGGCCGCTGCGTAGAAACCGTCGATGACGTGGACCGTTGCACCAAAGGAGCGGATCTTCTCGATCTTCATCGCGGGCGAAGTGGACGGCACGAAGATCTCCGCCGGGTGTCCGAGCGTCTTGGCGGCATAGGCCACGGCCAGGCCGAAGTTGCCGCCGGAGGCCGCGAGGACGCCGCTGGCATCGATGTCGGCGGTCAACATGCGGTTGAAAGCGCCTCTCGGCTTGAACGAGCCGGTGTGTTGCAGCAGCTCCAGCTTCAGGGTGAGGGATGCATCGGCATCGAACGCGCCCGGCTCGAGCTCGATCACAGGGGTCCGGCGCACGTACGGCTCGATCCGCTGGTTCGCCGTCTCCACGTCGAAGCGCGTGACATCGAGCGGCTGATCCCCGGGCGACAGGAGGCTCACCCCGCTATCGAACCACGTCGGCGTGCCGAGGTCACGGCACGCCGGGGGTGCGGTAGCCTGCCGCGAGATGCGACTCGTCCGATTCCGGCACCGTGAACGGATCGCCACCGGCGCGATCCAGTCCGGCAGCGACACGATCCAGGTCCTCGCGGGGACCTTTTTCGAAGACCCGCTGCCCACCGGTGAGGAGGTTGCCCTCGACGATGTCCTGCTCCTGGCGCCGATCCTGCCCTCGAAGCTCGTGTGCGTCGGCAAGAACTACGCCGCCCATGCCGCCGAGTTCGGCATGGAGGTGCCCGAGGAGCCGCTGCTGTTCCTCAAGCCCTCCACGTCGGTGATCGGTCCCGGTGACCCGATCCGCCTGTTGCCGATCAGCAAGCGGATCGACTACGAGGGTGAGCTCGCGGTGGTGATCGGGCGGCTCGCCCGCAACGTTCGGGCAGAGGACGCATCGCGCTACATCCTGGGGTTCACGTGTGCGAACGACGTCACCTTGCGTACCCTGCAGAAGACCGACGATCAGTGGACACGGGCGAAGGGCTTCGACGGGTCCTGCCCCCTGGGTCCCTGGATCTCGACCGAAGTCGACCCCACGGGCGTGGCCGTGGAGACGAGGCTCAACGGAGAGGTCGTGCAGCACGCAAGCACCGAGGATCTGGTGTTCGGCGTCGCGACGCTGATCGAGTTCATCACATCGTTCATGACGTTGTTGCCGGGCGACGTGCTCTTGACCGGCACCCCGGATGGCGTCGGCAAGATCGTCGAGGGCGACGTGGTCGAGGTCGAGGTGGAAGGGGTCGGGACGCTCCGCAACCCGGTGATAGGCCCGTGAGCGTGCGGTGTCGGTTCGCGCCCGCGCCGTCGGGGTCGTTGCATGTCGGCAACGTCCGTTCGGCCTTGTTCTCCTGGCTGTGGGCGCGTCACCATGGCGGCACCTTCGTGCTGCGCGTCGAGGATACCGATGCCTCACGCGTCACCGAGGAGGCGTTCCGCGGCGTTCTCGACGATCTGCGGTGGCTCGGCCTCGACTGGGATGAAGGCCCCGAGATCGGCGGCCCCGACGAGCCATATCGGCAGTCCCAGCGGATGGCGATCTACGCCGAGGCGATCGAGCGCCTGCTCGCGCAGGGGCACGCGTACCGGTGCTACTGCACGCCGGAGGAGCTGGAGGCTCGGCGCGACGGTGCCAAGGCTCGCGGCGAGGCACCCGGCTACGACGGTCGGTGCCGGTCGCGCACCCCCGAGGAGATCGCTGCGTTTGACGCCGAGGGCCGTACGCCGGTCGTGCGCTTCCGCATGCCTGATGGCGAGCAGGTGCTGATGGATCTCGTCAAGGGCGAGGTGCGCTGGGCGGCGGGGGAGATCCGCGATTTCGTGATCGTTCGTGCCGACGGCTCGCCCGTGTTCCTGCTCGCGGTCGCCGTCGACGACCTGGCCATGGGCGTGACCCACGTCGTACGCGGCGACGACCTGCTGACCGCCGCGCCGCGTAACGTCGCGGTCATCCGCGCGCTCGGAGGCATGCCGCCCGCGTACGCGCACGTGCCGCAGGTGGTCGGGCCGGATCGCAAACCGCTGTCGAAACGCCACGGGTCGACGAGCGTGCAGGCGTTCCGGGAGCAGGGGTACCTGCCCGAGGCGTTAGTCAACTACCTCGCGCTGCTCGGGTGGTCGCCGGGCGACGATCGAGAGCGGATGTCGCGCGAGGAGCTCGTTGCGGCGTTTGACCTGTCGCGCGTATCGTCCAATCCCGCCGCATTCGATACGGAGAAGCTCACCTGGCTCAACAACTACTACATCCAGTCGTTGGACGACGACGATCTAGCCGCACGGTGCGTGCACTTCCTCGTGGAGGCGGGCGTCGGTGTCGATCCGGTGCTCTTGCGCCGGGCGATGCCGCTGGTCAAGGAGCGGATGAAGACGTTGGCCGAGGTGGTCGATCTGCTGCGGTTCCTGTTCAGCGACGACATCGCACCGAACGCAAAGGCCGCGGACATCCTAGCCAAGGCACCCGAGGGATATCTCAAGGAAGCGGCCGCAGCACTCGATGCTTGTCCGGGATGGGACGCCGAACAGATCGCACGCACACTGGACGGCCTGGCCGAGCGGGCCGGCTTGAACCGGACCAAGGGGTGGCAGCCGATCCGCGCGGCCGTGACCGGCTCGAACGTGTCGCCTCCGCTGCCGGAGTCGCTGACGCTGCTCGGTCGCGAGCGCGCACTTCTGCGCGTGCGGGCGGCGGGATGATCCGCGCCGCGCTCGCCGCCGTCGCCACCGTGTTCTTGCTTGGCAGCTTCAGCGTGACTCCGACCGACCTGTACGCATCACCTCTGGCTGCGACCGCCGTCCACGCGCGGGCGACGGGCCGCATCGCGAAGCCGCCGATCGTCTGGAAGCCGATCCCATACGGGGCGAAGCGCCTGGACGAGATGGCGGCCTACTCCAAGCGTCACTACGGCGTGCGCACGTTCGACCTCACGTCGCCGCACGTCATCGTGGAGCACTACACCGACGGTACGTCGTTCACATCGGCGTGGAACACGTTCGCCGCGAACTCGAAACACAACGGCGAGCTTCCCGGCGTGTGCGCGCACTTCATCATCGACAGCGACGGCACGATCTACCAGTTGGCGAAGCTCGACGTGCGTTGCCGCCACGCGATCGGCATGAACTGGACGGCGATCGGCATCGAGCACGTCGGAACGAGCGACGCGATGGTGTTGCACGACCACGCGCAGATGCGGTCGTCGCTTCGCCTCACACTCTGGTTGATGCAGCGCTACGGGATCAACGTGGGCAATGTGATCGGGCACGCCGAGACACTCGAGAGCAAGTATCACCACGAGCTCTACGCCGCCTGGCGGTGCTGGACCCACGCGGATTTCCCACACTGGGCGATGCACGAGTATCGCTCGCGCATCCGCGACCTCGCCACGAAGCGCGGGATCCGCGTCGGCGCCGGCCCGGTCTGGGTCGACAACGGCTGCTGACTAGAAGGGCGGCATCCCCGGCGGGAGCGGCGAGCACATCGTGCGTGTCCTGTTGCGGAGCGCCGCGATCCGCGTCTGGAACCTCGGATCGGTGATGCGGTTCGTTCGCTCGTAGACATCCGCCAGCGGACCCAGCCGGTAGTACTCCTCTTCGCCGGTCACGTAGCGAACGAAGATGTCCTTGGGCGTGCGGTCGGCGCAGTACGTGGGCGCGCCGCTGGCGTCGTGTTCGATCAATAGATTGCGGCGCCACTCCACAGGGCCGCCGGCGAGCAACGGCAGGAGGCTGCGACCGTCGAACCCGGACGCCGTTGCGGCGCCAGCCTGCACGAGGGTCGGCGCGAGATCGACGTTCTGCACGAGGTGCGTGTCGGTGCGAACCGAGCCGATCATGCGGTCCCACCTGATGACGAGCGGCACCCGGATGCTCTCTTCGTAGGGCACGACCTTGCCGAATCGGCGATGCTCTCCCCACAGGAACCCGTTGTCCGAGCTGAACACGACGATCGTGTCGCCGAGCCGGCCGGTGTCGGACAGCGCTTGCAGCAGCGTGCCGACGGCGTCGTCGACCGCGCCGAGGGCCTCGATCTGTCCCTGACGAACCCCGTCGATCCGCGCCTGCTCGTTGGTAGAAAGACGGGGGAGGGCCTGCATGTACGCCGGTTTGTCGCGCATGTCCGCCTCGTCGTAGCTGGGCGGCCTCCACGGCGCGATCCCGTTCCACGTACCCACGTCGCGGGGTGCGGGCGTGAACGGAGAGTGCGGCGCAAACGGCGCCACCCACAGGAACAACGGATCTTGCGGAGACGCCTGCCGGATCATGTCGTCGCCCAGCCCTGCGATCACGTCGGTCGAGTAGTCCTCGGGCGCGCTGCCGTAGGACTGGACCCCGAGCCCATCCAGCGAGATGTCGTAGTTGAAGTACGGGAACGCCGACGCGAACGCTCGCCACCGGTCCCACCCTGGCGGTTCGTAGAGACCGTTGGTGTCCCAGTAGTGATTGAGGTATTTGCCCGTCAGGAACGTGTCGTAGCCGGCATCGTTCAGCCAGGTGGCAAGCGTCGCGTGGTCATCGAAGGCCGAGAACCCTCCATTGGGGGCGTCGTTGGAATAGACACCGGTCGTATGAGAGTCCTGACCAGTGAGGAAGCTGGCGCGACTCGGGCAGCACAGCGCGTTCTCGACGAACGCATTGCTGAACGAGATGCCCTTGCCGGCGAGCTGCGACTCCACCGTCGGCATGTACCCGAGCGCGTCCCATCGTTGGTCGTCGGTGAGGATCACGAGGATGTTGGGCTGTACGACGAAGGGCTCCGCGCTTACCGAGGTGCCGTCGGGGGCGTCCACCTCCACGATCGCCGTGTCGGTACCGGGGGGCACGGTGGCCGTGAGTTGTTCGTAGGAATCGACCGTGAACGAGGCCGGGGAGGTGCCGAAGAGCACGCCGGTCACCGTCGACAGGCCGCTGCCGGCGATCGTGACGCTCGCTCCGACGGGACCGTGGGTGGGGGTGAATACGATAGGCCCGGGTTGTGCGCGCGACAGGGGCGCAAGGGAAACCATCAGCAGGCCCGCCAGCAAGGCCGCAGCGCTTCCGCGCGCTAGC
>JBDUBL010000032.1:0-23415 GCA_040004125.1 Actinomycetota bacterium
CGGCGACCTTCTGACCCCCAGTCAGACGCGCTAACCAAGCTGCGCCACGGCCCGTTGTGCACGAGCTCCGGGGAACCCGCGAAGACAGGATAGCCAACGCGACGAAACGCGCACGCCTCGTCGGACTCACCGGGCGCTGCGGCGCTGCTTCGGGCGGAAGCGCAGCCGGATCGGCACGCCATCGAGGCGCAGCTCCCGCCGCAGTCGATTCTCGAGGTAGCGCTGGTAAGTCGGGCTCGGCGGTGTCGCCCCGCCGAAGATCACGAACGTCGGCGGCGACGTCGACACCTGGGTCGCATAGTGAAGGTTGCCCGTTCGTTGTGGTGTCGGTCGAGCCTCCTGCGCGGTCTGGATAACGTCGTTGACGATCGAGGTCGCCGCGCGCGACATCCACCTCGAGTGCAGGTCGAGCAACATCGCAGGGATCCTTGGTAGCCCTTGGCCCCGCACGGCGGACGTGCGCAGCACCGTCGCCTTCGCGTAGAGCTGCACCTCGTCGGAAAGGTTCTTGAAGAGCCGGTCCTTGTCCTCGACCAGATCCCATTTGTTCGCCACGAGCAACAAGGCGCGACCGGCATCCATAACGAGGTTCGCGATCTTCTTGTCCTCGACCGCGAAGCCGTCGGCCGCGGCGTCCAGCACGAGGATGGCGACATGGGCGCGCTCGATCGCCTCCCGCGCCCGAACGACGCTGTAGTACTCGACCCCGCGGACCTTCGTTCCCCGGCGCATGCCTGCCGTGTCGACGAACCGGACAGGCCCGGACCCCGGCCACTCGACGATCGAGTCGACGCTGTCGCGGGTCGTGCCCGATACCTCGGACACGACGCTGCGATCGGTGCCGACCAGCCGGTTGAACAGACTCGATTTCCCGACGTTCGGGCGACCGACGACTGCGAAACGCGGCTCGAGAGGTGGGTCGTCGACACGCGGGGCATCGGGCAGCAGCGCGAGGAGGCGATCGAGCAGGTCACCGGCGTTCTTGCCGTGCAGCGCCGAGATCGGGAATGGATCGCCGAGCCCCAGACGATGGAACTCGGCGACCTCGGCGAGATCGGCGGCCGTGTCGGCCTTGTTCGCAACCACCAGCACCGGGGTGGGCGATTTGCGCAGCTTCCGCGCGAGGTGGGCGTCTTCCTGGGTGATCCCGGTGTGGGCGTCCACGACGAGCAGGATCAGATCGGCTTCCTCGATGGCCAGGTCGGCCTGCTTGGCGGCCAAGGCCTCGAGCCCTGTGGCCCGTTGCAGGTAGCCAGCCGTATCGACCAGGCCGAAGCTCCGGCCGCGCCACGTCGCCTCGAGCTCGAGGCGATCGCGCGTAACGCCGGGCATATCGTGGGCGATCGCCGCTCGCGATCCGAAGAGCCGGTTGACCAGTGTCGACTTGCCGACGTTCTGACGCCCGATCACCGCGATGCGTGGCGCGAGGCTCATCCGGCGTCCTTCGGCCACGCCGGTCGCACGATCAGCAGAGCCTGGGCAAGCACCGCGTCCGCGTCGAGCGCGCCGGTGTCGACCACCACCGCGCCGGGTGCGGGCTCGAGCGGGTTCGTGCGAGCATCGCGCTCGTCACGATGACGCAGCGCCCGCGCGACCTCGCGTGGGTCATTGGACGCACGCTCGCGAGCGCGCCGCGCCGACCGCTCCGCCTCGTCGGCTCGCAGAAACAACTTGACCGGCGCGTCGGGGAACACGGCGGTCGCGATGTCGCGGCCCTCCATCACCGCACCCGCGACACCAAGTGCACGCTGCTGTCTGCGCATGTGCTCCCGGACACGCGGGTGCCGCGCGACCCTCGACACGGTCAACTCGACCTCGCGGGTCGTCAGAGCCTCGGCCGGGTAACCCTCGACCTCGAGTTCGGGCGGTTGCTCGCCCGTCACCATGAACCTCAAGTGCCCGAGGATGTCGATCAGTGCGTACTGATCCTCGAGATCCACGCTGGATCGCAGCGCTGCGGAGGTCAGCGCCCGATACATCAAACCGGTGTTGATATAGGGAACGCCGAGCGCCCGGGCAAGCCCTCTGGACAGGGTCGACTTGCCGCTGCCGGCCGCTCCGTCGATCGCGACCACGCGAGGCGCGCTCACCCGGCCGGCTCCACGTGTGCGCCCAGTCCGAGTATCGTCGAGACGAAGCCCGGGAAGCTCACGTCGGCGGCCTCGACGCCATCGATCCGCGAAGGCGTACGCGCTGCGAGCGCTCCCACCATCAACGCCATCGCCATCCGATGATCCCCGGCCGCGCTGGCGCGGCCGCCGCCCAGCCCCCCGCCGGCGATCACCAGATCGGGTCCCTCTTCCGCAGCGACGCCGCCGAGATCCGTGATGCCCACGGCGATCGCGCGCAAACGGTCGCTCTCCTTCACGCGCAGCTCGGCCGCTTCTAGGAACCATGAGTCCGACGCTGCATGCGCGGCCAGCAACGCGAGCACCGGCACCTCGTCGATGATCAGCGGAAGCTCCTCGGGCACGACGCGCACGGCGACGATGCCGCTGCACGGCGCAACCTCGATCGTCCCGACCGGCTCCCCGAGCTCCGTGCGATCGGCCGCGTGAACGGTTCGGATACCCATTCGCGTCATGACGTCGAGGAAGTGCAGGCGGCTCGGGTTGAGACCGACTCCCTTGATAGAGAGCGCGGATCCAGCAAGGGCCGCGGCTGCGATGAGGAACGCAGCCGCTGAGGGGTCCCCCGGCACCGACGCATCGAATCCCCGGTGTTGGAATCGCCGCAGGTGCACGCCCCCCTCGTAGGTGGCGATCGGCGCATCGAGGGCGGCGAGCGCGCGCTCGGTGTGGTCGCGCGTCTGGGCGGGCTCGGCGACGATCGTCTCACCGTCGGCCGCGAGACCCGCGAGCAGCACGGCGCTCTTGACCTGTGCCGAGGGCACCGTCGGCGAGAATCGGATCCCGTGGAGTTCCCGCCCGTATACCGCGACCGGCGGGCGTCCGTCGGTGGTTCGGATCGAGGCACCCATCTCTCGGAGCGGTCCGGCGACCCGCTCCATCGGACGGCGCGAGAGGCTGGGATCGCCGGCCAGGACCGCCTCGAAGGGAGCGGCGGCCAACACACCCGCCAGCAATCGCATCGTCGTGCCCGAGTTGCCGCAGTCCAAGACCTCGGTCGGAGCGACCAGCCCCTCACGGCCGTCACCCTCAACCTCAAGGGCGATACCTCCGGACAGATCCTGCTCTGCGTTCCACGTGGAACCGCCACCCTCCACGGGTCCCACAGCGTTTTGAGCGAAGAGGTCGAGGGGAGGTCGAGCCTTACCGGTCAAAGCTGCCAAGCATCGGGCCGTCGACCGGACGTCAAGGGAACGGGGAAGGCCCACCAGACGGCTGCCCCCGCTTGCCGTGGCTGCGAGGATCAACCAGCGGTGCGCTATCGACTTGTCCCCGGGCACCGTGGTCTCTCCACGGAGAGCGGCTCCGGGCGTGACGACGACGTCCATCGAACTACGCCAGCCTGATCGGGTCATACCCGCGGCGGGCCAAGACCGCTGCGCACGACTCCGCACCGGTGGCCGCGACGGTCAGGTGCACCGTGCCCCGGCCGCCTTCCGGCGAGTGGACGATCTGCAGGTCCTCTATGTTCACGTCCCCCTCGCCCAGGACCGCCGTCATGCGCGCCAGGGCGCCCGGCTCGTCGGGGATCTCGACCTGCCAGACCGCCACACCGGAACGAACGGTCGGTTTCGCGGCCAGACCGAGCCGAGCCTGCTTCGCCTCATGGAAGACGCCCTCGACCCCCGGGCCATCCGCCGCCAGGATCTGGTCACGAAGCGCGAGCAGCCTGCCGCAGAACAGCTCGATCGCCGAGGCGACCTGCCCTCGATTGGCGACGAGGATGTCGCTCCACAATGAAGGATGCGAGGCGGCGAGGCGCGTGAGATCGCGGAAGCCGCCGGCCGCCAGCAGCAGTATCTCGGGCTCGTCGGCCTCTTCGGTCGCAGCAAGGCCCATGAGCGACGTCGATGCGACCTGAGGCAGGTGGCTGACGATCGCCACCAGGCGGTCGTGGCGCTCGGGACTCAGCCGCACCGGGCGGGCGCCCAGCCGCTCGATCCAGGCCTCGAGTGCCGCACGACGACTCCCGTCGGAGCCCTCGTGGGCCGCGACGACCCACACGATGCCATCGACCACCGAAGCCGAGGCGTGTTCGGGGCCCGACCGTTCGCTGCCACCCATCGGGTGACCGGGCACGTAGCGATCGAGCGAGCCGGCATCCGCTCCGAGCGCAGCTCGCACGTCGGCTACGACGAGTTCCTTGACGCTGGCGGCGTCGGTGACGATCGCCTCGGGCGCCGCGCGAAGCGCCGTCACGACCGTCAAGGCCACCGCGGCGATCGGGGTGGCCACGACAACGAGGTCGGCTCCAGCCGCAGCATCCTCGAGACGAGGCCGAGGGTCGAGACCGCTGCGGGCCGCGGCGCGATCCGCGACATCGGGGTCGAGGTCCCACCCCGTCACCTGACAGCCAGCGCGCAGAGCAGCCATCGCGACGGAGGTGCCGATCAGACCGGTGCCGAGGACCGCGACCCGCTCGATCGACGCGGGGGGCTCAGGTGGCGGCGTCGAGATCATCCCGCAGCTTCTCCGCCCCATCCAGGTACACATGGGTAACATCGCCCAGACCGCGCTCCGAGTGGAAATGCATCAGGACCCGGACCACGGAGGGCATGGCTCCCTCGACAGGGATCTCGCGGGCACACAACAACGGCACGTCGCCCATCCCCATCCGACGCGCCGCCTCGGCCGGAAACGTGCTGCGGAGATCGTCGGTGACCGTGAACAGGATGCTGATCAGATCTGCGTGCGCGATGTCGTTGCGATCGAGCAACCCCGCGAGGAGGCGTTCGGTCGATGCATGCACGGCGTCGGCCGTGTCCTCGGACACGACGATGGCTCCACGGACCGCACGCACCTGCAACGAACACCTCCCGGTCGGCGCCGCGCTTCCCGGCGGAGAACGCGTCGCGGCGATGGGGTCGCTCGGGCCAAGGCTACAAGGACGCGGACTCGCCGCGGCGAAGGCGGCGCTCGGCCTTCGCGACCAGCCTCGCCAAGGCGAGCACCTCATCGGCCGTAAGGTCACGCGCCACTCCGGCCTTGAGACGACCGAGCGAGATCGGGCCGATCCGCACCCGGACCAGCCTGCTCACGGGCAATCCCACCGCCGCGAGGAGTCGGCGAACCTCACGCTTGCGCCCCTCGGTCATCACCAGCGCGATCTGGCCGCGATCCCCACGGGCGTCCACGATCCGAACGGACCGCGCGCGCGCCGGTCCGTCGTCGAGCTCTACACCGCGCCGTAGCGACCCGAGATGCTTGGCCGCCGGCACTCCCTTCACTTCGACCAGGTACTCCTTCTCCACCTGGTAACGAGGATGCGTCAGCGACTCCGCGAGGTCGCCATCGTTGGTCACCAGCAGCAAGCCCTCGCTGTCGCGGTCGAGCCTGCCCACGGGGAACACACGCGGCCCATCGGGCAGGAAAGCTCGGATGTCCGGCCTCCCGTGCGGGTCGTGCATCGTCGTGACCACACCGATGGGTTTGTGAAGCGCGAGGTATCTCACGTTGGGGTCGAGGTTGACGGTTCCGCCGTTGAGTACGACGACGTCGCGTGTCGGCTCGACCTTATCGCCGAGCGTGGCGACCTTTCCATTGACCGTGACCTTCCCGGCCGAGATGAGCTCCTCGCAGGATCGGCGCGAGCCGAATCCTGCTCGGGCGAGCGCCCGTTGCAGACGCTCCTCCGCCATCCCGCTACGCCTCCTGCGGTTCCGGCGGTGTCTGCTCGACGAGCTCGATCGACTGATCGTCCTCGGGTGCATCCACCACGAGGTCGGCGGCGTCCTGGGCCTCAATGCCCGCGTCGAGCAGGGGCGCCAGCGACGGCAGCGATGCCAGCGATGGCAGGCCGAGACGTTCGAGGAATTGTGGTGTGGTGGCATACAGCACCGCTCGCCCTGGTCCCTCGTCGCGGCCCGCCTCTTCGATGAGTCCTCGATCCACGAGCGCCCGCAGGACGCCGTCGGAGTTCACACCTCGGATCGCGCTCACCTGGTATCTCGTGGCCGGCTGCTTGTACGCGACGATCGCCAGCGTCTCGAGTGCCGCCTTCGTCAAACGGGCCTGTCGCGAGGACAGAACGAACCGCTCCACGATCGGTTGTGTGTCCGGATGCGTGAACAGCCGCCAGCCACCGGCGACGTTTCGAAGCACGAGGCCGGACCCCTGCGCGTCGAGGTCGGCTTGCAGGCGGTCACACAATGTCTCGACCGTGCGCCGATCCAGCTCGAGCGCCTGAGACAACACCGCGGGCGTCAGGGGCTCGTCGGAAACGAACAGCAAGGCCTCCAAGGTCCGCGTGTCGTATGCCTGCGCCGGGTCGCTCACCGATCCCTCATCCCTTCCATGCCACTTCGATCTCGCCGAACGTCGCCGCTTGCTCGATCTCGACCTTGCCGTCACGGTACAGCTCGAGGAGCGCCAGGAAACGCACGACGACGTGCATCCGGTCCTCGCAGTCGGCCGTGAGCTCACGGAACGTCGCCGGCCCCTCTCCCAGCCTGGCGAGGTGCTCCTCGACCGCCTGGATCGCATCCGTGACCGTGAAGCGGATCGGTGTGACGTGGGACAGATCCAGGGTGGGCGGTGGTCGCAGTAGCCTGGCGGCGACGACCGCGAGCTGCTCGGCCGCGACGCGTTCCATCGGGTCGGGATACAGGTGGGCGTACTCCGGCCCGGGCCCGACATCGCGAGTAAAGAAGCCGGCCTCGTCCTCGAGACGGCGTGCGAGCTCCACCGACACCTTGCGAAAGGCTCGAAGCTCGATCGAACGGGCGTACGCGAGGTCCGGGGAAGCGCCGAGCAGATCTTCCTCGTCGAGCTCGGTGTGCCTCGGGGTCAGGCGGGAGACCTTGAGCTCGAGCAGCACGGCGCAGATCGCGAGGAACCAGGTGGCCTCCTCGAGGCTCCAGGCGGCGGTGTCCTTCGCATAGCGCAGGAACCCATCGGTGACGGTCGCGATCGGGATATCGCAGACATCGATCTTCTGCTCCAAGATCAGATCCGCGAGCAGCCGGAACGGCCCCGAAAAGCCGGGCACCTCGACCGCAAACCCCGCGGGGATCGGATCCTCGGTCGCCGCCTGGCCGCTCACCATCTCACCCGAGGTGCATCGCCTGACGGACGGCGGCCATCGTGTCGATCGCGACCGGCCGTACCCGCGCCGCCCCGGCAGCCAACACGTCGGCGACGAGGCCAGGGCGATCGGCTAGTTCCGCGCGGCGATCCCGGAACGGGGCGAACGCTTCCACGAGGTTGTCGGCCAAGATCCCCTTGCAGTCGACGCAGCCGAGCTCGCCGGTTCGGCACGTGGCATCGATCCGCTCGAGCGCCTCGGGCGAAAACTTCCGATGCAGCGCGAACACGGGGCAGATCTCCGGTCGCCCGGGGTCGCCTTTGCGCAGCTTCTGCGGGTCGGTCAAAAACGAACGCACCGTGGCGCGGACCGTCAGCTCGTCGTCGCGGATCCCGATCGTGTTGTCCAGCGATTTCGACATCTTGCGCCCATCCGTGCCGGGGATCAGCGGCGTGTCGGACAACAACGGCTGCGGCTCGACGAGCACCTCACCGTACAGCCGGTTGAAGCGTCGAACGATCTCTCGACTGAGCTCGAGGTGGGCGACCTGATCCTGCCCCACCGGTACGAGCTCGCCGGCGACGATGGCGATATCGACCGCTTGCAGGATGGGGTAGCCGAGCAGACCGAAGTTCGCGATGTCGCGCTCGGCCATGTCGCGTAGCCGCTCTTTGTACGAGGGCACGCGTTCGAGCCAGCCCAGCGGCGTGATCATCCCGAACAGCAACGCCATCTCGGCGACCTCGGGGATGTCGGATTGTCGGTAGATCACGGCGCGCTGCGGGTCGAGGCCGGCCGCCAACCAGTCAAGCACCAGTCCCTCGACGAAGCCGGGAAGCTCGTCGGACCGGTCGTAATGCGTCGTGAACATATGCCAATCGGCGATGAAGAAGAAGCAGTCGAACCCCGGATCGGCCTGCAAGGCAAGCATGTTCTCGACGTTGCCCGCCCAGTGCCCGACGTGCAGGGGGCCGGTGGGTCGGTATCCGGTCAGCACGCGCTTGATGCGCGTGGCCACGGCAGGTTCGCTCACGATGGGCGGGATGATAGCGCGGGCGGTGGCCCCCACCTGGGAACTACGGCGTGCACCCGAACCCGGAGAAGAGGTGACACAGGGAGTCCACGAGCCCGTAGACGATCGCTTTCATCACCCCGGCAAGCAGGAACAACAGCACGAGCACGAACAGCGGCAGGTACTTGTCGGCATCGCGGTAGGCACGGCGGGCATCCACCGGGAGGGCGAGCGCGACCAGCCGTGCTCCGTCGAGGCCCGGGATCGGCAAGAGATGGAACACGGCGAGCGAGAGCTGGGTGAATTCGAACGCGACCAGGATCACGAGCAGCTCGGTGCCGATCGAGGTTGCCGTCAGTCGGAGCGTGACTCCCGCGATCGCGGCGAGGGCGACATTGGCGACCGGGCCGGCGAAACCGATCAGGACCTGATCACGCGTCGAACGGCGAAGGTAGGTCGGGTCGACCGGCGCCGGTTTGCCGTAGGCGGCCGGCGGCGGATAGAAGCCGGCGGCCGCTGCCCACAGGACCAGCACGAGTGCCGGCAATAGGCCCGAGCCGAACGGGTCGAACCAGGCGCGGGGGTTCCATGTCAGTCGTCCCCACAACCGTGGGGTGGGATCCCCGAGCTTCGCGGTGACCACAGCTCGCACGTACTCGCGCACGATCATCCCGAGAAGCAACGAGGCACCGATGTAGGCGGCGAATCGGATCGACGGCCAACCCACCTCAGTCCACCTCCTGGCTCCATCCATGCACCAACGGCGGGGGCTGCGCCGGGTCGGCCCCGATCGTGCAGGCCGCCCACACCGCGGCGACGGCTGCGCGGGCGCCCGCCTCATCCCGAGCGTTCACGACGCCGATCGGAGACCCGCGCTGGACGCGATCGCCCACCTTCGTTGGCAGCACGATACCGACCGCGGGGTCGATCGGCCCGTGCGACATTCCTCGGCCGGCCCCAAGGGTTGACGCGGCGCGGCCGATGGCGGCGGCGTCGACGCCGGTCAGGAACCCATCGCGATCGGCGTCAACCGGCACCCGCACCGGCGCAACGGGCAGGACCTCCGCTGGATGCTCGATCACCTCGGGGTCCCCACCCTGTGCCCGGATCATGGCCGCGAACACCTCGATCGCGGAGCCGTCGCGAAGACCCGTCTCGGCGCGCCGGGACGCCTCGTCGAACCCAAGCCCGGTCGTTCGCGACAGGGCTCGTGCGGCGAGCCACACGGAGAGGTCGCGGAGCCGGCCGGTCCGCTCCCCCCGCAGGACTTCGATCGCCTCGACGATCTCGAGGGCGTTACCGATGGCGGTGCCGAGCGGCTGCGACATATCGGTGATCGCGGCCGTCGTGGGCCGATGCGCCTCCCGCGCGATCGCCAGGCATGCCTCGACGAGCGCACTCGCCTCCGCTTCGTCGCGCATGAACGCGCCGGAGCCCACCTTCACGTCGAGCAGGATCAGATCGGATCCGATCGCGAGCTTCTTGGCCATGACACTGGCCGCGATCAACGGGATCGATCGAACCGCCGCAGTAGCGTCGCGCAGCGCGTAGACCGCTCCGTCGGCCGGGACCAGCTCCCGGCTCTGTGACGCGATGACGCACCCGACCTCCGCGGCCTGACGACGGATCTCGTCGATCTCGAGCGCCGCACGGAACCCCGGGATCGCCTCGAGCTTGTCGATCGTGCCGCCCGTGTGTCCGAGACCGCGCCCGGATACCTTGACGCAGGCCAGACCCAGGGTCGCCGCCAAGGGGGCAAACACCAGCGACACGGCGTCGCCCACACCACCGGTGGAGTGCTTGTCGACGACCGGGCGCCCGACGTCGCCGAGCGGCACGGTTCGTCCGGACGCCACGAACGCTCGGGTCATAGCGGCGGTCTCGGACGCGTCCATGCCCTGGATCACACATGCCATCAGGAATGCCGCCATCGGCCCGTCGCCGATCTCGCCGCCGGCGAAGCCGTGCACGAGGCGTTCGAGCGTGTCGGAGGGAACGCGACCCCCGTCGCGCTTCGTCATGATGGCGTCGCGCGGGTCCCAGCTCACGCCTCGAACCCCATCCCGGAATGGAAGCTGGCGCCGACAAGCCCATCCGTCGCGACGCCGAGGAGCCGGGCAACCGTCGCGCCGAGGTCGGCGAACGTTCCTCGTGTGCCGAGGTCGTGCGGACCGTCGGGGCACCCAGCGGCCAGCAGGGGCGTCCGCTCACGAGAGTGGTCGGTGGGCGGGGTCGTCGGATCGCATCCGTGATCGCCGGTGAGGAGCAAAACGCCCCCGTCCAGGGCGCCGATCACCGCCGGCAGGCGCTCGTCGAGGCGTTCGATCGCCGCGGCGTAGCCCGTCGGGTCGTTGCGGTGTCCGTACTTCGAGTCGAAGTCGACCAGATTGGTGAAGACGAAGTCGTGCCGACCAGACCGCAACGCCTGGATCGTGAGATCGACGCCATGGTCGTTGGCATCCGAATAGGTCGCGTCGCTGAGACCACGGTGATCGAAGATGTCCTGGATCTTTCCGATCCCGAGGACGGTGCGTCCCGCGTCGACCAAGCGGTCCAGCACGGTCGGGCCGGGCGGCGCCACGCTGTAGTCGCGCCGCTCGGGTCGGCGCACGAAGGCGCCAGGCACGCCGTCGAAGGGGCGAGCGATCACCCGGCCGACACGATTCGGTTCGACGAGCAGCGCGCGCGCCGTCTCGCACCAGACGTACAGCTGGGACAACGGGACGACATCGGTATGCGCAGCGACCTGGAACACCGAATCCCCGCTTGTATACACGATCGGGCGACCCGTCGCGAGGTGGTCGACACCGAGCTCCTCGATGATCTCGGTGCCCGACGCGGGGACGTTGCCGAGGATCCGCCGCCCGATCGCCGTCTCGAACCGCTCGATCACGTCGGGAGGGAAGCCTTGCGGGTACACCGGGAACGGCTGGTCCACCCGGATCCCCATCATCTCCCAGTGGCCCGTGGTCGTGTCCTTGCCCGCAGAGACCTCCGTCGCCCGGCCGTGACCCGACCCGGTCTCGGCGCGAGGACGGACACCGTCGATGTCGGCGAGGTAGCCGAGACCGAGCGACTCGAGCGAGGGAACCCGCAAGCCCCCGACCGCTCGCGCGGTGTGCGCAAGCGTGTTGGAGCCTGCGTCGCCGTAGGCCTCGGCGTCGGGCGCGTCACCGATGCCCCAGGAGTCGCACACCAGCACGCAGACCCGGGGCACCAGGCGCGCGACCACGGTTAGCCGACCAGTTTCTTGCAGTCGATGCACAGCAGGGCCCACGGCATCGCGTCGAGCCGCTCCTGCCCCACGGTCTTGCCACACCGCTCGCAGACGCCGTACGTGCCGTCGGCGACCTTGCTCCGGGCCCGCTCGACATCGCGGAGACTGGCGCGCAGCGCACGCGTCGTCGCGATCACGCGACCGCGCTCCTCCGTGCTGTGCGAGCGATCGGAGAACCCGACGTCCGCATCGAAGGCGACCTCGTCGAGGTCGGGGTCGGCGCCAAGCTCGTCCATCTCGCGGCGCAGCGACCGCTCCTGATCCTCGAGTGCCTGTCGGCGGGCCGGGGTCCGCGGATCGCTCATGAGGCCGCTCCTTGCGTTCGATCGCGTCGCGCCCGCGGGTGCGCGGTGTAATAGGCCGTCCGGAGATGCTCCGTCGTGACCAGCGTGTAGATCTGCGTGGTCGCCACGCTCGCGTGACCGAGCAACTCCTGGACCACGCGAACGTCGGCCCCGCCCTCGAGCAGGTGGGTTGCGAACGAGTGTCGCAGGTCGTGCGGGGTCACCGCTCGTCGGATGCCGGCAGACCGGGCGTGCGTTCCTAACAGCCTGGCGCACGATTGGCGCGTCAGCCGCCCGCCTCGGGTGTTGAGGAATAGGGCCGAACGCGTCCGAACGGACGCGAGGCCCGGCCGGCCGCGCGTGAGGTAGGCCCCCGCCGCATCGCGGGCCATGCGTCCAACGGGCACGTCCCGTTCCTTGCTCCCTTTTCCGAACACGCGAACGGATCCCTCCTCGAGGTCGACGTCGTCCACTTCGAGGCCCGTGAGTTCGGAGATGCGCAGTCCCGCCCCGTAGAGGAGTTCGAGGATCGCGCGATCGCGCAGGCCGACGGCGGTGTCGGGAGAGGGAGCCTCGATCACCGCCGTCACCTCATCCACCGTGAGCGGGTGCGGCAAGGCTCGCGGGAGGCGCGGCCGGACGACGCCGGCAGTCGGGTCGTCGGCGACCATGCCCTCGCGCACCGCGAAGCGATGGAACGTGCGCACGGCCGACAGCGTGCGGGCCACGGATGTCGCCTTGTATGGCTCCTCGTCTGGGCCGTGGGTCGAGGCCGAGATCGATGCTACGAAAGACCTGATCGTTTTCGGATCGACTTCCGTCAGGTCCTCGATCCCTCGCCGGGCGAGGAACACCACGTAGCGTTCCAGGTCGCGACGGTATGCGGCGAGCGTGTTGTCGGCCAGCCCCCGCTCCACCGTGAGGTGGTCGAGATAGCGACGCGCAGCCTCGGCGGGGTCCTGCATACCGCCAGCCTAGGCCGGGGCGGCGGCCTCGTCTCGCAGCCCGGGGACACCGGCGGCCATCAGGAGGCCGAGCGCGGTCGTCGCGTTGCGGACCTTCCCGGCCCGGGCGGCCGCGATGGCCTGGTGCAGGGGCATCCGCTCGACCGCGATACCAGGCTCGGGTTCGCCGGCCGGCTCGCGCTCGGTCCTGGCCCAAAACAGATGCATGTACTCGTCGGTGAACCCGGGAGAGACATAGACACCGCCCAGGAAGGCGATCTCGGTATGGCGGAATCCGGTTTCCTCGAACAGCTCGCGACCGGCACACGTGATCGCGTCTTCTCCGTCGATGTCGAGGAGGCCCGCCGGGATCTCGGTGAGATCGGCGCGCACCGGGGGCCGGAACTGCCGCACGAGCAGGACCTCGCCCTCCGGAGTGATCGGCACGACGGCGACCGCGTGGTGCTTGCGGATCAGTTCGTAGTCCCCGATGCCCGGCCACCGCTCGATCGTCACGGTGAGGTAGTCGCCCACCCAGGCGTCGCGGGAAGTCTCGGGCTCGGGCGCCACGGGCATCTAGCCCGAGACGGCGGCGGGCGACGGCACCAGTCGTTGGACCCGATGCGACTTCGCCGCGCCGACGAAGTCTCGGAACAAGGGGTGAGGCCGAGTAGGTCGCGAACGCAGCTCCGGATGGAACTGACCGGCAACGAAGAATGGATGATCGGGCAGCTCGATGATCTCGGCGAGCCTGCCCTTTTGCGAGGAGCCGCTGATGACGAGGCCGGCAGCGGTGAGCGTCTCGTGGTAGGAGGGGTTGACCTCCCAGCGGTGTCGATGGCGCTCTTCGACAACCTCGACACCGTATGCCTTGGCCGCCACCGTGCCGGGTTCGAGGTAGCACGGCTGCGCGCCCAGCCGCATCGTCGCACCCATGTCGGTCACGTCCTTCTGTTCGGGCAGCAGGTCGATCACCGGATGATCGGTCGCAGGATCGAACTCGGTGGAGTTCGCCCCCTCCAGACCGCAGACGTTCCGCGCGAACTCGACGACCGCGCATTGCAGCCCGAGACAGATCCCGAGGAACGGCACACCACGCTCGCGCGCATACCGGACCGCATCGATCTTGCCCTCGACGCCGCGCACACCGAAACCACCGGGGATCAAGATGCCGTCCATGTCGGCGAGCAGCGTCTCGGTCGCACCCGCCCCGAGGTCGTCGGAGGCGATCCAGTGGATCTGCACGTCGGCGCCATGGTGGAATCCGCCGTGGAACAACGACTCCATCACCGAGAGGTAGGCGTCACGCAGGTACACGTACTTGCCGACGATCGCGATGTCGACCGGATCGGTCGCCGCGTGGACACGGTCGACCAGCTGCGTCCATTCGCTCAGGTCGGGCGTGGCGTCGATCCGCAGATGTTCGGCCAGCAGCATGTCCAGGCCCGCCCGGTGCAGGACCAGCGGCACCTCGTAGATCGACGGCGCGTCGGGCGCGCTCACCACACCGGCGATCGGCACATCGCACAGCAGCGAGATCTTCTCCTTGAGGTTGCGCCCGATCGGGCGGTCCGAGCGGCAAACGATCGCGTCGGGCTGCAGACCGAGCGAGCGCATCTCCTTGACGGAGTGCTGCGTTGGCTTGGTCTTCAGTTCCCCGGAGGGTCCGATGAACGGCATCAGCGACACGTGAACGAAGGCGCATCGGTCGCGGCCGACCTCGTTCCGCAGCTGCCGGATCGCCTCCAGGAATGGCAGCGACTCGATATCGCCCACCGTGCCGCCGATCTCGACGATCTGTACATCCGCGTGCTCCGTCTCCGCAAGCGCCAGGATGCGGGACTTGATCTCATCGGTGACATGCGGGATCACCTGCACCGTCTTGCCCAGGTAGTCGCCACGCCGCTCCTTCGCCAGCACCGCCGAATACACCGCGCCGGTCGTGAAGTTCGAGCCGCGATGCAGGTCGGCGTCGAGAAACCGCTCGTAGTGGCCGAGATCGAGATCGGTTTCGGCGCCATCGTCCAGCACGAAGACCTCGCCATGCTCGAAGGGGTTCATCGTGCCCGGATCGACGTTGACGTACGGGTCGAGCTTCTGCAGTACGACCTTGAGTCCGCGGGACGAGAAGAGTCGGCCGAGGGAGGCGGTCGTGATGCCTTTGCCAAGACCGGAGGCAACTCCGCCCGTGACGAAAATGTATCTCGCGTGCTCCCTCACCACGGAAACCGACTGTAGCAGACGTCGTCGCCACGCCCACGCGTTGAGCCGAGGAAGTTCCTCCGCAGCCGCGAAGATCCCCGGCGGCGCGCGTTCACGATGCGAGCGCACGCACCCGCGCGGCCTCTTCGAGAAGCTCCTCGGCGTGCGACAGAGCGTGTTCGGATGTCTCCATGCCCGCGAGCATGCGTGAGAGCTCGACGGGGCGCTCGCGATCGTTCAGCACCTCGGCGGTGGCGTCGCCGTCATGCTTGCGCACACGCACGTGGAGGTCGGCGAAGCAGGCGATCTGCGGGAGGTGCGTGACCACCAGCACCTGGCGAGTGGCCGCGAGGTGGGCGAGACGGCGCCCGACCGCCAGACCGGCCTCGCCACCGATCCCGGCGTCGATCTCGTCGAACACGAGCGTGGGCACATCATCGAGATCGGCCAGGACACTGCGGCATGCCAGCATGACGCGAGAGAGCTCGCCGCCGCTGGCGGCCTTGGACAGCGGCAGCGACGGTTGCGAAGCCCCGCCCCGGAAGCGCAGCTCGATGCGATCAGCGCCGAGCGGGCCGGGCTGGTCGGTCTCGAGCACGAGGTCGATCGCGGCGCCCGGCATCCCGAGTTCCGCCAGATGGGTGGTGAGCGCGTCCGATAGTTCCGGCGCAACGGCTCGACGCGTGGCGCTCACCGTCTCGGCCAGGGCAGCAACCGTCCCGGTGGCGGCCTCGACCTCGGCCGAGATCGATGCGAGACGCTCGTCGGCCGTCTGCAGAGACACGAGCTCGTCTCGAGCCCGCTCCAAGAACGCCAGGACGGCTGTGTCGGTCGCCCCATACTTGCGCTGCAGGCCCTTCAGTGAGGCGATGCGTTCCCGAACGTCTTGGAGCCGGGCCGGGTCGATCCCCACCCGCTCGCGGTAGGCCCGGACCTCCGACGCGAGATCGACGACCTCGGTGGCCAGGGCTCGCGCCCGTTCGGCCAGGCCTGCGGCCGCCGCGTCAAGCTCGGCCGCGGTCTCAAGATCACGCGCGGTCGCCGCCAGGAGATCGCCTGCGCCGCCGTCGTCTGTAAGGGACCGTCCGGTGACATCGGCGAGCTCCTGCAACCGCTCGGCGTGGCCGAGGCGCGACTCTTCGGCAGCCAAGGTGGCGGTCTCGTCGGCGCGCGGGCCGATCGCTTCGATCTCTCCCACCTGATACTCGAGGAGATCGAGAGCGCGCTCACGGTCTCGCGCCGCTTCGCTGAGCGCCTCGAGCTCGCGGCGTGCGGCCTGCAGGCTTGCGTAGGCCCCACGGTAGGCACGGACCTGCTCGACGTGCCCCGGTCCCGCGTATCGATCCAGGAACGCGGTCTGGGTCGCACCGTCGAGCAGGCGGAGCGACTGATGCTGCCCGTGGATCTCGACGAGCCGCCCGCCCATCTCGGCGAGCGCGGCCGCGGTCGTCAACTGACCCCCGATGCGTGCGGAGCCTCGACCGTCGGCGGCGATCGTCCGCGCCAGGATCACCTCACCGTCTTCGGCCCACTCCTCGGCGCTGGCCGGCGCGTCGAAGCGGGCCTGGATCTTGGCTGCCGCGTCACCGGCGCGAACCAACTGAGCGCCGCCACGAGCTCCGAGTGCCAAGGAGACCCCGACCGTGATCATGGTCTTGCCGGCCCCCGTTTCGCCGGTGAGGACCGTGAGGCCCGCCGCGGGCCCGATGTCGAGCTCGCGGATCACGCCCAGCCCGGTGATATGCAGCTGATGAAGCACGAAGGCATCCTAGCGCCGAGCACCGACACCCTCGAAGCGAGCGCTCAGGACGCGCCGTGCTCGTCCGGATCCCCAGGCAGGTCGAACTTCTCGCGCACGCGCGCGAGGAATCCGGTGGCATCGGGGCGACGCACGAACCGCGCGGGCTTGTCCGACGCGCGGATCCGCACCGCCGCCCCGAGTGGGAGCTCGATCGTCTCCCTGCCGTCGGCAGACAGCAGTCCGGGCTCGTCACCGACCACCTGCAGCGTCACCACCTGACTCGCGTCCAGGACGATCGAGCGATCGAACACCATGTGCGGCGCGACCGCCGTCACCACCAGCGCGCCCACCGACGGCGACACGATCGGCCCGCGAGCCGAGAACGAGTACGCCGTCGAGCCGGTCGGTGTCGCAACGATCACGCCGTCGGCGGAGAACGTGGTCACGTACTCCCCGTCGACCTCGACGCGAAGGCGTACCAACCGATGGCGCGCGCGCTTCTCGACCATGACCTCGTTCATCCCCCACTGGGGGTCAAACGCCACCCCGTCTAAGGGCTCGGCGATCACGGCGAGACGCTCCTCGATCGGCGTAGCGCCCGCGAGCGCCGCCAGGACCAACGCTGGCGCCTCCCCGGGCTCCACTTCGGTGAGGAACCCGAGCCTGCCGACCTTCACGCCGACGACGGGAGCCCCCATCGTGGCGGCCGCGTGCGCGCCGCGAAGGAACGTACCGTCACCGCCGACAGCGATCACGAGGTCGACGGGCCCTCCGGCCTCGGGAGCGTCGCAGGCCACGCCTCGCTCCGTCAACACGCGCCGAAGGCTCGCGGCGGCCTCTACCGCGCCCGAACGGCCCTCGTGGATCACGAACGCGACCCGGCTCACGATCGCAACGCCTTACCCTCCAGCAGGGCGGTAGCGAGATCCGCGCCGCCCTCGGCCCCGGGCCCGAGTTGCAGCAAGAACTCGACGTTGCCCGCCGGGCCCAGCAGCGGGGACGCCATCGCCGCCCGGGCGCCGAGTCCGAGGCGGGCGGCGACGGCGACCACGTCGTCGATCACACGCGACCAGACACCCGGGTCACGCACGACACCGCCCGATCCGACGGAGCCCTTCCCGGCCTCGAACTGTGGTTTCACCAGGAGAATCATGGGTGCGGTGTTTCTCGCGAGGGCTCGGAGCGTGGGCAGCACGACCCGCAACGAGATGAAGGAAAGGTCGGCGACGATGAGCTCCGCCGGGGCCGGCAGCGCGTCGAGGGTCATATCGCGGATGTTCGTTCGCTCCATCACGACCACGCGCGGATCGGTGCGCAGGCTCCACGCAAGTTGCCCGTAGCCCACATCGACCGCGATGACCTGGGCTGCGCCGCGACGGAGCAACGCGTCGGTGAACCCCCCCGTCGAGGCACCGGCATCCAGGCACGAGCGACCCGTCGGATCGATCGCGAAACGTGCGAGCGCGGCGTCGAGCTTGCTCCCGGCGCGCGACACGAACGGATGTGACTCGGCCAGCAGCTCGATCGGCGCGTCGTCGGCGACCATCGTGGCGGGCTTGCCCGCAACGATCCCGGCAACCTGCACGATGCCCGCCTCCACCGCCTCGCGCGCCTCGGACCTGCTCGAGGCCAGCCCGCGCCGCACGAGTTCCGCGTCGAGCTGGCGTCGTGTCACGCGTCCGTTGCGGCCGTCTTCTTCGCAGCTGGTCGTTTGGTCGGGGTGGCCGATGTGCTCGACCCGGTCGCGGCGGCGGCCTTCGCACTCGTCTTCTTGGTGGCGCCGCGGCCTCCGGCACGGGAAGCGCGCTCGAGGTTGCGCACGCGCTTACGCAGCGCGTTCACTTCCTCTTCGGTGGCCAGGCCCATCTGGCGGAGTTGGTCGCGGATCTCGCCTCGGATCAGCTCGGCCAGTTTCGTCCGGTTGCGCTGCGACCACTCCATCATGTCGGCGGCGGTCTTGGTCACCTGTTCCTTCGCTGCGTCCTTGTCGAGCATCCCCTTGGCGATCTCCTGGGCCCGGGTGGTGCTCAGGTTGCCCAGCGACGTCTCGATCGTCTTGCGCACGTCCTGCATCTTGGCCATCGATCGCTCCTTGCGCGTGTCGGTAGATGCAGCATAGCCCCGGGAGCAACATCGCCGAGAGGCTCAGCCCTGCAAGAGCGCCGAAAGGTCCTCGACCACGTAGGTGGCGGTGATACCCGCGTTGCGGAGGTCCTGGCGCGTCGAGATGCCCGTGAGCACAAGCATCGAGTCCCAGCGGAGCCGACGAGCCCCCTCGATGTCGGTGCTGATCCGGTCGCCGATGACGAGTGGCCTGCCCCCGCCGGCGCGCGCGAGCGCGGCCCGCAGGATCGGGGCGTTGGGCTTGCCGAACACCTCGGCGCGGGTCTCGGTCGCCGCCTCGAGCGCGGCGAGGATCGAACCGGCCCCCGGCCAGGTGAATCCGTCGGGGGCCGGATACGTGGCATCGGCGTTCGTCGCGAACAGCGCCGCCCCGCGCTGCACCGCGATCGAGGCCGACCGCAGCGTGTCGTAGGTGACGGAGCGATCCCAGCCGACGACGACCGCGTCCGGTCCGTCATCGGCCGGGACGGATCGGATGCCGGCACCGCGTAACGCCTCCCGCAATCCCTCCTCACCGAGCACGAAAGCCGAAGCGACCCCGCGCTCGCGCATCCCTGCGGCAGCCGTGAGCGCTGAAGTCTCGACCTCCGGAGGCTCGGCGTTCACCCCCACGGACGCGAGGTGGCCCACCACCGCCCCTGGAGTCCGCGCCGAGTTGTTCGTGACGAACGCCAACCGCTTGTCGAGCTGTCGGAGGGTGGCGATCGCCTCGGCAGCGCCCGGAACGGGCTCGTCGCCCCGATAGAGCACTCCGTCGAGATCGAGCAAGAACGCGTCGTAAGAGTCGGCGATCATCGCCCGCTCGCGCCCCCTCGCCGGCCATCGTTGGGCACGATCGGATCTGCCCACGGCGCTACGGCAGCGGTCACGTCGCGCCGGGCGCTGCTATACAGGTCTGATGCCACGCGTCGCCCCCTTCCGCAGTCTGCGCTACAACCCTGTGCTCGCGGGTCCGCTGTCCCGTCTCACAGCGCCGCCGTACGACGTTATCAGCGAGCCCCGGCGGGGCGGTTACCTCGAGGCGAGCCCGTTCAACGTCGTGCACCTCGACCTCGCCGAGGGCTCCGAGGACCCCGCCGACCCGGGTAACCGCTACGCACGGGCGAGCTCCCTGCTCACGTCTTGGGAGAACATCGGGGCCGTCACGCTGGAGGACCACCCGAGCTACTACGCCTATGAGGTGATCTGGCCGCGCGACGACGGACAGCAGGGCCGGCTGCGTGGGGTCTTCGTGGCGCTCGAGTTGGAGCCGTGGGGCGGATCGGTCATCCCGCACGAACACACGATGCCGGGACCGGTCCAGGACCGCCTTCGACTGCTGCGGGCGACCGCCACCCACCTGTCGCCGATCTACGGCACGATAGCCGGGCCGTGCCCGCCACTGGCGGAACTGCTCGAGCGCACTTGTGTGGAAGTGCCGAGTGAAGACCTGATCGACGAAGAGGGCGTGACGCATCGGCTGTGGGTCATCGATGGCGACGAACGGATCGACGATTGGTTGGCGCCAGAGGATCTCCTGATCGCCGACGGACACCACCGGTACACCACCGCACTCGCCTACCGCGACGAGCGACATGCCGCCGACGGGCCTGGGCCGTGGGATGCGATCCTTGCCCTCGTGGTGGATGCCGGCACGCAGCACGTGCCCGTGCTCCCCTACCACCGCGTACAGATCACCGGCACCACGCCTGCCCGCCCGATCGGTGCGGTGACCGACTTGGGCTCGATGCTCGCCGGCGTTGCCGATGCACCCCCGGTCGTCGGCATCATGACGCGACGCGACGACGGATCGCTGGCATACGGCCTGCTCACGCTTCACGGGGCACCACCGGCCGTGCGCGCTTTGCACGACGAACTCTTGGACACCCTTGCCCCCGGCGACGCCCTGCGCTTCACCCACAGCGTCGAGGACGCGGAGCAGGCGGTGCGAGCCGGAGAGGCGATCGCCTCCTATGTGCTGGCGCCCACGACGACCGATCACATCGTGTCGGCGATCGCGAGGGGCGACCGGTTGCCGCGGAAATCGACCTTTTTCTGGCCGAAGCCTCGGACCGGCATGTTGTTCATGCCCGTGCGTTGATGACAGCGCCCCCTTCCCGTCCGCCTTCCAGCGGGTCGAGCCGTTTGATACCCGTGGCGACCACCTCGGTGAGGCTCCGCGCTCCGGCTCCGGACCGGTAGAAGCGGCGAACGAGCTGCCCATGCACCAAGACCTGATCGCCCTTCGCGATCGGGTCCAGCACCGCACGGCCGACCGTGGCATGCCATGCCGCGACCGGGAGAGGGAGGAGACGTCTGCCTGTCTCCGGAACGGAGATCCGCAACTCGGTGACCTCATCGCCCGACGGCATACGCCGGGTGACGGGGTCGGCCGCCACGGTCCCCGCCAAAACCACGACGTTGACCATGACCATGTGCGTCCTCCTCGTTCCTGGGACAACCTAGCGACCGGGTCCGACACGCGAGGCTGTGCGAGACTCCGGCGTCATGGACGGGGAACGCACGTGCATCGTCGCGCCGGGCGTCACATCGATCGACACCGTCATGGCCGGCGAACGGGAACTCAACGCGGTCTACCTGTTGGATGGCTCCGAGCCGTGCCTGGTCGAGACCGGGCCGGGCGCGGACCACGACCGAGTCGCGACGGCGCTGATCCAACTCGGGGTGGGGGCCCGGGACCTCGCCCACCTCGTCGTGACGCACATCCACATGGACCACGCCGGCGGTGCGGGCGCGCTGTTGCGCGACTATCCGCGAGCCACGATCTGGGTGCACGAGGCCGGTGCGCGTCACCTCGTCGATCCGCAGCGCCTTGTCGCCTCGACGGCGCGCACCTACGGCCCAGAGCGCATGCAGGCGTTGTTCGGCACCATGATGCCGTCCCCGGCAGAACGCGTTCGGGTCGTGGCCGATGGCGATGTGATCTCGATGGGCGACCGGGCGCTGGCGGTTCTGCACACCCCCGGGCACGCCTCGCACCACATCGCGTTGCACGACGAGGCGAACGGTGCCATGTTCACCGGCGAGGCCATCGGGTCCTACCTGCCGTGGGCGCACTGTTACCGGCCGGCCCTCCCTCCGCCGGAGGTCGACGTCGAAGCCGCCCTTGCCTCGGTCCGGCACATCGCCGATCGCGAGCCGACGGCGCTGCTGACGTCCCATTTCGGTGTCGTGCCCGACATCGCAGACGCATGCGCGCAGGCTGCCGAAGGCATCTCCCGGTGGGCACAGGACGTGCGGGATACCTTGGCGAACGATCCCGACACCGCGGAAGACGACGTCGTGGCCGTCCTCACCGAGCGCGCGCGCGAAGAGTTCGAACGCGATGCGGGGCGCCCGTTCGAGCAGGATCGATACGACGTGCTCGGGTCGATCCGGATGAACGCGCAGGGGATTTCGCGCTACTGGCGCAAGCGATGGGAACGAGAGGCCCCCGGCTCGAGCTAACCGAGCTCGGCCAGGCGCTCGGCGGCGTCGAATGCCGACGCGTCGTGGCGCATGATCTTGCGGAACTCGATCGCCGCCTCTTCCTGTCGGCCTGCCTTGGCCAGGATGTCTCCGCGGGCATACCAGAGACGCAACGTGTAGTCCTCCGCGACGTCTTCGCGCGTCTTGGCTCGCGCGAGCAGGGCCAGGGCCTCGGGATACCGAGCGCGATCGGCCAAGGCCGAAGCCGCCACGATCACCGCTTCCGCCTTCGCCTCGTTGGGCGCCCCTCGGTCGCGCAGGACCTCGTCGGCCAGCGGCACCGCCTCCTCGGGGCGACCGAGCCCGCGCAGACAGTCGGCGATCAGGTGATTCTGGTCGAGGCGGCCCGTTATCCGCTTGTAGGCCTTGAGTTCGGTCAGCGCGTCGTGCCAACGCCCCACCCCGTAATAGGCCATACCGAGGACCTCGCGCACCGCGGCCGAGCGTGGCGCGAGCGCCTTGGCTTTCTCCGCCTCGGGCACGGCGCCGTGCGCGTCGTCGCGCTCGAGCAGTTCGATCGCGCGCGCGATCCGCGACAACACATCGGCCTGCTGGGTCGGGCGCGCGGTGCGACGCACGTCCTCTTCGACATCGCGCGGGAGGACGGCCTGCTTGGACGGCGTGCCCTTCGGACGGGCACCGGCTCGCGGCTTCAAGGACTTCGGCATGACTGCTCCCGAGGGTAGTGGATGGAGATAAGAAACAGGCCGCCCGAAGGGCGGCCTGTTTCCGAAGATGTCTCGGCAGCGACCTACTCTCCCACCCAGTCACCCGGGCAGTACCATCGGCGCTGGAGGGCTTAACTTCCGGGTTCGGGATGGGACCGGGTGTTTCCCCTTCGCGAAGGCCGCCGCAAAGTCTTTATGGTGTTGTGGTGGTTCGTGGCAGTTGCCGGCTGTTTTCTGGGAGCTGCACAGGGACGCGATCATCGTTACTTCTTGCGCTTAGGGGTTGTGAGCAAGTCGCTCGGCCTATTAGTACCGGTCAACTCCACACCTTGCGGTGCTTCCATTTCCGGCCTATCAACCCAGTGTTCTGCTGGGGGCCTTACCCCCCTTTACGGGGGAGGGAGTCCTCATCTCGAGGCAGGTTTCCCGCTTAGATGCTTTCAGCGGTTATCCTTTCCGAACGTAGCCAACCAGCCGTGCCCTTGGCAGGACAACTGGCACACCAGAGGTTCGTCCGTCCCGGTCCTCTCGTACTAGGGACAG
>JBDUBL010000033.1:0-23232 GCA_040004125.1 Actinomycetota bacterium
ACGGTCGAGAGCCGGCTGCTAGGCGCGTTCGTCGATGTCTACGGATGCCTGCCCTTCGCGAACCTGTCGATGTGATCCAAGGCTGGAGGGCAGCTCCTTGCTGCCCTCCAGCTTTCCCCCGACCTCTCTCGCGAGTGTGGCTGTTGTAGGTGACGCGATCTTGTCGTGGACGGGACACCGGCGGGACACATGAGAGTGCCCTGCGAAGACATAGCCATGTTTGCAGGTCAACTTGGTAGTCCCAACGGGATTCGAACCCGTGCCTCCACCTTGAGAGGGTGGTGTCCTAGGCCTCTAGACGATGGGACCGGAAGCGGCCGACACGCGGGCGTTCGCCACACGGTCTGACCGGCGCCGAGTGTACCAAGGGGGAGGATCGTGGCCGGTCGGTATCCTCCTGCCGTGTTCGATGCCGCGACCTCTTGGTGTCGCGCCCGCGGCCCGGTGACGCGGGCCCTAGGCGCGTTCCTGCTGTTCCTCGTGACCTCGATCGTCGTGTTCGCGTTGCCGGTGATGCCGCATCTCGCGTCGCGCTGTGTGGCCTCCTGTCTGTCTGACACGGCGCTGTACGCATGGTCCTTCGACTACATGGCGCATGTCGTCACGGCCGGATTCGACCCCTTGCACGCGAGCGTTGTGTGGGCGCCTGGCGGGGTCGATCTGGCGTGGGTCACTACGTTGGCGGGGCCGGCCCTGCTGATGACGCCTTTTACGACTTGGATCGACCCGATCTTCTCGGTGAACGTGCTGATGCTGCTGGCGCCCGCGTTGGCGGCTTGGGCCACCTACCTCGTATGCGTGCGCGTCACGCAGCGGTTCTGGCCGGCGGTGATGGGCGGCTTCGTCTTCGGGTTCTCGACCTACCTGAACCAGCACATGCGGGCGCATCTGAACCTGGTGCTGCTCTTCTTCCTGCCGCTGGCGGTCTACCTAGTGTTGCGGCGGATCCAGCGCGACATCGCGCCTTGGGTGTTCGTGTTGCTGCTGGGGATCGACATCGCAGCTCAGTTCACCGTGTCGACGGAGATCGCCGCGACCACTGCGATGTTCGGCGGTATCGCGCTGATCGGCGCGTTCGCGTTCGGTGGCCGCGCGCTCCGCGGCCCGATCGTGCGCACCACGTTGTTGATCGGGCTGTCCTACATGCTTGCCGCGCTGCTCCTGTCGCCGATCCTGCTCGCTGCGTTCCGCGATCCACCGCCCGACGTCTTCCGCGACCCGACGCTCAACTCCGTCGATGCGTGGAGCATCGTCGTGCCGCCGCCCACGGCGCGCTTCGGAGGCGAGACATTCTCCTCCCTGTCGGAGGAGTTCCCGGGGCTGCCGCAGGACGACACCGCCTATATCGGGCTTGGGTTGCTGCTGGTGGTCGTACTGTTCGCGATCCAGCGGCGGAAGGAGCGCTCGACCTGGCTGCTCGTCGGGTTCTTCGCGCTCACCATGCTGCTCGCGCTCGGCCCGACGATCTTCGTGAGCGGCCGACCGACGGTGACGGGGCCGCAATCGTTGATCGGAAGGCTCCCGCTGATCCAGCATGCACTGCCCGAGCGCTACCCCGCGTACGCCTCCCTGACGCTGGCGGTGATCGTCGCGATGTGGCTCGCGGGGGTCCGCTGGCGGGAACCCGACACCGGCCCTTCGTCTTCGTCGCACATGTGGCGCTATGGGTTGGTCACGCTCGGCATCGTGATGCTGTCGATCAACCTGGCCGCCGAGCCCCACTACCACCAGCTGTTCGCCGGGCCCGACTCGGTGCCGGCGTTCTTCACGAAGGGCACCTATGCCGACTACCTCGCGCCCGGCGACACGATCCTGGCCGTCCCCGCCGAACTGGGGGAGGAGCTGTCCTGGCAAAGCGCCACGGACATGTCGATCCGTCTCGCTCGCGCCTATGTCGGTCCTGTGCACCCGAGTGGTCACGAGGAGGCCGGGCTGCTCGAGCCGGTCAGTCAGGCCGACGCGAAGGTGCCGCCGCCGGGGGCCTTGACGTACTTCCTCGATCAGCGCGAGGTGGATGCGGTCGTCGTGCAGGAGCCGGTCGCGCCGCAATGGTCGACGGTGTTGACCGAGGCGACGGGCGTCGAGCCGACCTCGGTCGACGGTGTGTCGATCTGGCGGCTTCCGCCGCCGGGTGCGCAGAGTGCGGGATAGCCGCTGGTAGCCTCGCCCGCATGATCGGTTCCCGACCGCGTGCTGTCGTGCGTTCCGCGCTCGCCGTGGTCGCCCTCGCGCTGGTCGCCGTCGCGTGCACGGTGCGCGACGAGGCCACCGTCGCCCCCACGCCCTCGCCGCTCGCGATCGATTGGCCGGGCCCCCGCGTGTCCAACCCGCTGCCCTCGGCGGTCAACGCCGACGCGTTCCACACGCGTTGGCCGATCAAACACGTGGTCTTCATCATCAAGGAGAACCGGAGCTTCGATAACCTCTTCGGCCGGTTCCCTGGAGCCAACGGTGTGACCTCTGGGATGCGCAACGGCCAGCTCGTGCCGCTGACCCGCGCCACTAGCGGGCGCAGTGTCGACATCCCGCATTGCCGCGAATGCTCGATCGAATCGATCAATGGCGGGAAGATGGACGGGTTTGGCGATCAGGTGCACGGCGACAACGCCTACACACAGTTCCGGCCACAGGATGTCCCCAACTACTACACGTGGGCCAGCCACTTCGTGCTGAACGACAACTTCTTCGCCTCGGCGCTCGGGCCCTCGTTCCCCAACCACCTGTACACGATCGCGGCGCAGTCCGGCGGCGCGTACGCGAATCCCCGCCAGGACTTCCAGTCGATGCTCAACAACGCGGCGGCCGGACAGACCAAGTCCTGGGGATGCGACATCGCCCAGCCGGCGTATGTCGACGTCTTCGACTCCGAGGGTCAGACCGTCGAGGTGCAACCGTGTTTCGACTTCCAGACCGAGGGCGATCTGCTGCGCGCCGCAGATATCCCGTGGGCCTACTACGCGGCCGAGAACAACCAGCTCGGCTACATATGGTCGGCGTACTCGGCGATCGGCCGCTACCGCAACAACCAGGCCTTGTGGGATCAGTACATGCGCCCGGTCGACGATCTGACGCGCGACGCGAAGAAGAACCGCCTGCCGCCCGTCACGTGGGTGACCCCGCGCTTCGCGCTGTCCGAGCACCCCGACTACAACTTCTGCTACGGCGAGAACTGGACGACGCGGGTCGTCAACGCGATCATGGCGAGCCCCGAATGGAAGAGCACGGCGATCTTCATCACCTGGGATGACTACGGCGGTTTCTATGACCACGTGCCGCCGCGCGAGGTCGACATGATGGGTTTCGGCATCCGCGTGCCGCTGTTGATGATCTCGCCGTATGCGAAGACCGGCTCTGTCGATCACACCGAAGGCGAGTTCTCCTCGGTGCTTCGCTTCATCGAGGACAACTGGGGGCTCTCGCAGCTGACCCCCCGCGACCAGCAGGCCAGCAACCTCACCGAGGCCTTCGACTTCACCCAGCAGCCACGCAAGCCGGATCCCCTGCCTCTGCGCACCGACTGTAGCGGTCCGGTGTGGCAGCCGACCGCCGTGACCGGCGAGAACGCCGCCGGCTAGTTCTCGCCCTGATCGCGGGTGAACCCGAGTTCCCCGTCGAATTCCTGCAGCTTCTCGATGTGCATCCAGCGGTGCGCCCTGCTGATCTTGACGAGGAGTTGGTTCACGTCCTCGTCGGGCAGGTCGCCGGGGGACTCCTTGATGATGAACCGGCACCGGAAATGATCACCCGTCTCGGTCATCGCGCCGGTGGGCGGGAAGACCTTCGTGCCGCGTGAGCTGATCATCTTCAGCGACAGCCGGGTGTCGTGGGTGAGCTCCATCAGCGAGGCGCCGAGCTCCGAGGCGGACAGCGGCGACTCGACGAACACGTCGAGACCGACGACGTTGCGCGACGTGGTGCGTACGTAATCGGGTGCGGGATCCAGCACCGGCAGCACGAGCGGCCGGTCTTCACGGATGGTCCAGGTTTCCGTGCGCTTGCCGAGGTTGGCGATGATCGCCTCGGTATAGGCCGAGGTCGGTGTGCCGCGGTCATAACCGAGGACGTCGCCGGTGAGCACGCCGGACTCGAGCGTCACGAAGACGGCGTGCTCGATCGTCGAGGCCTGTTCGAACAGCCCGAGGTAGCGCAGCATCAGGACCGCCGAGAGGATCATGGCCGTCGGGTTGATCACGTCCTTGCCGGCGTACTTCGGCGCCGAGCCGTGCACCGCCTCGAAGATGGCGACCTCGTTGCCGATGTTGGCGCTCGGCGCGAACCCGAGCCCACCGATCAGAGCGCTCGTGAGGTCGGACAGGATGTCGCCGTTCATGTTCGTCGTGACCAAGACGTCGAACTGCTCCGGGCGCTTCACGAGCTGATGCGCCGCGTTGTCCACGATCACGTGCCACGATTCGAGCTCGGGGTAATCGGGCGCGACCCGCTCGAAGGCCCGCTTCATCGTGCCTTCGGAGAACTTCAGGATGTTCGCCTTCGTGGCACAGGCGACCTTTGTGCGCCCTTCGGAGCGGGCGTATTCGAACCCGAAGCGCGCGATCTTCTCCGAGCCCTTGACGCTGATCAGCTTGAGGGCCTGCGCGACGCCGGGCGTCTGCATATACTCGATCCCGGCGTAGAGGTCTTCCACGTTCTCGCGAACGACCACGAGATCGATCCCGCGACCCGAGTACGGGGTGCGCACACCGGGCATCTCGCGGACGGGACGAACGTTGGCGTAGGTCTCGAAGAGTTTGCGCAAGGTGACGTTTGCCGACTTCTCGCCGAAGCCGACGGGCGTCTCGAGCGGTCCTTTCAACGCGACGCGGGTGCGCGCGATCGAGTCCATCGTGTCCTGGGGCACGCCGCTGGGGAGTCCCTGCTTGAAGATCTCCGCGCCGGCCTCGTGCTCGTCCCACTCGATCGGGGCGCCGGTTGCTTCGATGATGCGCCGGGCCGAGGCCACGACCTCCGGGCCGATGCCGTCGCCGGGGATCAGGGTGACCGGGATCTTGCCGGTGTCGCTCACGTTGTCCTCCTGTGGGGCGGGGATGACCGCCGCCCCACATCGTAGCCGCGCCCGTTCATGGCGAACTCGTGACGACGAGGGTGTGCCCTGTTGCGGCCGGTAGCATGGGGCGATGCCCGCACGTCGGTCCGTCCTCGCGCGCGCCGCTGCGCTGCTCGCGATCGTCGGGATCGTCGCGGTCGCGTGCACGACCGGCGATTCCACGACGTCCACCGTCGCGACCGGCAATAGCCCGGGCGCACAGAGCCAGACCGATACCTCGACGCCCGCACCGACGGTGCCCACATGGCCGGACGGAGCCTTGGCGCCGAACCCGAAAGCAGCGCCGGCCGGGGTCGACCTGGGGCCGCTCAAGAACCCACCGGCGCACCGGGCGCCTGCTGACGACACCGCGCCGATCGACCCCGCCAAGGGGCTCGACAACATCAACCACCTCGTGTTCATCGTGATGGAGAACCGATCGTTCGATCACTACTTCGGGACCTATCCCGGCGCCGACGGCATCCCGATGAACGCCAACGGCACGCCGACCGTGTGCCAGCCGAACCCGCGCACGGGCGGATGCGACCGCCCGTACCACGACACGAACTTCATCGATCAAGGCGGGCCGCACGGGAACATCGCCGCGACGATGTCCTATGACATCGGGAAGATGGACGGCTTCATCAAAGCGCTCTACACGCAGGGAAACGGCTGCATGCTGCACCCGACGGTGGAGCCTTGTCCGCAGGCGACGCCCGGGCCGCAGGGACAGCCAGACATCATGGGCTTCAAGACCCGTCGCGAGATCCCCAACTACTGGGACTATGCGGATCACTACACGCTGTTCGACCACATGTTCGCGCCGGTCGATTCCTGGACGCTTCCTTCGCATCTCTATCTGGTGTCCGGTTGGTCGGCCTACTGCCCGAACCTCGGCGACCCGATGAGCTGCCATTCGGAAGTGGTCTTCCATGGCGACCCGACGTTCCACGACCAATGGCCGGGGGCGACGTGGCGAGCGCAGGACGCGCCGACGTATCCGCGGCCTTACATCTGGGCGCCCGTCACATGGCTGCTGTACAAGGCGGGTGTCAGCTGGAGCTACTTCGTCGGCGAGGGCTCCTGCGTGCTGCCGCCCTGCAGCGGTCTGACAGGCCCCAAGACCGCCGACGTGCAGAACCCTCTTCCCGGGTTCGTCGAGACACAGGCGACGGGACAGTTCGCGAACATCCGGTCGAACAACGATTTCTACGCGTTGGCCGCGCAGGGGAACCTGCCGTCGGTGTCGTGGGTCGTGCCGGTCAAGGACGCGGGCGATCACCCGCCCGACGACATCTCGCTCGGGCAGGCCTACGTCACGAAGCTGATCAACGCGGTGATGCGCGGGCCGGCCGACCAGTGGAACCACACCGCGATCTTCGTGACGTGGGATGACTGGGGTGGCTTCTACGATCACGTCGCGCCACCGCAATCCATCAACGGCATCTCCGGCGACAACTACGGCTTCCGTGTGCCGGCGTTCATGGTGAGCCCGTGGGCCAAGCCCGGCTACATCGACCACCAGACACTGAGCTTCGATGCCTTCCTCCGTCTGGTCGAAGATCGCTTCCTCGGTGGGAAGCGGCTGGATCCGTTGACCGACGGATGGCCCGATGCTCGGCCGGGCGTGCGCGAGACAGCGAAGCAGTTACACCTGCTCGACAACGCATTCGACTTCACGGGGGCTCCGCGCAAACCTCGCGTCCTCAACCCCTTGCCGGGGTATCAGCCGTAGCGAGCGCTCAGGCGATCCGCTTCGAAAAGATGATCACGTCCTCACGGGGGCCGTGATAGTCGGGATAGATCGGAAGCCCGTCGCTCGTGCTCGACGGCCCGGTGGGTTCGAAGCCCAACGCGGCATGGAACGCCTGAGAATCCGTATTGAACGGCGCGGTCACGGCCCGTAGGTGCGTGCAGCCGCGCTCCCGGGCCACGGCGACAAAGTGTTCGTAGAGCGCGCGGCCGAGCCCGGTGCCCTGGTGTGCGGCTCGGACGCCCACGAGGTGGATGTAGCCCACCGGCTCGGCCGTCGCGACGAACCCGAACAAGTACGCGATCACGCTGCCACGATCGTGCACCACGAATGCCGTGTCCGCGAACTCATGAACAAGGAACGGGTAGTGGTAGGGAAGCGTTCGCCACTCGGGGCCACTCGTCGCCCAGAAGTCCGGCAGGTCGCGGAGGATCTCCAAGAAGTCCTCGTGCGTTGCCGTCTCGATGCGCATGGCGCGCAGGATACCGAGGCGGAACGCAGCCGAAGTGTGGCGTCGATGAGATGGCTGCTCGGCAAGACGTTGAACGCCCGTGAACTGCTGCACAGATTTCGGAGACGTGGCAGCTCGAAGAGGGAACACACGGGGTACCATGTGCAACCGTCTGGCCAGGTGGAGGACGTCCTGAAGAAGTCCGAAGTCGCGTCCCTGATCGACTACATGTATTGGGTGAACTGGCGGCTTCTTGATTGCGTGGGGCAAGTGGAGCCTCAGGTGTTTACCGCGGAATCGGCGGTGACGACGCGGAGCCTGCGAGCCACTCTCGTCCACGAGCTGGACGTTGAATGGAGCTGGCGCCTCAATCTCCAGGGCCGAGCGACCGGAGCTGAGTCGGAATTGGACCCCGAATCGTTTGGCGACGTCGCTTCGCTTGCCGAGCGGTGGCGGAGTGATGAAGCGGAGATGCGCGCCTGGCTGAGGGAGCTGACCGATGACCAACTCGCGGAAGCCGTCCATTCCTCGCAGACCGAAGAGCAACGACCCCTCTGGATGTTCTTCATACACATCCTTACGCACGCCTCCCAGCAGCACGCGGACGTGGCAACGTTGCTTGCGTTCGCGGGTCGGTCGCCCGGCGACTATGGGTACCTCGACTACCTGTGGTCACTCGACAAGTAGGAACGTATTGGCATGACCGAACTTGCTGGCCCGCCTGGATTCGAACCAAGACTAACTGATCCAGAATCAGTCGTGCTGCCGTTACACCACGGGCCACCGATGCCCGAGCACTCTAGCAAGCCCGCGTGTCGTTGCTCGGAAGCGGTTTGACCGCATCGATGGGGAAGGGGTAGCGTGGCAAGGGTTTCCGAGGGACGGAGGGCACCGTGAACAAGGGCGGCTTGGTTGCAGAGGTTGCGAAGCGCACCGGCGTGTCGAAGGCGGAGGTCGCCCGCGTCGTGGATGCGTCGATCGACGTGATCCGCGAGACCGTCGTCGGGGGTGAGCGTGTGACCTTGGCGGACTTCGGGACGTTCGAGCGCAAACATCGCAACGAGCGGATCGCGCGCAACCCGCGCAAGCCGGATGTGCCGATCGTCGTGCCCGCCCGCGACCTGCCTTCGTTCACGGCCGGCAAGGAGTTCCGCGCCCAGGTTCTTGGCGGGTAGAGGTCAGAACGTCACGAGGTGCAACCCGCGGGCGACCGACCCCCCCTCGCCGCCTTCCACCTCGAACCGCACGCGCTGACCGATCCGCAGCATCAAGATGGAGGGGTCGACCGACCGATCGTCGATCCTGACTTCCGTCCGGTCGTCGGTCAGCAGCGAACCGCTGCGAGTTTCTTCGTCGTAGTGCTTGATGGTTCCCTGCATGCCGATCCTCCTTACGTCGCGCTGACGCGCGCGGCCATCCGTTCGTCGATACGCAGGTCTCGAAGTACCGCCAGCGTGCGGGATGTTCGCGGGCTCTGCAGCACGGTGAGGATATCGTCCGGCGCGTCGAGGTCGAAGGCCAGCTCCGGGCGCTCGATCGCGGCGATAGGGAGGTCGGCCTCGGCCGCAGCCTGTAGATGCTTGCGGTAGGAATCCGGTCCGAAGTGTGCCGCGATCGCACCCGGAGGCCTGCGGAGCAGGAGGTTGGTGCCTCGCTCGTCGGTTGACGGCGCGAGAACCACTGGCCCGAGGGTATGCAGGGCTCGTGTGAGGACCGCGACCGTGACGAACGGGGTATCGGGCAAGAGGACTGCGAGCGCGTCGGCGCCCCGACCCGTGGCCTCGTCCTCGGCCTGGCGAACAGCCGCGGCCAGCGGTGGTTCCTCCTCCGACACCGGTCGGGCGCCGCGCCTGGCCGCCACCTCCAGTACCGCCTCGTCGGGCGAGAGCACCCACGTCTCCCAGCCAGGAACTGCGAGCGCGGCGTCCAGCACGTCCTCCAGCATCGCGAGCGTGAGCGCCGCGCGCTCCATCGGGGCGAGGATCGGCTCGAGACGTGCCTTGGCATCCTCGAGACGTTTCACGGGCAGGACGATCGCGTGCATCCGCCGCCAGCCTAGTCGAGGTCTTGCGGTAGCCTCTCGGGCCTCGACCGCAGGAGGGCTCGGCGCCGATGGGGATCAGGTCTCGTGATGCCGATGACGGGTGAGCCCCGGGAGCCGTGGTTCCAGGCGGTTCGTTGGACGCTCTTCCCGCTGATGCGTGTCTGGTTCCGATGGCGGTTCGATGGCCTCGAGCGGATCCCGGAAAGCGGCCCCGCGATCATCGCCTGCAACCATGCCTCCTATCTCGATCCGCCCGCGAACGCGTACGCGGTCGTCCGGGCCCATCGCCGGCCTCGGTTCCTGGCAAAACAGGAGCTGTTCCGCAGCCCCGGCATCAAGTGGGCGATGCGGGGCACCCATCAGATCCCCGTGGCGCGCGGCAGTGGCGAGCGGGCCGCCTCGCTTGCCGACGCCGAGGAGGCGCTGGCCGGCGGTGAGGTCGTGGTCGTATACCCCGAGGGTACGGTGACCAAGCGCGAGGACGGCCTCCCGATGGAGGGAAAGACCGGAACCGTGCGTCTCGCGCTGTCCACGGGCGTGCCCATCATCCCCATGGTGAGCTGGGGCTCCGCACCGGTGTGGCAGAAGTCCGGCCCCGGGTCGCTCCGCCCTGGGAGGCCGGTATGGATCCGGGTGGGCCTGCCGATCGATCTGTCCGCACGTGGCGTATCGGCGTCGGACCGCGACGGCGTGCACGCGCTGACCGCCGAGGTGATGGACGTCCTCACTCGAGAGGTCATCGCCCTGCGCGCGTCCTATCCGGCGCGCTGGGCAGCCAGGTAGGCTCGGTCGCGTGGATCAGGCGTCAAGGACGGTCGCGTGAACCAGCGTCGCCGTCGTGTTGCGGTCCTGTTCGGTGGGCGTTCCTCCGAGCACGAGATCAGCTGCCTGTCGGCGCGTTCGGTGATCGATGCCCTCGACCCGGCGACGACCGAGGTGATCGCGATCGGCATCGACCGTGACGGCGGCTGGCACGTGCTGCCCGGACCGCCGGCCTTGCCGACCGAAACCGGCCGCATGCCCGAGGTCGTCGCGGGGCACGGCGTGGTCGCACGGCTTGCCGACGACACCACCGGTCGACCGGCCCTCGAGTTGGCCGACGGCTCCCGGGCAGATCTCGACGTCGTATTCCCGGTGCTACACGGGCCCCGAGGGGAGGATGGCGCGGTCCAGGGCCTCCTGGAGCTGGCCGGCGTGCCCTACGTCGGTGCCGGCGTGCTCGGCAGCGCCCTCGGGATGGACAAGGCGATACAGAAGGCGCTGTGGACCGCCGCCGGGCTTGCGGTCGTACCCCACGCGGTGGTGCACGAGCACGAGTGGCGAGACGATCCCGAAGGGGTCGCGGGGGGGATCGCCGCCCTCGGGTTCCCGGTGTTCACGAAGCCGGCATCGCTCGGTTCCTCGGTCGGCATCACCAAGGTCGGCGATCTCGACGACCTGGCTGCGGGCATGGAAGAGGCCTTCCGCTACGAGCGCAAGGCGGTCGTCGAGCGCGGGATCGAGTCGGTCCGCGAGATCGAGTGCGCCGTGCTCGGCAACGACGATCCGGTGGCGTCGGTCTGCGGCGAGATCGTCCCACGAGGTCACGCTTTCTACGATTACAACGCGAAGTACCTGGACGAGAACGGTGCCGAGCTGCTGATCCCCGCGCCGCTCGCTCCGCAGCTCGCCATGCAGATCCAGCGACTCGCGGTCACCGCGTTCACCGTGGTGTCGTGTGCCGGGATGGCGCGTGTCGACCTATTCGTACGCGAGGAGGAGGTGTGGATCAACGAGATCAACACGATCCCGGGGTTCACCTCGATCTCGATGTACCCAAAGCTCTGGGAGGCCAGCGGGCTGCCGTATTCGGCGCTAGTCCAGCGCCTGCTGGATCTGGCCTTGGAGCGGCATGCCGCCGAACGGGCGAAGCGCGTGGATGCGCCCCCGTAGCCTCGGCGCCCGGGACGAGTCGTTTAGAGGTGCACGACGGGGCATGTCAGTGTACGGGTGATGCCCTCGACCGATTGGATACGGGCCACGACCAGCTTGCCCAGATCATCGACGGTCTCGGCTTCGGCGCGAACGATCACGTCGTAGGGACCGGTGACGTCCTCAGCTTCGGTGACACCCCGGACAGCACGAACCTCGGCGGCGACCGCCGCGGCCTTACCCACTTCGGTCTGGATCAAGATGTACGCGTTCACCATGGTGACGTTCCTCCTCGCCGTGGGGGGCACATGCTACGGCCCGCGCACGAGCGTGCGCAACGCCGGATGATGGGGGCATGTTCACGGATCGCTCCGATGCCGGTGCCCGCCTGGCATCGCTGATCGCCGAACGTGTCGAGCCTCCTGCCGTCGTGCTCGGGATCCCCCGTGGGGGCGCGATCGTCGCCGGGCGCGCGGCCGCCCTGTTGGGGTGGCCGCTCGATCTCGTGGTGACCAAGAAGCTCGGCGCGCCCGGGAACCCGGAGCTCGGGATCGGCGCGGTCGCGCCGGGGGTGCGCATCATCGATCAGGAGGTGATCCGCGTCTTGGGGATCTCTGACGAATGGCTCGACGAGGAAACCGCGCGGGTCGTGGCGGAGGTCGATCGTCGCACCGACGCATTCCGTGCCGGGTCCCGCGCCATTTTCTCAGGGCAGACGGCCGTGATCGTCGACGACGGGGTCGCCACGGGTGGCACGGCTCGGGCCGCGGGGATGTGGGCCCGCGGCCGAGGTGCCGTCCGCGTGGTGCTCGCGGTGCCCGCCGCACCGCCGGGTGTCGAGCGCCGGGTCGGCGACGCGTTCGACGTGGTGCTCGCGCTCGAGCGTCCGGCGGACTTCCTAGCTGTGGGACAGTGCTACCGGGATTTCACGCAGGTGAGCGATGAGGAGGTACACGCGGCGATGTGGCCATACACAGCGTGAACCCGATCGAACTGTGCGTCGCCGCTGTGTTCGCTGCGCTCGCCGTGCGCTCAGCCGTCTACTGGCTGCGCCACCACTTCGAAACCGACGACACAGCCGACGAGATCTTGTTCGCTATGTTCGTGACCGGGCGCGTCGGCACATGGTTGCTCGCGAGCGGTCTGTTCGTGCTGTTCGGCACGATCACGACTCGAGGGCGCGCCTACACCGATGAGGCCGGGCAGTACTCCTGGTTGTTCATCGTCTTTCTCGGTTTGGGCGCGATGCAGTTGATCGCGGCGTGGTTCCTGGGGGCGCGCGGGTCGCGACGCGACGATCCCGCGACCGCGGAGGACGAGGACGAGGACGAGCCCCGGCTTCCATCGCGCTAGGGGCGGTCGCCCGATCTGTGCGGCCTACCCGACGGCCTTGATGATGTCCTCGGACAACTGCGTGAACTGCTGCAGGTGCGCGACCCGATCGGTCTTGAGTTTCTCGACGATCGCGTCGTACTCGTTGGTGCGGCCCTGCGCCGTATACAGCCGACGGGGCTGCAGCTTCTCGATGTCTTCGAGCTCGGGGACCGACGTCGCCACCTGGTAGCGGAAATCGGGATCTTCCTCGAAAGCGATCGTGCCTTCAGCGATGCCCTTGACGCATGCCGACGTGTCGGGGATCCGGAGCTTCTTCGAGCGATCGTCTCCATCGGTGCCACCGACGCGACCCGTGTTGAGCAGGTAGGTCTCGATCGGTTGTGTGGCCAGGAGCTCCAGCAAGCGGTTGCCCTGCAAGCCGTGGGGCAGGGGAAAGAACGGGTTCGTCCCTGGCACCCGAAGGAACTTCCCCTCCTCGGAGGCGCCGCCGGCGGCGGTGCCGGTGGTCTCTCCGAGCATGAAGTAGGCCGCAGCCTGCTCCTCGGACAACTTGGCGACCGCCGGGATGATGTTCTCGTTGCGGTTGAGGATCAACAGGTAGTCGACCGGACCCACGTTCCGCGCGTCTTCGTAGGAGAGCAGATCCTTCATCTCGAAGACCGCCCGGCCGTTCTTCGTGTAGTTCTCATTGAAGAAGTCGATCGTGCCGTCCTCGGCCTGGTAGACGTTCTCGAGGTAGGCGTTGGCCTTGACGACCGCTCCGTGGATCGATGGCTCGAAGTCGGCGTCGAGCCCGAAGGTCTTGGCGAAGCACCCGTTTTCCGTGCCGAAGGCCCGCCCACCGGGCATCAGACCGACGAAGTCGTCCTGGATCGGTTTGGAGCCGTTCTGGGTCGTGAAGGTCGTCGTCGTCTTCCCGGTGCCCGACAGGCCGATGATCATCAGGACCTTATCGCCTGCCTGCGTCGGGATGACCTTGAGCCCGGCGTGCAGCGCGAGCCCGCCCTTGTTGTAGACGATGTCGTTCCACATCCGCAGGCCGCCCTTCTTGGACTCCCCGAAATAGTCCGAATGCAGGACGCGCGTCGTGTAGCTGTCGAGGTCCACCGCGATCAGCCGGTCGTCGGGATACCCCTCGGCTTTCAGACCAGGCGTGTAGAGCACCCGCACCTGGGGCTCGGCGCCGTCTGCACGCTCGAAATACAGCTTCTGCTGCATGCCCGCGATGTTGGCGTACCGCTTCTCCATGACGAGTCGTGCGGCGGTGCGCATCTCGGGGTCGTTGCCGATGTATCCGTCGATCACGATCATGTCGTGCTCGGCGATGTAGGCGTCTTGTCTGGCGGCGATCGTGTCGTAGTCGGCGCGAGTCATCGTCTTCCCGCTGGATTCGCGGCCCACTACGTAGGTGGAGGCCGCGGATCGGGATAACACCGTGGTCTGGACATTCACATTGCCGAACGACGAGATCCGCGCCTCCGGCATCTCTTCGGTGAACGAACGCAGTTCTTCGGGGGTGGGATTGTTGAAAACCTGTGCCACGTGGGGCCTCCTCGGGCGATCAAAGCGACGTCAAAGCAGCTTCTCGAGCGGGGTGGAGAACGGTTTCCAGTGTATCGAACACCCCTTCCGCTCCCGGGGGGCTCGCCTCTTCGCGGCTGTACGAAGTGGCCAAACGGGTGCCCGGTGCCCCGGCGCCTACCCGCGGCGTAGTAGCCCGGGGGGGCCAGGTTGGATGGGCACGTCGGATCGTCAAGTTGGGGTCGGATCGGGTCGAGGCATCCCGAGAAGCCCGCCCGATCGCGGGTCGGAGGAATAGGCATGCGCAAGAGCCTCACGTTCGAGGCGGCAAAGATGCAGCACCGACGTCGTGCCCGGACGCTGATCTTCGCGTCCGTTGCGGCCTTGGTGCTCGGATCGACGGTGTCGGGGGCTGTGGCCTCTGCGTGGGCGGTCGACCGCCACGACGCGGCCGAGACCCGGTTCCAAGACGCAGTCGCACAACGGCACGCCCTCCTCGAAGCGACCGTGCACAACTACCGCCGGGTGGTCACCGTGACCCAGGGGTTCTTCGAGGTGCGGGAGCCCACGAGCGATGAGTTCCTCAAGTTCACGAATTCACTTGAGCTGCCCGCCGCGCGTCCGTCCGTGATCGCCCTGCAGTTCATCCAGCGCTCGCGGGGACGCTCACCGAGTGAGGTGGCGTATCCGGTCACCATGGTGGCCCCACGGTCGGCGTCACCGACCCTGCTCGGTTCGAACCTGGCCGACGATGCGAGCGCGCGCGCCGCGCTCGAGATGGTCAGGAAAGACGGTGGGGTGACGATGACCCCTCCGGAGCCCAATGTGTATCGACAACTGCGCATGCAATTGGTTGCGCCGATCCACCGCGGCGGCCATTTCGTGGGCTGGGTCAGCGCCATCCTCGATCCCACGACGCTCGGTCAGGAGATGCTCGGCGAGCCTGCGACGGGCCTCCGTGCGTCGGTGCATTGGAGTGCGGACGGTGTGGTGCTCGCGACGGCGGCCAGCGACGGCGTGCACGACGGCGACCCGAGTGTCTTCACGGCCTCGGACATCGTGTTGGTGGACGGCACGACCTGGACGATCGATCTGACGGCCACGCGAGCCTTCGATCCGGAAGCGGTCGGTTTCCCGTGGCTCCCCCTGATCGCGTGCCTCACGATGACCTTCGTCGCGGCGCTTGTCCTGTTTTTCCTCGGCAGGTCGCGCGTGGCCGCCTTGGACCTCGCCACCCGACTGGGGATGGACCTGGCGGCGTCGGAGGCACGCGCCAAGGCGGTGATGGACAGCGCGGTCGAGGCGATCGTCACCGCCGACGCGCTCGGCCACATCGAGTCCGCGAATCCGGCCGCCGAGGCGCTCTTCGGTTGGACTGAGTCCGAGATGGTGGGTCGCCCCATGGGCGACATGGTTCCCGCGCTCGCGATCACCGAGGAACGCTCCGGTCTGCAGGACGTGCGGTGGGAAGAGCGAGAACACCTCGTCGAGGCCAAGCGCAAGGACGGGTCCAGGCTGCCGATCGACGTCTCACTGTCGGCGACGTCGGTCGGGGGCAGCGAGATGTTCACCGTGATCGCGCGCGACGCGACGGTACGTAAGCTGCACGAGGACCAGCTCGAGCATCAGGCGACCCACGACCCGCTGACGGGGCTGGCGAACCGCAAGCTGTTCGATGAGCTGCTCGTCCGGGCGGTCTTCCGCGCGGAGCGCTCCCGCAGGGCGATCGCCGTGCTCTACATGGACCTGGACGGGTTCAAGGACGTGAACGACGTCTTCGGGCACCAGGCGGGTGACCGCGTGCTCGCCGAGACGTCGCGCCGCCTGGAGTCGGTCGTCCGTCCCGGCGACATCGTGGCTCGGATGGGCGGCGACGAGTTCGTCGTGCTCTGCGAGAACCTCGCGACGCCCGACGATGCAGAGAAGATCGCCACCCGCGTCGTCCAGGCGGTCGGCAAACCGATCCCGGTCGCGGCAGGGGTCGCGACGGTGACGGCGAGTGTCGGGATCGCGTTGGGCTCGTTTGGGGAGTCCGCGGCCTCGATCGTGGCGCGGGCGGACGAGGCGATGTACCGCACGAAGCAGGACGGGAAGGCGGGCTACCGGTTCGCCACCGCGATCATCGGCTGAGGACCGGGCTCGTGGTCAGCCGCGCGCGGCGCGGACGACCTTGCCGGCCTTGATACAGCTCGTGCAGGCGTTCACACGCTTGGGAGCGCCGTTGATCAACGCGCGCACGCGCTGGATGTTCGGGTCCCATCGGCGGTTGTTCCGCTTGTGCGAGAACGTCACCGACTTGCCGAACCACGGCTTCTTGCCACAGATATCACACACGGCTGCCATAGCCGAACCAGCGTACCAAAGGTGTACCGGGGAGCAGATCAGGTGGTGATGGCCTGAAGGTTCGTCTCGAGATCGTGTGCGGAGATCTGGCCGGGGATCGTCTCGACGAGGTTCCCCTGCGCGTCGAAGAACAGGGTCGCCGGCGGGCTGAACAGCCCGTAGGCGATCGCGATCGCGTTCGAGGGGTCGAACACGCTCGGGTACGGCACGCCGTACTCGCCGATGAACGACGTCGCTCCGCCGCGGTCATCGGACAGGTCGACGCCGATGAACTGCACCTGATCGCCCCAGCGATGGTGCGCGTCCACCAGGTCGGGGGTCTCTTCGCGACACGGCGGGCACCAGGAGGCCCAGAAGTTGACGACCACGGGTGTGCCCCGCTGCTGGCCGACCATCGCCGCGAACGTCGTCGGGTCCATCGAGGGGAGCTCCGTTGCAGTGGCCGGCAACAGTGAGGCCGCGGTCGAGGCAGTCGGTTGCGTCGTGCCGCATGCGGCGAGCGTCGCCACGAGCGCGCAGACGAGCAAGACGGTGCGGCCCGGTCGTCGTGTCATGCAGGCATGGTAGAACCGGACACCGTGAAGGACCAGCCGATGCCGCTGAAGCCCGAGGACCCGATCACGGCCATCGACGCCCGGTTGGCGGCCCGTCGAACGGGCCGCACGAAAGGCCCTGCGGCTCATGAGGTCCTCGCGGAGGCCTTCGAGATCGAGACGGTGGGGCAGCTGCTCCACCACTATCCCCGCCGCTATATCGACCGCTCGCGGGTGTTGCCGATCGCCAAGTTGACGATCGACGCGCACGCCACGGTGATCGCGACCGTGCGCACCGTGGTGAAGCGCCAGACCAGACGCCGACAGGCGATGGTCACGGTCACGATCGGCGACGGCACGGGGTTCCTGGATCTGACCTTCTTCAACCAGCCGTGGGTGGCCAACTGGTACCGGGAGGGTGCGGAGCTCGCCGTCTCGGGGATCGCCCAGCTCTACCGGGGTCGGCTGCAACTCGCGAACCAGGAGGTCGAGGTCCTGCGCAGCGGCGAACAGGACCTCGTGCACACCGGACGCATCACGCCGGTGCATCCGGCGGCCGACGGCATCACCCCGCGCACGATCCGAGAACTCCTGTGGCAGGCCCTCGAGCAGCTGCCGCCCCAACCCGATCCGCTGCCCGCAGCGTTGTTGACGGCTGAGTCGCTGTCGGCGCGAGATCAGGCACTGCGGTGGATCCACTTCCCGACCGATCAGCACGAGCTCGACGTCGCGCGGGAGCGATTGAAGTTCGACGAGTTGTTCACCCTCGAGCTCGGGGTGGCGTTCCGGCGCCAGCGCCTCGAGGCGGAGCGTACGGGCGTCGCGCACCGGTCCCGCGGAACGCTCACCGAGGCGCTCCGCGCGACTGTGCCCTTCGAGCTCACGGCGTCGCAGGTGCGCGCCGTTGCCGACGCGGACCGGCGGATGGAGGCCCCCCAGCCGATGAACGTCCTCCTGCAGGGCGACGTCGGTTCCGGCAAGACGATCGTGGCGTTGCACGCCTGCCTCGTGGCGATCCAGTCCGGTCACCAGGCCGCGATAATGGCACCGACCGAGGTGCTGGCCGGTCAGCACCTGCGATCCGTCGGGACCCTGCTCGATCGGATCGGAGGCGTCGCGTTCCTCGCCACGCAGTCCCGCAACGCCGATGACGAACAGGCCTCGTTGTTCGCCCAAGGCGCTGCGCCGGCTCCGACGCTGACCTACGCGTTGCTGTCCGGCAGCGTCACCGGTGTTGATCGCACCCGGATCCTCGCGGGGGCCGCGGATGGGTCGCTCGATCTGTTGATCGGAACCCACGCGCTCGTCCAAGAAGGCGTCGAGATCGCGGACCTCAGCCTGGCGGTTGTCGACGAGCAACATCGCTTCGGTCTGCACCAGCGGATGGCGCTGACGGGTAAGGGTGGCGGCGACGTCGACGTCTTGATCATGACCGCGACGCCGATCCCGCGCACGCTCGCGCTGACCTACTACGGTGACCTCGATGTCGTGGTCCTGGATGAGCTGCCGGCCGGCAGGCAGCCCATCCACACGGTTGCGGCGCGTACGGAACCGGAGCGAGCGGCCGCCGAGGACTTGGTCCGCGGCGAAGTCGCGGCCGGCCGACAAGCGTTCGTCGTGTGCGCGGCGATCGATGAGGGCAATCGAACGCAGGCCAAGGCCGCGGAGAGCGAAGCGGAGCGTCTGCGTGTGCAGGTTTTCCCCGCGCTGCGCGTCGATCTCTTGCACGGGCGCATGCGGCCCAAAGAGAAGGAACGGATCATGGACGCCTTCCGGGCGGGGGCATCCGACGTGCTGATCTCGACCACGGTGATCGAGGTCGGTGTCGACGTGCCGAATGCCACGGTGATGCTCGTCGAGAACGCGGAGCGGTTCGGATTGGCTCAGCTCCATCAGCTGCGGGGGCGGATCGGTCGCGGGTCCTACCCGTCCACCTGCGTGCTCTTCGATACCTCGGACCCCGCCAATGAGGAAGCGCGTGCGCGGATCGACGCGATGGTGCGCACGACCGACGGGTTCGAGCTCGCGGACGAGGACCTCCGGTTGCGTGGAGAAGGGACGCTATTCGACACGCGGCAATCCGGGATGCCCGACCTCAAGCTTGCGCGCCTGGCCGACGACGTCGAGTTGATCGCGCGAGCGCGCGCGCGGGCGTTCGGCGTCGTGGCGGAGGACCCGGGGCTGGGGGAGCACCCGGCCTTGCTCGCCGAGCTGACGCTGCGTTTCGCGGCCTCGATCGACTGGCTGTTCCGCTCGTAGCGTGCCGGCCGTCATAGACGGCTAGGCTCGCCGGTCGTGCGTGTGATCGCGGGGACGGCGAAGGGGGCGCGTCTGGGGCCGGTGCCACCCGGCACCCGGCCGATGTCGGACATGGCTCGCGAAGGCCTCTTCGCGAGTTTGGGCGCCGTTGTAAAGGGCGCCCGCTGCCTTGACCTGTTCGCGGGCACCGGCGCGGTCGGGATCGAGGCGCTGTCCCGGGGCGCGGCCGGGGTGGTCTTCGTCGAGCGCTCGGGGCGAGCGGCGGGAGCGATCCGCGAGAACCTGGTCCGGGTTAAGTTGGCCGAAGAAGCAACGGTAGTGAAGGGAGATGTCGAGTCATGGCTCGGGAGACGCGATGCAGCGCAAGGTGTGTTCGACATCGTGTTCTGCGATCCGCCCTACGACCTGGTCGCCGACGCTCTTGATGGCGTCTTCGCGGCGCTTGACGCCGGATGGCTTGCCCCGGAGACGTGGACCGTCATGTTGACCCGAGGTCATAACAGCCTGCTGCCTGCGGTTCCGGTACACTGGGCCGTCCGGAGGCAGCTCCGATACGGGGACAGCCTCCTCACCTTGTACCGGGAGGAGCGATGGGCCTGACCGCCCTGTGTCCGGGAACGTTCGACCCGGTGACCAATGGGCACATCGATGTCGTCGGCCGCGCCGCGAGCACGTTCGACGCGGTCGTCGTGGCGGTGTTGGAGAACCCCTCCAAGACACCGTTGTTCGCGGTCGCGGAACGCATCGCTCTGCTCGAGGAGGCGGTTCGAGATCTGCCGAACGTTCGGGTGAGCGCGTTCGGTGGGTTGCTCGTGGAGTATGCCCGCGACCAGGGTGCGAGCATCATCGTCAAGGGCCTGCGGGCCGTGAGCGACTACGAATACGAGATCCAGATGGCACAGATGAATCAACGCATCGGCGAGATCGAGACGCTGTTCATGGCGACCAATCCCAAGTGGTCGTTCTTGTCCTCGTCCCTCGTCAAAGAGGTTGCCCGCTTGGGCGGCGACGTCCAAGGGCTCGTGCCCGACCATGTGTGCAAGGCCTTGATCGACCGGCTGGGAGCTGCCTGATGGACCTTGCCGGGCGCCTGGCCCAACTCGAAGACATCGTGCGCGACGCGAAGTCGATGCCGCTTTCGTCCTCGGTGCTGATAAGCCGCGAGGACGTGCTCCAGATGCTGCACGAGATGCAGGAGGCGCTGCCCGAAGAGATCAAGCAAGCGCGCTGGATCGTGAAGGACCGGGAGGAGTTGCTTGCGAAGGCGCGCGCCGAGGGTGACCGCGTGATCGAACAGGCGCATGAGGAGCAGCGGCGTATGGCGATGAAGACCGAGGTCGCCAAGCGCGCGGAGGACGAAGGGGCACAGATCTTGCAGGATGCCGAGGACACGACGACGGCGATGCGCCGCGAGGCCGAGGACTACGTCGACGGCAAGCTGGCGCAGTTCGAGATCTCGCTGCGCAAGATCCTCGAGGACGCCCAGGGCACGGCGCGAGCACTCGCCAAGACACTGGACCAGGTCGAGATCGGCCGCGATCGCCTGCGCGCGCCGGCCACCGCCGCGGAACAACGCCTCGCGCCGTCCGCCGAGGAACAACCCTCGGAGCTCTTCGATGCCGACGCCGGCGGGGAGGACTTCGGCTGATGGTGCTGCCCGGGATCGAGGTGCACGACCTGCTCGGATCGCCGGGCGCCTCGCGGCGCCACGACGTACTCGGCACGATCGACGGGCTTGCGACCGAGTTGGCGGCGGTGCCCGACGATGCGCCGCTCGGCGGGTCGTTGCTGTTGGAGTCCGTCGTCGAGGGCATCCTCGTGTCCGGCCCGATCACGGGAACCTGGACCGTGCGGTGCGCCCGATGTCTGACCGAGCGCTCCCAGGCATTCTCGGTCGAGGTGAGCGAGCTGTTCGCCGCAGCCGTGCCCGACGACAACGAGCTCGACGAGGACGACGACGACTACGTCCTGGTGGACGAGACGATCGACCTCGAGCAACTGGTCCGCGACGCGGTCGGCGTCGAAATGCCGTTCGCGCCCCTGTGTCGGCCGGACTGTCAAGGGCTCTGCGAGGTGTGCGGCGAAAACCGCAACCTCGGTGAGTGCCCCGGCCACGAAGCCATCGACCCACGGTTCGCCGTGCTGGCGGACCTGCTGCCGGATCTGCCCGATATCGACTGAGACGAGGAAGGAACCACGTATGGCGGTCCCCAAGAAGAAGCAGAGCAAGACGCGCACCGCGAAGCGGCGAGCCACCTGGAAAGCCGAGGCGACGTCCTATAGCTCGTGCCCGCAGTGCAAGCAGCCGAAGATGCCGCATCGCGTGTGCGGCAACTGCGGGTACTACGCCGGCCGCCAGGCGGTCGAGGTCGAGTAGCCACGTGCCTCCCGCGGTGGCGCAGCTGGACGCCCTGGACCGGGCCCTCGGGGTTCGGTTCCACGATGCAGGGCTGCGTGCGGCCGCGCTGACGCATCGCTCCTATGCGTTCGAGCAAGGGCTGATGATCACCAACGAGCGGCTCGAGTTCCTGGGGGACTCGGTGTTGGGCCTCGTGGTGACCGATATGGCCTACGTGTCGTACCCGGAGCTCCCCGAGGGGCAGCTCGCGAAGCTTCGCGCCGCCATCGTGAACATGCAGGCGCTCGCCGACGTCGCCCGCGGCCTGACGATCGGCGATCTCGTGTTGCTCGGCAAAGGCGAGGAACAGTCGGGCGGGCGGGACAAGGCGAGCATCCTGGCCGACGCGCTCGAGGCGATCTTCGGCGCGGTCTACCTGGATGCGGGCCTCGACCGCGCTCGCGAGCTGATCGAGCGGTTGTTCCGCCCCCGGATGGAGGCCTACGTGCGTGGCGAGGGCGATCGCGACTTCAAGACGCTCCTGCAGGAGCTCGCGTCGCAGCGGCTGCGCTCGCTGCCGAGCTACGAAGTCTCGGAGGAAGGACCGGATCACCAGAAGGCGTTCACGGCGATCGTGTCGGTTGCCGGCGAAGCGCTCGGCACAGGGGACGGTCGCACCAAGAAGGAAGCGGAGCAGCACGCCGCGCACGAGGCATATGAGCGCCTGCGTGTGCGCGGCGCCGGGGAGACACCCTAGGAGGGACGTATGGAGCTTCCCGAAGTCGAGGTGATGCGCCGGGATCTCGACCGCGACGTGGTCGGCAAGAAGATCAAGAGCGTCGAGGTCAAGGGCACAAAGAATGCGATGCGCGCGATCCGCCGACACAAGACGCGCAAGGAGTTCACCTCGCGGCTGGCGGGGCACAAGATCGCGAAGACCGAGCGGCGCGGCAAGTACATCCTGCTGCATCTCGACGGCGGCGATGTCTGGGTCGTGCATTTCGGGATGAGCGGTCGGTTCCAGCGGGGGAACGGCCGTCTTGCGCTGGCCCCACACACCCACGTGGTCGCGACCTTCCAGCAGGGTGGCGACCTCCGGTTCATCGACCCGCGAACGTTCGGGGAGGTGTTCGTCGTCTCCCCAGACGAGATGGGCAAGATCAAGGACTTGCAGCACATCGCGATCGATCCGCTCGATCAGGTGTTCACGTGGCCGGCGTTCCAGTACCTGCTCGTCGAGAAGGCCGCGAAGATGAAGCAGCTGTTGATGGATCAGAAATTCATCAGCGGACTCGGAAACATCTACTCCGATGAGGTGTTGTTCGGCGCGGGGTTGCGCTTCGATCGACTGAGCAACACCCTGTCGTCGCAGGAGGTGCGGCGCCTGTATCGGTCGATGCAGGAGGTGCTGCAGGAAGCGATCAAGCTGCGCGGCACGACACTGGACGACGGGGCCTACCTCGACCTGTTCGGCGAGCCCGGGGAGTACCAGAACGAACTCAAGGTCTACGGGCGAGCCGGGTTGCCGTGTCGGCGCTGTCGCACGCCGATCCAGAGCGTGAAGATCTCGCAACGCAGCTCGTTCTTCTGCCCGCAATGCCAGAGCTGAACCGCGGGACCTGGTTCGTTGCGCTACGCCACCCTATGATGAGGGTTGCGTGCGACAGGTATGAGGCCCGGCGTGCGAAGGGGACGCACAT
>JBDUBL010000004.1:0-61804 GCA_040004125.1 Actinomycetota bacterium
ACCTCGACCACCCGGTCGGCCAGCCCATGGTGCTCCAGCCGAAATCGGTTGGCGCCGAACGTGTTGGTCAACACGAGCCGGGCACCGGCGGCGACGAACGCCGAGTGGATGGCCGCCACGCGCGCCGGCGCCCGTTCGTTGAGTGCCTCCATGCATGTGGCGACCGGCACCCCGGCATCGATCAGCGCGGTGCCCATACCGCCGTCGGCCAGGACAGGGCCTTCGTCGAGGCGAACGCGAAGGGCCACGGCATCCATCAGCGTTACCAGTCTCCTTGCGCAGCTACGTGGGCTCGATGCGCACGGTGTGCGAGAGCTCGACGACGGATCGGATCGTCGCGGCGACCGCACAGTACTTCGCCTCGGCGAGCTGGACGGCACGATCGGCCTTGTTCCGGTCTACCGCCCCTCGTAGGACCCACTCGACGTGGATCGCACGGAACGTCCACGGCGGGTCCTCGTCTTGGGTGGATGTGACGATGGCCTCGAGCGCCCGCAAACCCTGACGCTGCTTGCGGAGGATCTCGACGACGTCGTAGGCCGTGCACGCGGCCAGCGACAACGGCAACAGATCCGAGGGTTTGGCGCCGGGACCCTCGAGGTCTCCACCCACATGCACCGGCTCCCCGTACCCCGTGTCGCCGACGAACTGGATCCGCTCGCCCGTCCACCGCAGCCTGACCTCCCCCATCGGGCGCGGAGTCTAACGCCCTAGGTCCGGAACCCGGCCGAAGGTCGGTAGCTCGGGGGACACGCCCCGGGTAGGCTGTGATCGTCCCGGTCGCACATGAGGCCGGAGCGGGAGCGGGAGTGGGGATGGACCAACGCAACGTTCGTGTCGTGGTCGGGCATGGGGACCCCGTCCGAGGCGGGGTCATGCGAACCGTGCTGGAAAGCGACGGGTTCGACGTGATCGGGGAGGCCACGGCGACGGCCGATCTCGCTCGGCTGCTGTTGGCCGATCAACCCGACGTTGTCGTGCTCGACGACGCGATCGGGGTGACGGCCGTGCAGGTGGTCGGCGAGCTCGCCCCGCGCGCGAAGCTCGTGGTCGTCTGGCCGGCCGGCGTCGTCCCGATCGGCGGCGCCGCACGGGTCGATCCGACCGAGGTCCTTACGGCGCTGTCCGCTACCGTCGGCCTTGCCGCCGGGATAGAGCTCTCGGCGCTCGGCGCGATCGAGCGGCCAGACTGGATCGACAAGGTCCGCAAGGATCCGACGACGCTGCGCGAGATGCTCGCCGCCCGCGGCGGCGTGCCGACCCGGCCAAGCGTCACCGAGCTCCAGCGGCGCGGGAAGCGACTGCACCCGAGCACCGGCATGGGGAGGCGAAGCACCGCACGATCCACCGGCGCGGCACGGATCATGCCGGCGGCGATCCTGCCGATCGCGGCCTCGGAGGCTGCGGAAGCGACGACACCGGAGCAGGCCGGCGTCGAGGTCACCGACGGCGAGTTGGAGGCAGCACGGAATCGCCGCATCGGTATGATCGCCCTCGGCGGCGCTGCCGTCGCGGGAGCGCTGATGATCGCGCTGTCGTTCGGCAGCCATCGTTCCCCGACCCTGATCGCGGCCGAACCCTTCCTGCCACCGGTCGCAGGGGCGCTCTTCGTTCCGCCGGTTCCCGGTGACACGCCCGCACCTGCGAACGACGGTCCATCCGGTCCGAGCGGCGACGGTGCCCCACCGACCTCGACCGACGGAGGCGGATCTGGCTCGACCGGCACGGTCACCACCTCCGGCAGCGGCACCACCTCGGGCACGGGCACCTCGCCCGGGCAGACCGCGCCCGGATCCGGCGGCGGCTCGACGGGTTCCGGGGCGGGCGGAACCGGCGGCGGCATCGGCACACCGGGGCCTTTGGCAACGAGCCCCGGCAACAGCGCCGCGCACAACCCACACGGCGAGCCGCCCGGACAGGCACGGGCGACCGACCCTTCAACAGCCCCACACCCTGCACACGGCGAGCACCCCAGGCACCCCGAACACCCCACGCACCCGTCGCCCGTGCACACGCACAAGCGGTGAACCCGACCCACCGGTAGCATCGTTTCCCATGAATGCCTACGGCACCGTGCGACGGATCTACGTCCGCCCTCCCCATCCGCAGGCCTTCGCCGCATGGCAGGCCTATGGCTGGCACGCCGATCCCGACATCGATGCGACCGTCGCCGAGCACGCGGCACTCGTGGAGATCTTGCGCGCCCGTGCGGGCGATGTCGTGGTCGGGACGCAGCCCGTGCCGGGAGACCCCGACGCCGTGTACGCCTACGATCCGACGCTCGTGACCGACGCAGGCGTGATCCCGTTGCGTCCGGGCAAGGAAGGACGACGCGGCGAGCCCGCGATCGTGGCTGCGGAGCTCGGCGATGCCGGCTGCACGATCCTGCCCCCGCTCTCGGCCCCGGCCACCGCCGAAGGTGGCGATATGGTCTTCCTCGACGCGAGGACCCTGCTCGTGGGGCTCGGGTATCGCACGAACACCGAGGCCATCGAGCAGCTCCGCCCGAGGCTGGCGAACCAGGGTGTCGAAATCCTCACCTACGACCTTCCGCACCACCGCGGTCCGGGCGAATGCCTGCACCTGATGTCGTTCCTGTCGATGCTCGACGCGGACCTCGCGGTCGTCTACCTACCGATGATGCCCGTGCGCCTCGTGCAGGTGCTGGCGGCGCGCGGCATCGGGTTCGTCGAGGTTCCCGACGAGGAGTTCCCGACGATGGGGCCTAACGTCTTGGCTCTCGGGCCGCGACGCGTACTGGCGGTGCAAGGCAATCCCGTCACGCGCGAACGGATGGAAGCGGCCGGGGTCGACGTGACCACGTACGTGGGGGCGCACATCAGCCTCAACGGCGACGGTGGGCCGACCTGTCTCACACGTCCCCTCGAGCGTTCCTAGCGGCGACACCTGAGGCGATGACCGAGCGCACCGTCAACTTTTCCGCCGGCCCCGGCATCTTGCCACTCTCCGTGCTGCGCCAGGCACAGACAGACCTGATCTCGCTTCCCGGTGTCGGCGCCTCGGCGCTGGAGGTCTCGCATCGCGGCGCCTGGTTCACCGATGTGATCGCCGAGGCCGAAGCCAACCTGCGCGCGCTGCTCGCGATCCCGGCCACGCACCGAGTCCTGTTCACGCAGGGTGGGGCCACCATGCAGTTCACGATGGTCCCGATGAACCTGCTGCGCGCCACGGGGCGCCACGCCGACTTCATCGTCACGGGATCCTGGGGCGCCAAGGCTTGGACCGAAGCCGCGAAGGAGGGCACGGCCCGGCTCGCCTGGACCGGCAAAGACGAGGGATACGTGCGCGCCCCCGAGACCGACGAGCTCCTGGCGTCGATCAACGCCAACCCCGCCTACGTCCACATCACGACGAACGAAACGATCCAAGGGGTCGAGTACCCCGAGACGCCCATCGTGCCCGACGACGTCGCGCTCGTTGCCGACGGCTCGAGCGACTTCCTGTCGCGACCGATCGACGTCGGGGGCTACGCGGTGCTCTATGCAGGGGCGCAGAAGAACGCGGGGCCCGCCGGCGTCACGATCGTGATCGTGCGTGACGACGCGCTCGCACACGTCCCGGAGGGCCTGCCCGCGATGCTCGACTACCGGACCTACGCCGAGCACGGCTCGCTGTACAACACCCCGCCGGTGTTCTCGATCTACATCCTTCTGCTCGTGACGAGATGGCTCCGCGAGGACATCGGTGGGCTCGAGGCGATGCACGAGCGCAATCGTGCGAAGGCGGCCCAGCTCTATGACGTGCTCGACGCCCTCCCCGCGTTCTACCGAGGCCATGCCGATCGCTCGTCGCGCTCGCTCATGAACGTCACGTTCCGCCTTCCGACCGTGGAGCTGGAACACGCGTTCATCGCCGAGGCCGCCGCCGCGGGCATGGTCGACCTCGCGGGCCACCGCAGCGTCGGTGGCGTCCGCGCGTCGATCTACAACGCGATGCCGCTCGACGGCGTCGAACGCCTCGCCGCCTTCATGCGGGCATTCGCCGATGGCCGCAGCTAGGCATCATGTGTCGGCCCCGGGCACGCCGTAGATCCCGGCCCATCCATTGCACGCGTACTTCCCGAACAAGAGGTCGCCTGCGTCCAGCGACATGGCGTTGTCGACATCCTGTCCCGTCGGGATCGAGGCAACCTTCGTCGCGCTCGCCGACAGGTCCGCGAGGGGTACCCGCCAGATCTTCACGCCGATGCCGTGGTCTCATCGATCGCCGAGCCGTACTGCGGCTTGTTGTCGCTGGTCGAAGGTAGCTTCGCGACCCCCGGCGTATCGATGTTGTACACGCGCACCGTGCACGTCTTCGAGCACACGGTCCACGTCGCGTAGTGCTCGCCGAGGAAGTCGCTAAGGAAGTATTGCCCGCTCTGCGACTGGATGCTCGCCATCGTCGTCAGGGAGTTGTCGGACCGATCGAGCAGGTAGAGCTTCGCGTACCAGATGCCGTTGACTTTCTGCCACCGGAAGAACGACATGTACGCGGTGGAGATATGCGGGTCGAACTCCCAGGCACCGGTTTGCAAGGGTCGCGGGGTCGCCTGGCGCGTCATCGTGTCCAGGTTGAAGAACCGGATGTCCGAGTCGCCCGACGTGTATTCCTGATAAATGGCCGTGTTGGTGCCCGGGTCGAACCCACCTGTCCACCCCTTGGTCCCCGATGCGTTCATCTTCGTCGGTGTGCCGCCGGCGATCGGGCGCGCGAACACGTCCCAATGACGAGGGTGATCCTTGCTGTCGGCGGCGTAGAGCAGCCACGACGCGTTGCGATACGGCCCCGACTGACTCGCCGGGGGATCGAAGACTTTCACCGGGGTGATCGCGGCAAGCGCCGCCCAGGCCCCCGCCACGACGACGGTCAGCGCAAGCAGGATCGACAACCAACGACGCACCATCAGAGCCTCCTCGTTGATGAGAGGAGCGTCCTCGCAGGTGATGCGCCAGGTCGCAACTCAGGACGCGGCTCCGATCAGTTCGTCCGCCGCCCGGCCGAACACCTCGGTGTGCAGGTCGACGTCGTCGGCCGAGGTCGCCGGCGACATCAGCGCCATGTTGTGAAACGGGGTCATCAGGATGCCCCGGTTCAGCAGATACAGGTGGATGAACGCGTCGAGCTCGTCGTCTTGTCCGGCAGCCGCCTCGCTGCCGTTTCGTGCGCGATCTGCTCGGAACAGGTACTCGACGCGGCACCCCAACCGCACGACGTGCCACGGCAGCCCGCGTGACTCGACCACCCCCCGGACGCCGTCCTCGAATCGCTCGCCGAGTACGATCATCCGCTCGAAGGCTTCATCGGTCATGACCTCGCCCAGCGTCGCGCGCATCGCCGCCAGCGACAGCGCGTTCCCGGCAAGCGTGCCGCCGACACCGCCCACATCGGCGTTCTTCCAATCGGTCTGGGCATACACACGGTCGCTCAACGCTTGGCTCATCCCGTAGGCGGCGCTCGGGATCCCGGCACCGAGGGTCTTGCCGATCGTGACGATGTCGGGCTGCAGGCCCCAGGCCCTCGTGCAGCCGCCCGGCCCCGCGCTGATCGTGTGCGTCTCGTCGATCAACAGGAGCGTGCCGTAGGTCGTGCACAGCGCGCGGACCGCTTCGTGATAGCCGGGTTCGGGCATGACGATGCCGATGTTCGTGAGCGCTGGCTCGAACATGCAGACCGCGACGTCTCCGATCGCGAGCGCGCGCTCGAGCCCGTCAAGGTCGTTGATCTCCACGACCCGCGTCGTCGCGGCAAGAGGCACCGGCATACCGACGTTCCCCTCCCGAGCCACAACCTCGCCCTGTGCATCCAGCGTGGCGAACGACTCGTCGACCGACCCGTGGTAACACCAGTTGTGCACCACCACCTTCGTCCGCCCGGTCACCTGGCGTGCCCACCGGATCGCGAACCGGTTCGCGTCGGTCGCCGTGAGCGTGAAGTTCCAGTACGGAAGTCCGAAGCGGCGAGCCATCTCGCGGCCGACCCACGCGGCGTCCTCGGTCGGCAGCATGAGCGTGATGCCCTTGGCGGATCGTTCGGCGATCGCATCGACGCTGACCTTCGGGGCGTGGCCGGCCATGCCGCCCGTGTCGCCCAGACAGAAGTCGACGAAGGCGTTGCCGTCGACATCGACGAAGCCGGCCCCCTCGGCTCGATCGACGAACACCGGGTAGTCCCCCGGCCAACGCGTCATCCAGTTCATCGGCACACCGAACAGAAGGGACTCCTTCGCATCTTCGGCGAGCTGCCCTGAGCGCGAGTGACGCTCGCGAAACGTCGCCCGTTCCCGTGCCATCAAGTCCTGAAGTCGCGTGCGATCGACGCCGGTCATGATGCCATCCCCTTCCTGTGCGTTGGAGGAGTTTACGCGGTTGCCTGCTCCCGCCCGTCGCGACATAGGATGCTCTTATTCCCTGCGCGAAGGCCCGTAGGTCAACCCCGTGGGAGCCACGCCGATAGTGCTAGAGATGCGCCGATCCACCATCGTTGGGGTTCGTTGGGCGGTCACGCTTGCCGTGACCGTGGCTCTGGGCGCCTGTGGTCATGGTCCGACGATCTCCTCGGGCACCGATCCGATCCCGGCCGCATCCAGCGTCGTCTCGACCCCCCCGCCGATGCCGGGGGGACGCAGCTGCATCAACCCGTCGCCGCTACGCCCCATGGCGCACGGCCTCGAGGTCCAGGGCGCGATGCGGGGCGGCGGCGTCTTCTCCGCGTTGTTCTCCGGCGTCGATACCCTCACCGCAGGCACGCCGATCACGACGTACTGGCGCATCGGTGGAGCCCGAGCCTTGCAGATCGTGCTCGTCGGACCCGCCGACCGGATCGTTCGCGTCAGCGGCGTGCGGCCGGGTGTGGCGCCGTTCACGTGGGACCGGCCGGGCGAACCCTGGCAGAGCGAACTCACCTTCCCCCAGCCGGGGTGTTGGCGGGTCTACGTCGCGCGCGGCAGCGCCGACGGGGAGCTGTGGGTGCGCGTCGGTTGACTCGGTGTTACCGCAACCCGAGCGGCGTGCCCGTGTCCGCGGAGGGCAGCACGACGATCGCCGTTCGGGTGGCCCGCTCACCGGTGCTCGGGGACGGGCGATTCACGAGGCAACCGCCCACCGACGGACTCGACTGGCAATAGCCGGGGTCCTTCTTCTTCACCCACATCGTGGTCGAGCCACCGCCGTCGAGGTTCAGCGCCATCCAGGCTCCGGCACGGAGATGTTCGTTCGCGAGGAACGGCAGCCGGACACCCTTCGACCAGTTCGTCAGCGTTTGACGCCCATCGACGGTGATGAGGTACATCCGGCACGTGGTCCCCTTGTCGGTGTCCGAACAGCCCTTGTTGATGCCGATCGAGGTCCGCGGGTTGTTGTTCAGGATGTAGTTCGAACCGGTCGTGTAGTCCGGAGCCACGTTCTTGCCGCGGTCGACCAGCAACTGCGAGCCGCCCATGACGTCGGTGATGCCGGGCCAGCCGACGAACGTCCAGGAGAGCTTCACGGTGTTGCCGGCGGACAGCGCACCCACCGGGTTGGGGACCGACGAGACGAACTTCGACACAACGACCACGGCCCCGGCGGTCGACCCAACGGTCATCGGCGTGCGTGGGCACGGCTCCGGTTGCGCCTCGACCGTGTATCGCCGGACGAGCGAAGTGCGGTTCTTGCCGTTCCAACCGATGGCATGGCTCGGCACCAGGCGTGCCGCGCAATAGCGCGGGTCGATGCTCTTGGGCGCGGTCTTGCCGGGCGGCTTGGTCACGGACCCGCCGCGCGATGTGTAGGCCGCGATGGTCTTGGCGGTCGGCGCGTGCGCGTTCCACTGCTGGATGTTGAACAACGCGCCCGAAGCGCCGACCGCGTGGATCCGCAGCGTCGGATGCCCGATGTAGGCCCGCGTGCCATCGCTCGCCCACGCGGCCGCCATACCGTCGGACTGTCCGGTCGACCACAACTCACCGTCGATCATCAGGGTGTGCACGGGCTGGCCTTGGCCGGTGCCGAAGTCTCCGTTGACGCCGGCGATGGCCCCCGCATTGGCTGACATCGTGCTCGTCAATCCCCACATGGGGTACTGCTGGGTCGCCGGAGCGATGTCCGGGACGGCTTTACCCTGCCGCACGACGAGGATCCGCTCCTCCTCGGGACCCGTAGAGATACGCACGGTCTTCATATCGACGTTCGGGGTAAGCGCGTGGTTGGAGGTCGAGCGCGTCGAAGCAAGCACGGGGGCAGTGAGTCCGGCGGCCAGCACGAGGCAGCCCAGCAAGGCCGTAGCACCTCTGCGCCGCAGCGCTTGCCGAAGAGTGAACCGCATCGAACCCCCCTGAACGTCGTTCAGCCATATACGAGCACGTAGGGTCGCAGGGTAGCGAAAAAGTACTAGTTCGTGAAGTCCCCGAGGTGCGCAACGAGACTTTCGGCCTAGGCGCGGCCGTCGGCTACCCTGCTGCTGATGCGAGAGGAGGGCCCGGTAAGGTGGCCCACCATGAAGGTGCGACGCATCGCGGCGCTGACGTCGATCATGACGTTCCTACTGGTCAGCGGTGCTATCCGCCCCGGGGAGGCCACCCCGCGATGGGCGGGGCACCTGGACGCGATCGCATCGGGGCACCCGATGTCGGTGATGGTCGGCAGCGACGGCGACGTCTGGTATCGCCACCATGCGCGCGCACGAAAAGCGCCTGCGTCCAACGAAAAGCTCCTGCTGTCCATGGCCTTGTTCGACCATCTCGGCACCTCGCACACGTTCCGGCTGCGAGCGATGTCGCTCGGGGTGGACCCGCCCGGCACGGTCGCGGGCGATCTGTATCTCCGCGGACAGGGCGATCCCGAGGTCGGCGAGACGCAGATCACCCGGCTCGCCCGTCAGATCTGGAAGGCGGGCGTGCGCCGGATCGACGGTCGCGTGATCGGCGTCACCGGCCCGTTCCACCGCGATTGGTTCGCGCCGGGGTGGAAGGACTACTTCCCCGCCGACTACATCGCGCTGCCGACAGCGCTCACCTTCCGCGGGAACGTGAGCCCGACCGGCGTGCACATCGAGGACCCCGAACGGCGGGCCGCCGCATTCTTGACCAGCGAGCTGCGCGCACGCGGGGTGCATGTGGGGGCCAGGCCCGCGGGCGGCCATGCCGTCGCCGGACTCACCGATATCGCGACCCGCACATCGCAACCCCTGCGCACGCTGGTTCGGCACATGGATCGGCGCTCGCTCAACTTCTCCGCGGAGGTGCTCGGGAAAGCGCTCGCCGTCGCCGGCGGCGCGCCGGGCACCATCGCGAACGCGGCCGCGGCGATCTGCGGCTTCGAGATGACACACGGCGTCAGCGGTACCTGTCACGACGCGTCCGGCTTGTCGTATACGAACCGGCAGACGGTAGCGGGGATGGTGCGCCTCCTGTGGATGGCCGACGCCCAACCCTGGGCCGGCACGCTGCGCATGTCGCTTCCCGACGGTGGTCAAGGCACCCTGAAGGGGCGGCTCGCAGGCGTGCGCGTCCGAGCAAAGACGGGCACGCTGGACCACGTGTCCGCCCTCACCGGGTGGGTATGGGGCGAGGCAGCCGGGACGTGGATCGAGTTCTCGCTGCTGACAAGTGGCATGGACGAATCCAAGGCGAAGACGCTCGAGGACAAGATCGTCCAGGCGCTCGCGGCCAGCGCGAGCGACCCGACGCCCTAGAGGTCGGTGGCATACCGCACGATCGGACGGCTCGGGCCGCCGAACGAATACTCCGCCGTCGTCCCGTCGCTCGACCATCCGGCCGCCTCGTAGAACCGACGCGCCCGGGCCCCATCCCGGAGCACCCAGAGCATCGCTCGGTCGTAGCCGAGCGACCGCAGCCGCGCCACCGCCTCACCGAAGAGCGAGCGCCCGATCCCGAGACCAGCCACTTCCTCCAGGAGATACAGCGTCCGCACCTCGCCGGTGTTCGGCTCCCCATCGACGTCGCGCGACAGACCCACGCCGGCGAACCCGACGACACGACCGTCCTGCACGGCGACCAGCAGGGCGGCGCGATCCTCGGTCTCGTCAAACCACTCGAGCCACATCTGTTCGCGACCTTCGACCGAGAAGCTGTCGATCACATCCTCGGCAAGGATGCCCGCGTAGGCCCAACGCCAGGACGCAACGTGCACCGCCGCGATTGCGCCGGCGTCTGCCGCCGCCGCGTCGCGGATCCACACCGGCACGACTAATCCTCCACGCGCTCCCGCGGGTGCAGGAGCCCATACGTGTACCCGTCGACGAGCGCCTCCCACGATGCCTCGATGATGTTCTCGCTCACACCGACGGTGGTCCACTCGTGCTCGCCGTTGGACAGATCGATCAACACGCGCACGATCGCGCCGGTGCCAACGCTGTGATCGAGCACCCGGACGCGGAAGTCCTCGAGCTCCATGTCGTCCAGCTGCGGGTAGTCGTTCGTCAGCGCCTTGCGCAACGCGTTGTCCAGGGCGCCGACGGGCCCCTTGCCCTCGGCGCTCTCGATGTGCCGCGTGCCGGCGGTCACGACCTTCACGGTCGCCTCGGCGAGCGGCTCGTCACCGGTGCGCTCCTCGACATGGACCCGGTAGCTCTCGATCTCGAAAAAGGCCTGCAGCCAGCCGTCTGCTCGGCGCAACAACAGCTCGAGCGACGCTTCGGCGATATCGAAGGTGTACCCAGCCGCCTCACGTTGCTTGAGCTGCTCGACGGCGACCGGGATCGCGGCGTCGCCGAGGGCGAGGTCAAACTCCTCGGCCTTCATACGGATCGACGCGCCGCCGCTGTAGTCGGATGCGACGACGCCGCGACGATTGCCGACGGCGTCGGGCGAGACGTGCTCATAGGCCCGGGAAACGCGGGCCACCCCACTCGTGTGCAGACCGGCCTTGTGCGTGAACGCGTAGCGCCCCGCATAGGGCTGCCGCGCCTCGGGCGAGAGGTTGGCGATCTCGGCGACGTAGTGCGCGAGCTCGGTCAGATGCTGCACGGACCCTGCCGGGAGCGCGTCGGTCACGCCCATCTTCAACACGAGGTCGGCGACGATCGGCACGATGTCGGCGTTGCCAGTGCGCTCCCCGTAGCCGTTCACGGTGCCCTGCACCTGCAGTACGCCGGCGTCAACGGCCACCAGGGAGTTCGCGACGCCACACCCAGCATCGTTGTGCACATGGATGCCGAGCGGCACCGAGGCCTGGTCGGCAACGGCGCCGACGACCGCCGCGATCTCGAACGGGAGCATCCCGCCGTTCGTGTCGCACAGGACAAGCCGCTCGGCGCCGGCCTCCTCCGCGGCCGCCAGCACCTGCATCGAGAACGCCGGGTCACTGCGATAGCCATCGAAGAAGTGCTCGGCATCGAAGAACACACGACGACCCTGTGCTCGCAGGAACGCCACGGAGTCGCGCACCATCGCCACGCCCTCGGGCAGATCGGCGCGCAACGCCTCGGTCACGTGCAGGTCCCACGCCTTGCCCACGAGGCACACGACCTCGGTCCCGGCGTCGAGCAGGTCACGGAGCGCCTGCGCATCCTCGGCGCGCTCGCCGACGCGACGCGTCATGCCGAATGCGGTCAGCTGCGCATGCTGCAGCGTTTCCTTCGTGGCGAGCTGGAAGAATTCAGTGTCGCGCGGGTTCGCGCCGGGCCAGCCACCCTCGATATAGGGGAAGCCGACCTGATCGAGCTTATGCAGGATACGCAGGCGATCTTCCACCGTGTAGGACAGGTCCGCCTGCTGCGCGCCGTCGCGCAAGGTGGTGTCGTACAGCTCGACCCGTACGCCGGGCTCGGCGCTCATCCGCCCGCGCCCGCTACGACGAGGTCGCCGACCCCGGCGGTCGTGTGTCCCATCTCCCCGGCCGCCATGCCCTTCATCTGCGCGGTCGCCGCGCGGATGCCCCGGTCGATCCTGGTCGCCGCGTCGTGCTCTCCGAGTTGGCGGAGCAGCATCTCCATCGCGCCGATCGCCGCCAGCGGGTTGATCGTGCCCTTGCCCGTCTCGCTGGGCGCCGTCCCGCCGATCGGCTCGAACATCGACACCCCGTCGGGGTTGATGTTGCCGCCGGCGGCGATGCCCATGCCGCCTTGGATCATCGCCCCGAGGTCGGTGATGATGTCGCCGAACATGTTGTCGGTCACGATGACGTCGAAACGCCCGGGCGAGTCCAAGAAGTAGATACACGCCGCGTCGACATGCACGTAATCGGTCTCGACGCCCGGGAACGCGGTGGCGAGCTCATCGACGACCCGTTGGTAGAGGTCGCCCGCGAAGGTGAGCACGTTGGCCTTGTGCACCAACGTAACCTTCCCGCGCCGCACCGGCGAGGCCGCGAGTTCGAACGCGTACCGGACGATCCGCTCCACGCCGTGGCGCGTGTTGATCGACTCCTGCACGGCGACTTCGTGGGGCGTCCCTTTCCGATGGAAGCCCCCAGCGCCGCCGTAGAGGCCTTCGGAGTTCTCACGCACGACCACGAAGTTCACGTCGTCTTCCGTGTGGCTCGGCACGAGGGTAGTCACGCCCGGGTAGCGGACCACCGGCCGCAGGTTCACCCATTGGTCGAGCTGGAACCGGATCTTCAACAGGAGCTCCCGCTCGAGGATGCCGGGCTTGACCCGCGGATCGCCGACCGCGCCCAGGAACACCGCATCCATCTGGGCGATCCGCGCGAGCTCGTCATCGGGCAGCACGTCGCCGGTGCGCAGGTACCGCTCCGCGCCGAGGTCGAAATCCACGAGGGTGGCGTCGAAGCCGTCGCGGACGGCCTCGAGCACCTTGAGGCCCTCGGCGACCACCTCCGGTCCGGTGCCGTCGCCCCGGATCACGCCGATCGTGTGGTTCCGCTCGGTCACGGCGTGACCTCGTTCGTCTGGGCGACATCTTTGGCCTGGACCTGGAGGGCGCGGTTCACCGCGGCGAGGTAGGCGCGTGCGCTTGCCTCAACGACGTCGGTGGCAACCCCGCGCCCCGTGACGCGGCGCCCGTCGATATCCAGCTGCACCACCACGTCACCGAGCGCATCGGTGCCTTCGGTCACCCCGGACACATGGAAGCTCGCGAGTCGACCCTCGACCTCGGCGGCACGAGCGATGGCGCCCATCGCCGCGTCGATCAAGCCGTCACCGGTCGCGGATTCCTCGATCACCTCCTCCCCCCTGCGCAGCCGGACCGTGGCCCGCGGTTGCAGGTGCGTGCCACCGCCCATCTGCAGCGACTCCAGGACCAGGAGGTCCTCGTCACCCGCGCCAAGCTCTTCGGCGACGATCGCGGACAGATCCTGATCCGTCAGCTGGACCTTGCGGTCGGCCAGATCTTTGAACCGCGTGAACGCGCGGTTGAGAGCCGCGTCGTCCAGCGCGATGCCGAGTTTGTCGAGCGCGTCGACGAAGGCATGGCGGCCGCTGTGCTTGCCGAGCACGAGCTGGTTGCCTTCGAGCCCGATCTCGACGGGGTCCATGATCTCGTAGGTTTCGCGGTTGGCAAGCACGCCGTGCTGGTGGATCCCGCTCTCATGTGCGAACGCGCTCGTGCCCACGACGGCCTTGTTTCGCTGCACGCTGTAGCCGGTGGTCATCGCGACCAGCCTCGACGTGCGCGTGATCTCCTTGATGGTGAGGCCGTGCTGCACACCCAGGTGGGCGCGACGGGTTCGGACGATCATCGCGATCTCTTCGAGCGAGCAATTGCCCGCCCGCTCGCCGATCCCGTTGACCGCCACCTCGACCTGGCGGGCGCCGTTCTCGATGCCCGCGAGCGCGTTGGCCACGGCTAACCCCAAGTCGTTGTGGCAATGCGTCGAGATCACCACGTCGTCGGGCAGCTCCTGGCGCACGATCCGGATCAGCTCGCCGAACTCCGTCGGGGTCGCATAGCCCACCGTGTCGGGCACGTTGATCGTCGTGGCGCCGCAGCGAACCGCCAGCCGGTAGCACTCGATCAGGAACGCAAGCTCGGTGCGCGTAGCGTCCTGCGCGCTGAACTCGACGTCTTCGGTGTAGCCCTTCGCCAGGGTCACGTTGTCCTGGATCGCATCCAGAACCTGCTGGTGGCTCATCTTCAGCATCGACTCGCGTTGCACGTCACTCGTCGAGATGAACGTGTGGATCCGCCAGCGCTCGGCGCCCTTCAGGGCCTCCGCGGCACGCTCGATGTCACCGGTCGCGGTGCGAGCGAGCGCGGCGATCACCGGTCCGCGCACCGAGTCGGCGATCTCGCGAACGGCCTCGAACTCGCCGTGCCCCGAGATCGGGAACCCCGCCTCCAGGATGTCAACGTTGAGGCGCGCGAGCTGTTCGGCGATCTCGACTTTCTCGGAGCGAGTCAGCGCGATGCCGGGAGCCTGTTCCCCGTCACGCAGGGTCGTGTCGAAGATCCGTACGACGTCGTGCTGGGCTCCCACTTCGCTGCTTGAGCCCGGTACCTCAGGGTCTGCGGTGGTCATCAGCTCGGCACTTTCTCCTCGGATTCCAGCCAGGGCATCATCTGGCGCAGCTGGCGTCCCACCTGCTCGAGCTGGGACGTCTGCGCCTGCTGGCGAAGTCGAAGGAACTCCGGGAACCCCGCGTCGGCCTCGGCGATCCACCGCTTCGCGAAGGTGCCGTCCTGGATCTCGGCGAGCACCTGTCGCATCTGTCCGCGCGCATGCTCATCGACCACGCGGGGACCGCTCTGATAGTCGCCCCACTCGGCGGTGTCGGAGACCGAGTAGCGCATCCACGACAGACCGCCCTCATAGATCAGGTCGATGATCAGCTTGAGCTCGTGCAGACACTCGAAGTAGGCGATCTCGGGTTGATAGCCCGCCTCGACCAGCGTCTCGAACCCGTTGCGGATCAACTCCGAGATGCCGCCGCAGAGCACGGTTTGCTCGCCGAACAGGTCCGTCTCTGTCTCTTCCTGGAACGTGGTCTCGATGATACCGGCGCGGGCGCAGCCGATGCCGTTGCCGTAGGCGAGCGCGCGCTCCCGGGCCGTGCCCGTGGCGTCTTGCTGCACGGCGACCAGCCCCGGCGTGCCGATGCCCTGTTCATAGGTGCGGCGCACGAGATGCCCGGGGCCTTTGGGGGCGATCATCGTCACGTCCACCCCTGCGGGAGGCATCACCGTGCCGAAATGCACGGAGAACCCGTGGGCGAACATCAACATGTCACCATCCTTGAGGTTCGGCGCGATGTCCTCGGCGTAGACCTTCCCGTGTGAGGTGTCCGGCAGCAGGCACATGATCACATCGGCCTCGGCGACCGCGTGGGCGGTGTCGAGCACACGCAGGCCCGCCTCCTGGGCTTTGGCGCGACTCGACGATCCCGGGCGCAGCCCGACCCGCACGTCATGGCCGCTGTCCTGCAGGTTCTGGGCGTGGGCGTGCCCCTGTGAGCCGAAGCCCAACACGGCGATCTTCTGATCGCGCAGGACCCCAGTGTCGGCGTCCTTCTCGTAGTAGATCGTGGCCATCTCCGCAGTTCCTTCCTCGGGGTCGGGTGGTGGTGTCTCAGGCGTGCGCGACCTTGAGCGAACGTTCCTTGATGCCACGGTCGCCGCGCCCGAGCGCGATACGCCCCGTCCGTGACAACTCGACGATGCCGAAGTCTCGCAGGAGCGACAAAAGGGCCTCAAGCTTCTCGGACTTGCCCGCGGCCTCGAGCGTCAGCGTCGACTGGGTGACGTCGACGACGTTCACGCGGAACACGTCGGCGATCTCCATGATCCGGGCACGATTGTCGCCCTCGGAGCGGACCTTCACGAGCATCAGTTCGCGTTCGACCGCGGAGCCCTGGTCGTGCTCGAGGATCTTGATCACGTTGATCAGCTTGTTCAACTGCTTCGTCACCTGCTCCAGCGGTTTGTCCTCGACGTCGACCACGATGGTCATGCGCGAGACACCCGGCATCTCGGTGGCGCCGACGGCGAGCGAGTCGATGTTGAACCCGCGCGCGGCGAACAGCCCGGCGATGCGGGTAAGCACGCCAGGCCGGTCCTCGACGAGCACGGAGATGGTGTGCAGGAAGTTCGTCATACGATCGGTGCCTCCCCCGGAACCTCGTGCGGCGCAAATTCCGGCCCCAGGATGATGTCGTCGTTCGAGGCGCCCGCGGGCACCATCGGGAAGACACCCTCGCGGGGATCCGTCCGGAAATCGATCACCACGCTGCGGTCTTCCACTGCGTAGGCCTTCTCGATCGCGGCGTCGACCTCCTCGGGAGCGTCCACGCGCAGACCGACGGCCCCGTAGGCTTCGGCCAACTTCACGTAGTCGGGCACGTCGGGGTTCAGGTAGACGCCCGAGTAGCGCTCCTCGAAGAAGAGCTCCTGCCACTGCCGCACCATGCCCAGATACCCGTTGTTCAAGATCGCCGTGATGAAGGGGATCTTCTCGGTGTTGCTCGTCGCAAGCTCTTGCGCGGTCATCTGGAAGCAGCCGTCACCGTCGATCGCGACCACCCGCTTGTCCGGCTGGCCGACCTTGGCACCCATCGCCGCCGGCACCGCGAAACCCATCGTGCCGAGCCCACCGGAATTGATCCAGTGGCGCGGGCGCTCGAACCGCCAGTACTGGGCGGCATACATCTGATGTTGGCCGACGCCCGCGACCAGGATCGTGTCGTCGTCGGCGAAGGCGCGCAGGCGCTCCACACAGTATTGCGGCTTGATGCGGTCGGAGTCCTGGCCGTAGCGCAGCGGGTACGCGGACTGCCATTCGGCGAGCTGTCCGAGCCAGGCGGAGCGATCCGGGAGGCCCGTACTCTCCTGACGCGCGGCCAACTCGGTCGCGAGCTTGCCGATCACGTCCTTGCAGTCACCCACGATCGGCACGTCGACGAACCGGTTCTTGCCGATCTCGGCGGGATCGACGTCGACATGCACGATCTTCGCGTGGGGCGCGAACCCGGCGAGCTTGCCGGTGACACGGTCGTCGAACCTCGAACCAAGGGCCACCAGCAGGTCTGCACGCTGCATCGCGGTGACGGCCGTGTAGTTCCCGTGCATACCGGGCATACCCAGACACAGTTCGTGGGAATCGGGGAAGGCTCCGCGGGCCATCAGCGTCGTCACGACCGGGAGCCGGCCGGTCGTGGCGAGCTGCATCAGCTCTTGCGACGCGTTGGCCTTGATGACGCCGCCGCCCACGTACAGGACCGGGCGTTCCGCAGCCAGGATCAGCTTCACGGCCTCGGTGACCTGGCGGTTGTTGCCCTTGGTGGTTGGCTTGTAGCCGGGAAGGTTGATCTTCTCGGGCCAGACGTAGGTGGTCTCGGCGTTCAACACGTCCTTCGGCAGGTCGACGAGCACCGGGCCGGGCCGGCCGGTGCTCGCGATGTGGAATGCCTCACGGATCGTCTCGACGATGTCGGCGGGATCCTTCACGAGGAAGTTGTGCTTCGTGATCGGCATGGTGATGCCGGTGATGTCGGCTTCCTGGAATGCGTCGTTGCCCACCACCGGGGTCGGCACCTGACCGGTGATCGCGACGATCGGCACCGAGTCCATCTTCGCGTCGGCCAAAGGGGTGACGAGGTTCGTCGCGCCCGGCCCGCTCGTGGCCATACAAACGCCGACCTTTCCGGTCGCCCAGGCGTAGCCCTCCGCCGCGTGCCCGGCGCCCTGTTCGTGGCGGCACAGCACGTGACGGATCGGCGAGCGATCGACCAGCGGGTCATAGATCGGCATGCTGGCGCCGCCCGGGATCCCGAAGATGACTTCCACGCCCTCTTGTTCGAGGGCCTTCAGTACCGCGTCGGCACCTTTGACCTTCATCCCGCGATCACCTCGCGATGCTCCACGGGACCGGTCTCGACCCGCCGCACCTGCGCCTGCAACCGATGGGCCAGATTGCGGCAGGCCCGCTCGAACTCCCACGGGGTCCAATCCCGCCGGCGCATCTGAAGCACGTCGGACATCTGCTCCTCGCCCACGTCGAATCCGCCGCCGAGGTAGACCACCTCGGAAGACAGGTAGCGATCCACCGTCGCACGGGTGCTGTTGTCGATCGCGTCGACGCTGACCTGACCGGGTCCTTCCCACAAGACGCTGGCCACAACGGTCCCGTCTCGCTCGAACTCGTAGCGCATCGGCGGTCTCCTCTCTGTCTGGGGATACAAAAAGCCCCCCGCTGGGCGGAGGGCATCTGGCGCGGGGGTCTTCGGGCCCGTGGGGCCCCCCGCGCCTAGGCGATAAGTACGAGGACGCTGCGTCGGTACACAACTTGCTTGCTCATGATCACAACAGTGTGCGGGCCTATCGGCTGGGTGTCAACTTCAGGCCTTGTACCACAGAGGCTCCTCTGCCTCACGCGCCGCCCCGAGGATTCCCGGTGCATGCCCGTCGGCAGAGATTCCGGTCAAGGTATAGCGTCGCGCGAAGAGGGGTCCGAAGGCCCGGAGGAGGGAACGCCATGAAGAAGCCGCTGTTCATCGGGGCGATGGCGCTGGTGGTGGTCGGGACCGCGCTCACGATCTCGTTCGCGGGGTCGCGGGCGGTCACGCAGCCAACCACGCTGCGCGTCATCGAGCACGCGATCACCGACAAGGTGATCGACACAGGGAAGGCCGGTGACACGTCCGGTGACCTGCTCACGTTCAACAACCCGATCTTCGACGCGACCAACAGCCACAAGGTCGGGCACGATCAGGGCGACTGCATCCGGATCTCACCCAAGCAGGGAACCTGGGAGTGCCGTTGGCTGACCTTCATCGCCGGCCGAGGCGCGATCATGGTCGAAGGCGCGTTCTTCGATGGCCGGGACAACACGCTGGCGATCACCGGCGGAACGATGGACTTTCGCAACGCCCGCGGCTCCATGAAGCTCGTGGCCCGCAAGGGTGGCTACAACTTCGTCTTCATGCTTCTGCCGTAGCGGGATCGGATCGAATGCGCCGAGGAAGGGGCGGCCGCACGGCCGCCCCTTCGGCATACTGACCGCCATGCTCGACCAGCGATTGGACGCCGACGGGATGGTCTGTCACGTGTTGATCGACGGTGGCCGCGCGGTCTCGCCGCGGTTCGTCTTCCGCGGCTACGACGACGACGTGCACGGCCCGTACGTCCGGCCGCACCTCGACGCCGAGGGCAAGCTGTACGGGCGGTTCGCGGCGCTGTTGATCGAGGCGCCCGACGGACTGATCCTGGTCGACGCCGGGCTGGGCGGCTTCGGCGGCGACCTCGACACCGGACACCTGCACGAGGAACTGGATGCGCTCGGCGTGCGCCCATGGGACGTTCGGGTGGTGGTGATCACCCATGGACACGCCGACCACGTCGGCGGTCTGGTCGGGCCCCGAAGGGAACCGACGTTCCCCGACGCGCGCCACGTGATCCACCGTCGCGAGGCCGACTTCTGGGCCTCCGACGCCGCGGCGTCGTTGCCCGACGACGCGGGGGAGCCGGCGTTGCTCGCCCTGCACGCCCTGTTGGAAGCGGACCTGCTCGACGTGATCGCCGAGGACGTGGACGTGGTCGATCGGGTGCGCGCGATCGAGGCGCCCGGCCACACGCCCGGACATCTCGCGGTCGTGATCGGCGATACCCTGCTGTGGGCCGGCGACGCCATCGTCTCTCCCCTGAACGCCTCGCATCCCGAGTGGGTGAGTGCCGCGGACATGGATGGCTCGGTGAACGAGGAAACCCGGCGGGCGCTGCTTGCCCGAGCTGCAGACCAGAAGCTCACACTCGCGGGTTCCCATCTGCCGATCACCGGCACGATCGCGCGTCACGGCAACGGGTTCGCGATCATCGAGGACTGAGGCCATCGGCCCCCGTCGAGTAGGATCGGCGAGACGATGTCGTCAAGACTCCCGACGGCGCTCGAGTCACCACTCGTCGTCGCATCCAATCGTGGTCCCGTCTCCTTCCAGCGCAATGACGAAGGGGAACTCGTCGGCGAGCGCGGGTCCGGCGGACTCGTCACGGCCCTCGCCGGGGTTCTGTTCGAATCCGACGCCACATGGCTCGCAGCGGCGATGACCGACGGCGATCTGGAGGTCGCCGCGTCGGGGCGTCCGATCGAGGTCGACCCCGCCGGCCGTGCGGCGTTCGTCGATATTCCGCCGGAGCGCTACAACGGCTACTACAACGGGGTGTCCAACCGTGTGCTCTGGCAATTGCACCACTACCTATTCGACCTGTCGTACCTGCCGACGTGGGATGCCGAATCCCGACAGATCTGGGACGACTATCGTGAGGTCAACCGAATCTTCGCCGAAGCGCTCGACCAGCATCAAGACGGGCCTCCCGTCTACCTCGTGCAGGACTACCAGTTGTCGATGGTGCCGCGGTTCCTGCGCGAACTGCGCCCCGACGCGCGCATCGCACACTTCACGCACACCCCGTTCGCCGCCCCCGCATACATGCGGGTGCTGCCGGGACCGTTCCGGGAGGATCTGCTCAGGGGCATGCTCGGCGCCGACGTTCTGGGCTTCCAGGCAGAGCAGTGGGCAGAGAACTTCCTGTTGAGTGCCCGCGACTCGCTGCCCGACGTGCACGTCGACGTGCGGCGACGTCGCGTCAAGGTGGGCAACCGCACCGTGTTGGTTCGCACGTATCCCGTGTCGCTGGATCCCGGCCCCCTTCGCGCGACGGCCCGCGGCGCCGAGGTCAAGACGATCCGGCGGGAGATCGCCGCGTGGCGGGAGGATTCCAAACTCCTGTTGCGCGTGGATCGGCTGGAGTTGTCCAAGAACGTGCTGCGCGGGTTCCAGGCGTATGAATCGTTCCTGCACGATCGACCGGATTGGCATGGTCGGGTGCGCTTCCTGGCGCTTCTGCCCCGGTCCCGGTCGGAGATTCCCGAGTACCAGCTCTATGCCGAACGGTGTCGCGAGGCTGTCGACATGATCAACGCGAAGTTCGGTGGCGCCGGCTGGCAACCGGTCGAGATGCGCACCGAGGAGAACTACGCGCAGGCGGTCGCGGCCTACGGGCTGTACGACGCGTTGCTGGTGAACCCCATCTTCGACGGCATGAATCTGGTGGCGATGGAAGGGCCGCTCGTGAACAAGCGGCACGGAGCGCTCGTCCTGTCACGCAACGCGGGTGCGTTCGCACGCCTCGGGAGACACGCGATCGCGGTGAATCCATTCGATGTGGCGGAAACCGCGGGCGCGATCGCCGACGCGCTCGAGATGCCCGAAGCTGAACGGGTCCGTCGTGCCCGCGGCCTCACGCGCGCGGTGCTGACCCGCAACCCGGTGCGGTGGCTCACCGCACAGCTGCGCGATCTCGACGTGGTGGCGGGGATGTCCGACGTATCACAGGGTTCGCAGGACCTCGAGGAGTCCGGGTGGGCCTTCGACGAGGAGGTCGGCGGCGAGCCGTAGCTCATCGGGCGTCCCCGCGCCGAGGACCGCGATCCGGCAGGTGGGCCCGTTCAGCGCGTCGAGTGCCGCATACGCCTCGCGATCCTCCAGGTCGTCGCCCGCGTACACGGCCCCCGCAGGATCCATCCGCACCATGATCTGGCGCACAACACCACCCTTGCGCGCGCCCGGGGGCGCGAGCTCGATCACTCGCTTCCCCTCGAACACCGTCAAGCCGTGCCGAGCGGCCAGAACCGCAACGGGCCCCCGCAACCTGGCCGCCGTCGCGTCGGGATCGGGGGCGCCGCGTACGTGCACCGACAGACTCACCCCTTTGTCCTCGACCCGGGCTCCTTCCTCGCCCGCGACCAAGGTCTGGATGTCCGCCGTGATCACCGGGTCGAGCGCCGGCGCACCCTCCAGGCCATACAGGCCGATCACCTCCACCTTGGATACCTCCAGGACGTCGCGGATGAACGCCTCTGGTCGGCCGCTGATGATCGCCACCAGACCGGCGCGCTCGGCAAGATCGGCCAGCACCTCCACGACGCCGGGCGACGGGCGGGCATCTTCCGGCTCGGGAACGATCGGCGCGAGCGTGCCGTCGAAGTCCAGCAGGATCGCGACTCGGGAGAGCATCGACCGCACGGCGTCCAGACTCACCGCGATCCCCCACCGGGCACGGCCCGCCCACGTAGGGCCTGACCCAAACGCCCGGGACGGCGACGACGCTCGGCCGGCCCGACCTCCAGGCGCGACAGGTTCCGTGCCGTGCCGATCAGCGACACGTGCGAGAAGGCCTGCGGGAAGTTGCCGACCAGACGCCCCCGGGCCGTGTCGTACTCCTCGGACAGCAACCCGCAGTCGGTACGCACGCTCAGCACGCGTTCGAACAACTCGCGCGCCTCGGCATCACGACCCTGCAGCGCCAGGCAGTCGGCGAGCCAGCAGGTGCAGGGGATGAACGCGCCCTCGCCGCCCGGCAGCCCGTCCGCGTGTGTGTCGGTGTCGTAGCGGCGCACGAACCCGTCACTCATCAGCCGGCGCTGGATCGCATCGATCGTTCCGGCGACCCGCTCATCGGTCACCGGCAGGAACCCGACCAGGGGCATCATGAGCACGGCCGCGTCGAGCGAAGCCGATCCATACGACTGCGTGAACGCACCGAGGTCGGCATCGAACCCTTCGCTGCAGATCTCCGCATGGATCTCCTCGCGCAGCGCTCGCCAACGGTCGATGGGGCCGTCGAACCCGAACAGCTCCACGTCGCGGATCGCACGATCCACCCCTACCCAGGCCATGACCTTCGAATGCACGAACTGCTGCCGGCCGCCGCGAACCTCCCAGATGCCCTCGTCGGGCTCGCGCCAGGCGGACTCCAACACGTCCATGATCCGCAGCTCCATGTCCCACGCGGCGGCTTCGTGCGGCAATCCTTCCCGCGAGGCCTGGTGCAGCAGATCCAAGACCTCGCCATAGACGTCCAGCTGGAACTGTCGGGAAGCGTCGTTGCCGACGCGCACAGGGAGCGATCCCGCATAACCCGGAAGCCAGTCGAGATCGAGCTCCGGGACACGACGCTCTCCCGAGATGCCGTACATGATCCGCAGATCGCGCGGGTCCCCGGCCACCGCTCGAAGCAGCCACTCGCGCCAAGCCTCGGCCTCGTCGTCGTATCCGGCCATCAGCAGGCTGTAGAGCGTGAACGTGGCATCGCGCAACCAGCAGAACCGGTAGTCCCAGTTTCGCGACCCGCCGATGTCCTCGGGCAGCGACGTGGTCGGCGCAGCGACGATGCCCCCGGTCGGTCGATAGGTGAGGGCCTTCAGCGTGATGAGCGATCGCATGACCGCATCGCGCCACTCTCCGTGGTACTCGCACCGCGCGGCCCACTCGGTCCAGAATCGCACGGTACTCCGTAACGCGGCCACCGGGTCGATCGCGGGCGGTGCGGGCTCATGTGAGCCGTGCCACGTCAAGACAAAGGTCACCCGTTCCCCGGCGCGGACCACAAACTCCGACGTGACCGAACCGGTGGTGACGTCGATCGGTGCGTCGGTTCGCAGATCGACCGCGTCGGGACCGGCGACCGCCGTTACCAGACGGCGCCCCGGGCGGAGCCACGGAACGGCGAGCCCGTAGTCGAAACGCAGGTTGAGGTCGCTGCGCATCCGGACGGAGCCCCGCACACCCTCCACCACCCGCACGACGCGCGCTTGCGCTCGGCGGGGAGTCATGAAGTCGGTCACCCGCACGGCGGCCCCGTCGACGTCGTGCTCCGAGTCCAAGACCAGGGTGTCCGGTCGGTACCGTCGCCGGGTCTTGAAGCGCTCGGTCGGCGACAGAAGCCACCGTCCGTGCGACTCGTCACCGAGCAGCGCCGCGAAGCACGCACCCGAGTCGAAACGCGGAAGGCACAGCCAATCGATCGATCCGCCCCGGCCGACCAACGCGGCCGTGTGGGTATCGCCGATCATCGCGTACTCCTCGAGCGGCAAGGTCATCGCTGGAGGCTACCCCTCGCGCGGCCGCTCGGCCGTGTGCGTTCGCCGACGTTCGGCCGAGATCTCGTGCGCGGCCTTGGCAGCCTGCGGCAATCCCGTGACGGTCGCAAGGAACTCTTCCTGGTCCAGGGCCCAGACGGCTCCGTCGACGGTCGCGCGCACGGTCGCCGTGCGCGGCACGTCGTGCAACAGCGCGATCTCGCCGAAATAGCCGCCTGCCGCAGCGCCGTCGATGCGGGTGCCGTCACGCACGATGTCGAAGGCGCCCTGATCCACGATGTAGAACCGGTCGCCCACGTCGCCCTGACGGATCACCTCGGTCCCGGCGGGCGTCGCGATCAGGTCGAGCTGGCGCCCGATCCGCTCGAGGTCGACGCGCGGCAACGCCGCGAACATCGGGATGCCGCTGAGCAGCTCGAGCTGGCGCACCGGCACGACGGCCGCCGCGTCGATCCGGCGGAGACCCGCGAACGAGACGAGGCCCGCGGCCAGCATCGTGCAGCCGAGCACGGCGAACGAGACGGGCAATCCGAGCCGCGCCTCCAACACGGGCGCGAGCGCAGCCCCGGCGGCATAGGCGAGCAGCCACAACGCCTCGACCGCGCCGAACACCCGCGTCAGGAGGTCGTCGCTGGTCGTGCGTTGCAACAGTGTGCGCGCGAGCACGTCTAGCAGGGTGATGGATGCCCCGTAGGCGATCGCGGCCACCACGACGATGGCGGTGGTCGTGGCCAGGCCGAACAGCACGCCGCCGATCGCGTACAACGCGGCCGCCGCGAGGATCCCGCCGGCCAGCCGGCGGCGGGTCGCAAACGCGACGGAGACGCCCGCGCCCACGAACAGCCCCACACTCTGGATCGTGCTGAGGAACCCGACCCCCGAGTCGCCCAGCCCGAGCCGGTCGATCGCCAGTGGCACCAACAACACGCCGATCGCCCCGGTCGCGATCGCGAGCGCGCCGGCGATCAGGACCAGGATCCGTGTTCCACGGGTGGTGGCGATGCGCCGGATCCCATCGACCGCGTCGACCGCCAGCGTCCACGCGCGGAACGCCCCAAGATCTGCCCGCTCGAGCGGCGCATGGATCCCGAGCGTTAGCACGAAAGCGAGCCCGAGCGAAACCGCGGCCACCGCGACGATCGCGCCGGCGCCGATCGTGGCCAGGACCGCGGCGGTCAACCCGCCGATCGCGTAGCCGATGCCCTCGGTCAGGGCGGACACAGAGTTCGACGCGGCGACCTCTTCGGGCGAGTGCGCCAGGGACGGCAACAAGGCGTGGTGGTTCGGTCGGCCGGCGGTGTAGGGGACGCAGGCGACCATCGCCAGGAGGTAGACCATCGCCGGCGGGACCCCGGCCCCCAGCGAGGCCGCCAGGACGCCGGTGGTCGCCGCCTGGGTGAGATATCCCCACCGCACGACGCGTTCGCGCGGGAAACGATCCCCGAGCCCGGCCGCGATCGGCGCCAGCAACCCCGCCGGCACCAGGCACAGGATCGAGACGAAGCCCACGGCCCGCGTGCCGCCCTGGTTGAAGGCATAAACGAGGATCGCCACCCACATCGCAGGCTCGGCGACGTTGAACAGCAGGAAAGCCAGCTGCATCCGTCGGATCGACCGGTTGCGGAAAACCCCGCGGACCGCCCGCACGGGCGGGCCGAGATGCGAGAGCAAGCGATTCATGTCTCGCGAACGCTACGCGACCCTAGCCACGGCCGCGCGGCTTGCGGAACGACCAGATGGACGCGAAGGGCAGGTCGAGCACGGCTCCCATCGGGTCGAGCCAGTCATCGGTGGCACCGAAATCCTTCAGGAGCGCACGGTCGACCGGCACATCGAGGCACCGCTCGATGCGAAGACCCGCATCGATCGCAGCGTCCACATACGCACTCTGCCAATGAACCGCGTTTCGCGAGACGGCTCGCGAACCGTCGGCCCGGCGGAAGAACGCATGGCCGCCCGTCGCCGCGGCCATCGGGTGGATATCCGAGGTCACGATGACACCACCAGGGGCGAGCGCCCGCGCGAACTCGGCGAGTGCGGGCCGCAGATCGGGAACGTGCGTCAGCGCGAGACCACACGTCAAGACGTCGATCGAGCCATCGCGCAACGGCAAGCGGGTGAGCTCCGCTTGCGCGAGGTGCGCATCGAGCTCGTTGTGGGCAGCTCGAGCCAGCATCGCCTCCGATCGGTCGAAGGCGTACGTGTGATGGCCGAGCCCGGCGAGCATCGCGGCAAGTCGCCCGGTGCCGGTCGCGACGTCCGCCGCGATCCCGGGCGAGCACGCCGACAAGACATCGAGCATCGCCCGCTGTTCCGAGATGATCAGCGGGTTCGGCTCGTCGTAGGTCTCCGCCCAGTCACGATACGCGGCGTCGACATCGAGCACGTCGTACCGCCGCTGTTCGAACGTTTCGGGTTCGCCTTCGTTGTCGAGTAGGCGCCGGATCGCTTCCATCCGCGCCTCGGCTGCGTCCGGCGGCTCGAACGGCCACCCGCGAAGGAGAGCAAGGCCGTGCAGTCCGATGTACCAGCGTCGCAGCTGTGCCTCCAGCGCCATGCAGCGACGCTAATGCGGAGCCCGCGAGCTGTCGAGCACGGCAAGGAACGCATCCAGGTCGGGCTCGACATGGTAGGTAGGCTCGACGTAACCCTCGAGCGCCTCGATCGTCTTGTACCCGTTGCCGGTGACGTAGGCGACCGTCTCTTCGTCGGGCTTGATGATTCCCTGGTCGCACATGCGCTTGAGGTTGGCGATCGTCACGCCGCCGGCGGTCTCGGTGAACACGCCCTCGGTCTCGGCAAGCAACGACATGCCTTCGCGGATCTCTTGTTCGGTGCACCATTCGATGTGGCCGCCGGTCTCGCGCGCTACCTGCATCGCGAACATGCCGTCGGCGGGAGAGCCGATCGCGAGCGAACGCGCGATCGTATTGGGCTTCATCGGCGTCACCGTCTCGTCGCCGTTCTGAAAGGCCTGCGCGACCGGGCGGCAGCCTTCCGGCTGGGCGCCGGAGACACGATAGGGCTTGCCCTCGACCGCGTTGATCGCCGTCAGCTCCTGGAACGCTCGATGCACCTTGGTCAGCAGGGCGCCCGACGCGATCGGCACCACCACATGGTCGGGTAGGCGCCAGCCGAGCTGCTCCGCGGTCTCGAAACCGAGTGACTTCGAGCCCTCCGCGTAGAACGGACGCATGTTCACGTTGACGAACGCCCATGGCAGCGCCTCGGCGACCTCGGAGCACAGCCGGTTCACGGCGTCGTAGTTCCCTTTCACGGTGACGACCTTGGCGCCGTAGACCTCGGTCGCCAGGATCTTGGCGCGCTCGAGATCGTCGGGCACGAACACGTAGCACGGCATGCCCGCCTTCGCGGCGTGCGCCGCGGTGGCGTTGGCGAGGTTGCCCGTCGAGGCGCAGCTGATCGCCTCGAAGCCGAACGCGCGTGCCATCGTGATCGCGACGGTCACGACGCGATCCTTGAACGAGTTGGACGGGTTCACCGAGTCGTCCTTGATCCAGAGGCGCTCGAGTCCGAGCCGCGCGGCGAGGTTGTCTGCGCGGCGCAGCGGTGTGAAGCCGGCCCCGAGGTCGACGCGTTCGAGGTCCGGACCTCCCGGCAAGAGCGGCTGGTAGCGCCACATCGACGCCGGTCCGGCCTCCACCTGCGTGCGGAAGTCGGCGCCGTCGATCGCCGCAAGGTCATAGGACGGCTCGAGCGGACCGAAACACTCCTCGCAGATCGCACGCGGCTCGACCGGATACCGCGCATGACAGATCCGGCATTCCAGCGCCGCGGGGTTCACGACATTTGCCGGCGTCACCATGTCGTCGCCCCCGTGTCGGCGGACCCAACCGTGCGCGCGTACTTCGCCAGCGCCCCTTGGGTGTACTTCGGCGCGGGCTCGGTCCATGACGCGCGGCGATGATCCAGCTCGGCGTCGGGGACCAGGACCTCGAGCGTGCGGCCATCGGTGTCGATCCGGATGCGGTCGCCATCCGCCACCAGCGCGATCGGTCCGCCGACGAACGCCTCCGGCGCGATGTGGCCGACGCTGATGCCCTTGGTGGCGCCGCTGAACCGACCGTCGGTGATCAAGGCGACGTCCTTGCCGAGCCCAGCGCCGGCCACCGCTGCGGTGACCGCCAACATCTCGGGCATGCCGGGTGAACCCTTCGGACCCTCGTACCGGATCACGACGACGTCGCCCGCCGTGATGGTGCCATCCGTGAGGGCGTCGAAGGTTTCTTTCTCGGAGTCGAAGACGCGCGCGGTCCCTTCGAACACGGTCCCCTCCATGCCCGCGGCCTTGATGACGGCGCCGTTCGGCGCGAGGTTGCCGCGCAGGATCGCGATGCCACCCCACGGGTGGATCGGATCGGTCGCCGTATGGACCACGGTGCCGTCGGGCTCGGCGGGCGGCGCATCGGCCAGGTTCTCGGCATGGGTGCGCCCGGTGATCGTCATCGCGTCGCCGTGCAGCAGGCCCAGGTCGAGCAGCTCCTTTAAGACGACGGGCACCCCACCGACGCGGTCGAGATCGCCCATCACGAACCGCCCCGCGGGACGCACGTCCACGAGGTGCGGCGTCCGTCGAGACACGCGATCGAAATCGTCCAGCGTCAGCTCGACATGCGCCTCGCGAGCGATCGCCAACAGGTGCAAGACCGCGTTCGTCGAGCCCGCGATTGCCATGACGACGGTGATCGCGTTCTCGAAGGCTTCCTTCGTCAGGATCTGGCGCGGACGCAGGTCCATCTCCAGGACCTTCGTGACGGCGATGCCGCTCTCACGCGCCGCAACCTCCCGCCGGTAGTCGACCGCGGGCGGGCTGGCCGAGCCCGGCAGCGACATGCCGAGCGCCTCGCCGACGCAGGCCATCGTGTTGGCCGTATACATGCCCGCACAGGAACCGGTCGTCGGACAGGCCGCGCGCTCGAGGCCGAGCAGGTCTTCGTCACTGACCGTGCCCTTCGCATGACCTCCGACCGCCTCGAAGACGTCCTGGATCGTGACGTCCTTCCCCTTGTACGTGCCGGCCAGGATCGTGCCCCCGTACAGGTAGACCGATGGCAGGTCCATCCGCGCCATGGCCATCAGCATGCCCGGCTCGGACTTGTCGCAGCCCGCGATGCCGACCAGTGCGTCCAGGCGCTCCGCGTGCATCACCAGTTCCACGGAGTCGGCGATCAGGTCCCGGCTCATCAACGAGGCCTTCATGCCCTCGTGACCCATCGCGATGCCGTCGGACACCGCGATCGTCGTGAACTCGATCGGGACCGCGTCGCCTTGGCGGACGCCTTCCTTGGCCAGCGCCGCCAGCTTGTCCAGGTGGTAGTTGCACGGAGTGACTTCGTTCCAGCTCGAGGCAACCGCCACCTGCGGCTTGCCGAAGTCCTCCTCGGAGAAACCGACCGCGCGCAGGTAGGCACGCGCCGGCGCACGCTGGGGGCCGTCGGTGACTTCCCAGCTGCGGGGACGGTTCGGCTGACCTGCCATGCGGATCGGACCTCCAGGGGCGGAGTGGAAGCCCTCACGGTAGCAACCGGGGCGAACCGACGACTCGGTAGGATGCCCGCCGTGGAGGCGATCGGTGGCCTGGAGGCGATCGTGGTCGACAGCGTCGATCCGGAGGCGCCTCTCTCAATCGACCTCGCGCCGGTCGAGGGTGTTCCGATGGTCGAAGGCAACGAGTCCTGCGTCGTGCGACACGAAGATGGGTAGGGACGTACCGCCGGACCTCGGCCGCAGCTGGTGGCTCCGCGAGGCGCTCGCGCACCAGGAGTTCGCCGGACCCGACGCACCGCCGCTGGCCGCAGACATCGCTGCCGACGTTGTGATCCTCGGGGGCGGCTATACCGGGATGTGGACCGCGTGGTTCCTCACCGAGCGCGATCCGAGCCTCGGCATCGTGCTGCTCGAACAGGACATCTGCGGCGGTGGGCCGAGTGGGCGCAACGGCGGATTCTGCGAGGGCTGGTGGGGACACATCGTCGACGTGATCGACACCTACGGTGAAGCCGACGCACTCGAGCTGCTAATGCACGCCGGTCGCGCCCCTTCGGAGATCGGTGCCTGGTGCGAGGCCAACGGCGTCGACGCGTGGTTCCGGATGGGGGGCGACCTCGCCGTGGCGACGTCGCCGGATCACGCCGGCGGCTGGCAACGCGTGCTCGAGGCCGCCGCCCGGCTGGGGGTCGCCGACGAGTACCGGACGTTGAGCGCCGAGGAGGTGCGCGCACGGGTTCGATCGCCGGTCTTTCACGATGGAATGCTGATGCTCGATGCCGCCAATCTTCAGCCGGCGCGACTCGCTCGCGGGCTGCGCAACGCGCTGCTCGCGCGCGGTGTCCGCATCTACGAGGGCACCGCCGTGACGCGGTTCGGGTTCGGCGCGCCGGTCGTCGCGGAGACACCGGCGGGCTCGGTCCGCGCCACCGACGCGGTGATCGGACTGGGCGCGTGGGCCACGTGGTGGCGGGCGTTCAAACCGCGCCTCACGGTCCGAGGTTCCTACATGGTGGTCACCGAGGCGATCCCGGACCGACTCGAGGCGATCGGATGGACCGGCGGCGAGAACGTGCGCGATCTGCGCTCCTCGGTCCATTACCTGCGGACGACCGACGACGGGCGGATCGCCATGGGGCTCGGCGGACTGCAGCCCAACCTGGCGCGGCACATCGATCCGCGCTACGCCTACGATGCGGGATCCGTGCAGCGCGTCGCCCAGGATCTGTTCCGCATGTTCCCCGAGCTCGACGGCACGCGGATCGACGGTGGCTGGGGCGGCCCGATCAACGTCAGCGGGTTCGCCATGCCGTTCTTCGGCACGCTGGAGCCGGGCAACGTGCACTACGGTCTTGGCTACACCGGCAACGGGGTCGGGCCCTCGCACCTCGGCGGCAAGATCTGCGCATCGCTCGCGTTGCACGCCGACGACGGCTTCGCTCGGCTACCGGTTGTGACGCATGAGCCCAAGCGGTTCCCGTCGGAGCCGCTCCGATCCCCCGGCATGTACATGGTCAACGCCGCGATCCGGCGCAAGGACGATCGCGAGACCGATGGCCGGAGGCCCGACGTGATGACGCGAGCCGTCGCGACACTTCCCCGTAGACTCGGCTTCCGTCTTGGCCCCCGACCGTGAGCTGACAGCGATGAGCACGATGCAGATCCCACCCGATCTCGGCCGCAGCTGGTGGCTGCGGGAAGCGCTCGCCCTGCCGGAGTTCGCGGGCGATCCGTGCCCACCGTTGTCGGGTGACACAAGCGCGGACGTCGTCATACTCGGAGGTGGCTACACCGGCATGTGGACGGCGTGGTTCATCAAGCAGCTCGATCATGGCGCCGATGTGGTGCTCCTAGAACAAGACATCTGCGGCGGTGGGCCCAGTGGGCGCAACGGCGGGTTCGTCAACTCGTTCTGGGGCGACCTCACCGAGCTCTGCGCGCGTTTCGGCGACGAGGCCGCGCTGCGGCTCTGCCGGGCCGGGGAGGACAGCGTGCAGGCGATCGCCGAGTTCTGCCGGCACCAGGACGTCGAGGCTTGGTTCCGGGCCGACGGCGACCTCGGCGTCGCGTCGAGCACCGCGCAGATCGGCGAGTGGGCCGATGCCGTCATCACCGCAGACCGGCTCGGGCTGGATCACCTGCAGGTGCTCACCCCCGATGAGGTGCACGCGCGGGTGGATTCCCCGGTCCTGCACGGCGGTATCGCCTCAAGGTACGGCGCCACCCTGCACCCGGCGCGACTGGCGCGGGGGCTGCGCAACGCACTTCTCCAGTCGGGCGTGCGGATCTACGAGCAGACCCCGGTCACCCGTTTCGGCGCCGGGGACCCGGTGATCGCGCAGACGCCCGCGGGCGATGTGAAGGCCGGCGCGGGGGTGCTGGCACTCAACGCCTGGGCCCAGCATTGGAAGCGCTTCAAGCGAGCGATCACCGTCCGCGGCTCCTACATAGTGATGACCGCTCCCGCACCCGATCTGTTGCGCGACATCGGGTGGAACGACGGGACCGGGCTGTGGGACTATCGCGCGGCGCTCCACTACGTGCGCACGACCCCCGACGGGCGGATCGCCTTCGGGATCGGCGGCATGCAGCCCGACCTGGCACGCCACATCGACCCGCGCTTCGCCTATGACGAGGAGTCGATCCGCGTGGCGATCGAGGACCTGCACAGGATGTTCCCGACCTTCGCGGGCGTGCCGATCGACGCCGCGTGGGGCGGGCCGATCGACGTGAGCGGCGACCACCTGCCGTTCTTCGGGTCCCTAGAACAGGGCAGCGTGCACTACGGCCTCGGGTACACGGGCAACGGGGTCGGCCCGGCGCACCTCGGCGGACGGATCCTCGCCCACCGGGCGCTGTCGAAATACGACGATGTCCTGGCGCTGCCGATCGTCGACACGGACCCACGCCGCTTCCCACCCGAACCCCTTCGTTCGATCGGTGTCGCCGTAGCGAACCGCGCGATCCACCATCGCGACGAGTCCTTGGACGAGGAGCGTGCGCCGAACCCGTTCGTCGACTTCGTGGCGAAGCTTCCCCGGCGCCTCGGCTACAGCCTCGGCCCCTGACGATGACCCTCCTGCCGCGCCAGGCGAACGTCTCCTGGTGGATGGAAGAGGCCCTCGCCGACCCCGCGTTCGATACGTTGCCCTGCCCCCCGTTGGCCGGCGCGACGCATGCCGACGTCGTCGTGCTGGGCGGTGGCTACACCGGCATGTGGACCGCTTGGTTCCTGAAGGAGCGTGACCCGTCGTGCGACGTGGTGCTGCTGGAGGCCGACGAGCGCTGCGGCGCAGGGCCGTCGGGGCGCAACGGCGGGTTCTGTTCCGGCCTCTGGGATGACCTCGGGACGCTCGTGACGTTCTTCGGTGACGCCGATGCCCTGCGGGTCGCCTTGGCCGCGCAGCGAAGCGTCGAGGAGATCGAGAGGTGGCTCGAGGCCCATGCGGTCGACGCGTGGTTCTCGCGCGCCGGGCACCTGACTGTCGCTACCTCTGCCGCGCAGGTCGGTGCGTGGGCGTCGCTAGTTACGGAGGCGGAGCGTCTCGACGTCGCGGATGGGCGGTTCGTGGTCTTGGATGCGGCGGCGGTGCGCGCTCGTTGCGATTCCCCGGTATTCCGATCCGGCCTGCTGCAGCCCCACGGCGCGATCCTGCAGCCGGCACGGCTCGCGCTCGGTCTGCGACACGAACTCCTCGGCCGGGGTGTCCGGATCTTCGAGTCCAGCCCGGTCGCGCGTTTCGCCGAGGGACCGCCGGTCACCGTCGTGACACGCGGCGGCGCCGTCGTCACGGCCGAACGAGGCGTCATCGGTCTCGGCGCCTGGGCGGCATCGCTGTCCGCGTTCCGGCGAGCGATCGTGCCGCGTGGCACCTACATCGTCGTGACCGAGCCCGCGCCCGAACGGCTGACGGAGATCGGGTGGACCGGTGGCGAGGGGCTGGCCGACTGGCGGACGGCGCTGCACTACCTGCGCGCGACGCCCGACGGACGGATCGCGTTCGGCGCCGCGTCGGCCGCCGCCGGGCTCGGGGTTGGACTCGGCTCGCGTCTTCGCTACGACGAGGGATCAATAGTCAAGTTAGTTGACGATTTCTACCACTTCTTCCCGTCGTGGAGCGGCGTCGGCATCGAGGCCGCCTGGGGCGGGCCGATGGACGTCACCGGCCGGCACCTCCCCTCGTTCGGCACCCTGCCCGCCGGCACCATTCACTACGGCCTTGGCTACACCGGCGGCGGCGTCGGCCCGTGCCACCTCGGCGGCAAGATCCTGTCGGCGCTCGCGCTGGGCATCGCCGATGCGAACACGGCGTTGCCTCTGGTGGATGTTGCGATGCTTCGGTTCCCGCGGGAGCCTTTGCGGTCGATCGGCGCCGCGCTCACCCAGCACGCCATCGTGCGCAAGGACGAATACGAAGACCGCGGCGTGCGCGTGGACCCGCTGACCTCGTTCGTCGCGAAGATGCCACGGCGGATGGGCTACGAGCTCGGTCCTTGAGCCGCCCGGACCGATACCCTTGGTGCATGCGCACCCGCTTCCCTGCGATCGTGCTCGGCCTCACGCTGCTCGTGGGCTCGCTCACGACGACGCTCGCCGCCTCGGTCGCCACCGCGCCCATCGCCAGCGGAAGCTCCTGGTCGGTCACGGGCATCGACGTATCGAAATGGCAGGGCACGATCGACTGGAACGCCGTGCGCGCCAGCGGCGTCGACTTCGCGATCATCAAGGCGACCGAGAGTCAGGGCCTGATCGATCCGCAGTTCGCCACGAACGCGGCCAACGCGGCCGCCGCCAACATGCCGATCGGCATGTACCACGTGGCGTCCCCGAGCGCCTCGACTGACGACGCGCGGGCCGAGGCCGACCACTTCCTGCAGGTGGCCCGGCCGGATGCAGGCAACGTGATCCCGGCGCTCGACATCGAGATCAACCGCGTGCCCGATTGGATGACACCGGCACAACTCCAGGACTGGTCGCGCGCCTGGCTGCTCCGCGTGACGAACAAGCTGGGCGTTCGCCCCATGGTGTACGGCAGCGTCTACATGTTCGAGACATTGCTCGCCAACACGACCTGGTTCGCGGATCATGGCTACGTGTTGTGGCTCGCGCGCTGGGGCCCACTGCCTTCCCCTCTGCCGGCCAACGACTGGCAAGGGCAGGGCTGGACCTTCTGGCAGTGGTCGAGCACGGGAAGCGTCGCCGGCATCAACACCGACGTCGACCGGGATCGATTCGCCGGCACCGACCTCGTGACGACGACGATCGCGAGCCTGACCGCCCAGCCGGGCGTCGGCGGCTCGATCGCCGATGCGTCCGGGCGCGTGTCCTGTGCCGCATCGACCACCTGTACGGAGCTGTTCAGCCCGACCGACCCGGTCGACCTGACCGCGACACCGGACCCCGGGTATGCGTTCGTCTCGTGGGGTGGAGCCTGCAGCGGCTCGGTGCCGATGTGCTCGCTGACGGCACGGGGTAACAGGACCGTCACGGCGACGTTCAGCTACCGGCTGCGGGTCCACGTCGAGGGCACCGGCCAGGGCACCGTGACCTCGACGCCGCCCGGGATCTCGTGTCCCGGCACGTGCTCCGCCACGTTCGCACCCGGCGCCACCGTCGCGCTGTCGGCCTCGCCCGATCCGTGGTCGGGGCTCGTGTGGTCCGATGACTGCACCGGCACCGACCCGAACGACTGCAGCGTGACGATGGACCAGCCGCGTATCGTCACCGCGACGTTGGATGACCTCGGCCCCGCCACCGCCACGATCAAGACCCCGGGCGCGCGCAACGGACTGGTCCGCGTTCGGTTCGACGAATCCGTCCACCATGTGAACGGGGACAACATCGTGCTGCGTCTGCAGGGCGGCAGGAAACTCGACGCACGACTCACCTGTTTCGCCGCGAACGGGATACGCACATCATGCGGCACGGGTGCGGTTCGGACCGCCGAGCTACGGCCGAACGCCCTGCTGAAACCGGGCCGCCACTACGTCGCGATCGTCGACCCCGCGGGTGCCGGCCCGATCCGGGACCGGGTCGGCAATGCCACGCCGCAGGTGCGCGGCACGTTCACCATCTAGGGTCCGTCGCCGAGGGCATCGAGGCGACCAGCCACAACCGGTCCGCGCCCGGAACGAACGGCTCGAGTTCGTCGTCGAGCGCCTGGAACGACGCAAAGCCGACTCCCGCAAGCAGATCGGTGAGCTCGTGCACCGAGTACAGCCGAACGTGCGTGGTGCGGACGACACGCTCCTCCCCGCGGGTGAACGTCCAGGTGGTCTCGATCCGCCGGCTGTCGGCATCGTAGACGCGCGACTCGTGAGCCCCGACCCCGCCGACCTCCCACTCAGCGGTGGACTCGAATCCGGCAAGCACGCTGTCGGCGACGATCGTATCGAGGAGGTATCGCCCGCCGGGAGCGAGCGCCTCGGCGACCGAACGCGCCTGCGCAGCGTTCCCCTCGTCGTCGAAGTACCCGAACGAGCCCCAGAGACAGATCGCCGCATCGAACGAGCCGGCGCGAACGACACCCGTTCGCATGTCGGCACCGATCACGGGCAACCCTGCCCCGCGCGCGACGTCCAGGAAGGCGGTCGTCGCGTCGATACCGACGACCTCGAACCCCCGATCGGCCAGGCGCGCGGCGATCCGTCCCGTGCCACACGGCACGTCGAGCACGCGGATCCCGTCGGAGAGCGCGAGCGCTCGTTCGACGTTCGCCGCGACGGCTTCCCCATCGTCGGCCTCTTCCCAGGCGAGCTGGATCGACTGCCACGCCGGCGTTTCGAACATCTCCCGCCACCACTCCACCCCGAGACCCTAGCCGAGCGCGATCAGGACGACGCCCGCGAACGCGGTCATCACACCGGCCACCTGCGGCCGTGACATCCGCTCGTGCAGGAACCCGCGGGCCAGCAGCACGGTCGAGACCGGGTAGAGCGATCCGACGACCGACACGAGCGCGAGCATGCCGGTCTGAGCCGCCAGCGCGAACGTGATGTTGGCGAGGTTGTCGAATCCCCCGACCACGAGCAGGGTCGCCGTCTCCTTCCCCGTCGGCGCGCGCTCGTGGGCGCGCCGCGCGATCGCGACGATCACGAACAACGGCACCGACACGACACGGATCATGAACGCCGCCCACGGTGCGCTCCCCTGCCCGGCGGCACCAAGGAACGTCACCAGCAAGCCGACGAACACCACGGCAACGAGTGCGTAAGCGAGCCCGGGCCCGATGCGCCGCCGCGACGGCGGTTCGGGATGCCCCTCGATGTCGGTCGGGTCCGACTCGCGGGCGGCCAGCACGATGCCGCCGATCGCGCAGGCCATGCCGACGAACTGCCAGGGCGTGGGGCGGTCGCCTTGCGCGAACCCGACGAGGACCGGAACCATGACGGACAAGGACACCGTCGGCGCCACGATGCTCATCGGGCCGATCGCCAGTCCCTGGTAGAGCGCCGCGAGGCCGATCGTCCCGGACAGGCCGCCGAGCGCGCCCAAGACGAGGTACCGCATCTCAGGCGCGGGCTGGCCGAGCGCCAGGATCAGCGCTCCCGTCACGACGAGACCCGCTCCTTGCGCGATCGCCATCACGAGCGCGACGCCGAGGCGCCTGGTGAGCAGCCCGCCGAGGAAGTCCCCCGTTCCCCAGCTCAGACCGGAGAACAGGGCGAGCGCGAGGGCACCCATGTCTCAGACGACGCGCACGCCGTCCTTCCAGACCTGCGCGATCCGCTCCTTGATCGTGTCGAAGGCGAACGGATCGCCATCGACCACGACGACATCGGCGATCTTGCCCGGCTCGAGCGTTCCGAGCCGATCCTCCCAGCCCATCAGCTCGGCGGCGGAGCGCGTGGACGCATGCAAAGCCTGCTGGGGCGTGAACCCGTTGTTGGCCATATGGGCGAGCTCGTTGAGGTTCCAGCCGTGCGGCATCACCGCGGCGTCGGTCCCCATCGCGACCTTCACGCCGGCCTCGGCCGCCAGCAGCATCGCGTCGAACTCGGGTCGCCCAAGGCCCTTGAACTTCTCGCGGATCTCCGGCGCGAGCTTTTCGTCGTTGGCGAGCTCCTCCGTCGTGTCGCCGGCGGTCAGGGTGGGCACCAGCCAGGTGCCGCGCTCCACCATCAACTCGGCACATTCCTGGTCCAGGTATGTGCCGTGCTCGATCGAGCGGACGCCCGCGCGCACCGCGCGCTTAATGCCTTCAGGCCCGTGTGCGTGGGACATCACCCAGCGATCGAGGTCCGCGGCCGTGCGGACGATCATGTCGAGCTCGTCCTGGGCGAAATGCGGATGCATCGGGTCATCGGCCGGCGAGAAGAACCCGCCGGAAGACGCGATCTTGATCACGTCGGCGCCGGCACGGATCACCTCGCGCACCTTGCGCCGCACACCGTCGATGCCATCGCAGACACCCTCGGGGAAGCCGGGATACGGCAGCCAGCCGGCGGAGATCCCACCGCTGGGCAACACCTCGTCGTTGTGGCCCGCGGTCTGGCTGAGCATCGTGACGGCCACCTGCATCCGCGGCCCGACCAGGAGCCCGTCGCGGACCGCCTGGCGCAACCCGGCGTCGGCGCCGCCCGCGTCACGCACCGATGTGATGCCGAGCTTGATCGTCGTCAGCAAGTTGGTGGGCGTCTGATAGAAGCCGTAGGAGAACGGGCGATGCTGGATCGTGAGCTCGTCGTCTTCGTAGGTGCCGGTCAGATGCACGTGTGTGTCGAACAATCCGGGGAGCAGCGCCTTGCCGGCGCAGTCGATTCCCTCGTCGCCGTCGAGCCCGGGCGCAACCTCGACGATCTTTCCGTCCTCGATGGCCACATCGGCGTCGGCCAGTGGTGCCATCGTGCCGTCGAAGACCTTGCCGCCATGGAACACCGTACGACCCACGCTGCCTCCCTCGTTGATCCGCTGGGCGCGAACCCTACAGCCGCCCGAGCGCGTCCACCAGCACGTCTGCGAACACGTCGGGGCGGGACAGGAACGGCGAATGCGACCCGGGAAGTTCGAAGACCGGCGCACCGAGCAGGCGTTCCCGCGCCGCCCATGTCGCCGTCTCCCGATCGCAGTCGTGATAGAAGGCCGCGATCGCGTCGTCGGGATCCGGGAGCCAGATCCGATCCCGCTCCTCGATGGCGAGCCGGTCGAACGCGCCGGGCGCCTCCATCGGGGGCCCGTCGTCGTCGCGTTCGCCTTTCCGCGGCGGGATGACGCCGCAGACGAAGATCAGGCCCGCAACCGGCCGTTCCGCCGCCATCCGCACCGCGGTGTGGGCGCCCAGCGAGTGAGCGACGAACCACAAGATCGTCGCCGGCCGACCCCAGGGCGGCCCACCCAACCTCGGCGCGCGAAGTTCGCCGATGGATCGGGGCGAGCAGGTCCCAACACCAAGGACCGTGACACGCACCCGAGATCAAGCGAATGTCGCCATACTCCTCCTGGTGCGCTCACGGACGCGTCGCGTTGGTGTCTAGACTCCGCCACGACCCTACCCCGGAGAGGAGCCGGACGTGGACCTGCGACTGACGCCCGAAGACGCCGGGTTACAGGTGAAGGCACGCCGTTTCGCCGACGAGGTGCTGCAACCCCTCGAACTCGAGTGCGAAGAACACGACGGTCTGACACCGGCCAGCGCCGCCGCTGCGAAGCAGGCCGTTTTGGAATGGGAGTTCCACGCGATCAACCACGCCGAGGCCGACGGCGGTCGGGGGCTGGACACGTTCCAGGTGATGCTGGTCGAGGAGCAATGGGGTCGCGTGACCGGCGCGCTCTGGGACGTCCCGTGGCGTCCGGCGATCTCGCTGGCCGCCGGCACCGAGGCGCAGAAGGACCGATTCCTGCGACCCGCGTGCGCCGGCGAGCGGCGCGACGCCTACGCGATCACCGAGGCAGGCGCCGGCTCGGACGTCACGATGGTCGCGACAACCGCGAGACGCGACGGGGCCGACTGGGTCCTGCGCGGAGAGAAATGGCACGTGACCAGCGGCGACGTGGCCGACTTCTTCCTCCTGCACGCGCATGTGGATGGTGATCCGAACAAGGCGTCGATCTTCCTCGTCGACAAGGACACGCTGGGCGTGCGCCTCGTGCGCACCCCGGCGTACACCCACACGTTCGTGTTCGAGCACCCGATCTTCGCCTTCGACGACGTGCGGGTCGGCGACGATCGACTGCTCGGCGAGGTCGGTCAGGGTTTCGATCTCACGAAGGATTGGTTCGTCGAGGAGCGGCTGATGATCGGTGCCCGCACGGTTGGCGCGTCGCAGCGGTGTCTGGACGAGGCCCTCGCGTTCGCGACACAGCGGCGCCAGTTCGGCCATCCGATCGTCGAGTTCCAGGCGATCGAGTTCATGCTGGCCGACATGGCGGTCGAGATCATGGCGGCCAAATCGATGCTGTACCGCGTCTGCTGGGAAGCCGCCCGCGGCGGGATCGACCGCAAGCAGGTGCACGCGGAGGCCGGCGCCGTGAAGCTGTTCTGCAGCGAGACCGCCGGGCGCGTCGCCGATCGTGCGGTGCAGATCTTTGGCGGCCGCGGTTACATGCGGGAGTTCGCGGTCGAGCGCATGTGGCGCGAAGTGCGCGTCGATCGTCTCTGGGAGGGCACCTCGGAGATCCAGCGCCTCGTGATCGGCAACGAGCTACGCAAGCGTGGTCCCGGCGCCTACGCGGGCTGGCCGACCGCCTGAGCTAGCGCACCGGGTTCGGCACGTAGCGCTCCACCAGATGCAGCGCATTCAAGATGGGGTAGGACAGGGCGACGATGCCGAGCAGGATCGACGCGACCGTCGAGCCGCTGCCCCGGCCACCGAGGCCGCCGGCGATACCCATCACGAGCGCGATCGCGCCGAAGACGACCGCAAGCGTGCTGAGTTGATCGGCCATCGGGCCACCGTTGGCGATCTGCACCGAGTACGAGCCGAGGATCGAGGCGTCCGGGTTGAACTGGTAGATCCACAGGATCACCGAGAACGCCGCGCCGATCGCACCGACCAGCGTGCCGACGGTGCCCATCGGGTTGCTCGTCTTGCCGCTGCTGCCGAACAAACCTGCCATAGGCCCTGATGATGACGACCCGTGCGGCGGACGGCAAGCAGGCGAAAGCCTATGCCCGAAGCGCGTATGCCACGGCGGCGATATCGGCCGGGGCGGTGCCACAGCATCCCCCGATCAACCGAGCGCCCCCGGAACGAAGGGTTCGGGCGAGGGGCCCGAAGCCCTCGGGCACCACGTCGCCCGTCCATGCCCTGGCCACGGGGTCCCACGTCGCGCCCCGATTCGGGTAGGCAACGAGTGGCTTTGCCGTGACTGCGGCCGCGCGCCTAAGCAGCCCGACCACGGCCGCCGGCGGGGTGCAGTTGACACCGATCGCGACGACCTGCGGGCTGCCCGACACCACGTCGACCGCTTCCTCGATCGACGTGCCGTCGTGCAGATGCCCCTCGTCCCGACACGAGAAGCTCACCCACGCCGGCATATCGCCGATCGTGGCGAGCACCTCGACGAGCGCCTCGGTCTCCACGATCGAGGGGATCGTCTCGATCGCGAGCAGGTCGGGACCGGCCGACGCCAGCGCCTCTACCCGTGGCAGGTGAAACGTCCGCAGCGCATCGCCTGCACTCGACGGCGGGCCGAGGCCGTAGTCGCCCGTGTACTCGGCGCCGTTCGCGAGGATCGCGCCGTACGGTCCGACCGACGCCGCGACACGGACGTCGCGGTCGCCGGTCGCCTCACGGGCGAGCTCGACGCTGCGTCGAAGCAACGAAGTGGCCGCGGGTCTGTCGAGCCCGCGCGCGGCGAGGCCCTCGAAACTGGCCTGGTAGGAGGCGCCGATCACCACATCAGCGCCCGCCTCGATATAGGCGCGGTGTACCTCGACGATCAGCGCCGGATCGTCCAGGAGTACGCGCGCGGACCACAGCGCGTCCCGCAGGTCGGCACCACGGCGCTCGAGTTCCGTCGCGAGCCCGCCGTCCAGGACGACGGAGCCCGGGTACGCGGCGAACGGATCATCGATCACGCTGGCAGCGTACCCGGGCCTTGTGGATCAGCCGACGTGCAGGTGATATGTCGCGTCGAACGCGCCGTTGGCACCGCCGGCGAACGAGACCGCGGCGTACAGCTCGTGATCGCCGGGCCGCAGCGGGTGCAGGATCGTGAACTCACCGACGATCGCGGTACGGACCGACCCCACCGGATACCCGATGATCGCGTTGAAGAAGCTGCCGTCCTCGGCGTTGACGTCAAACGCACCCGTGACGGTCATGGTTCGTCCGAGCGGGCGTCCGTCGAACGTCAAGATGTCGGACCCCGGGTCGGGGGCGAACGCGGCGATCGCCGCCGCTTCGAGCTCCGCGTCAGTCGGCCCGTCGATCCCGATCGTTGTAAAGAAGCCGGCGTGCGTGAGCACGCGTGCCGACCGGCACGGCGCAATCGAACTCGAGGCCGACGTCGATCGGCGCCGCGATGAAGAAGACGCCCCCAACCACGTCGCCGCAGTCGCCGTCGGTAAGCGAGGCGATCAGCGGGTTCGATCCGCCGCCGAACGCCCATTGGGACCACGCCTTCGCCCAGTCGACGTGCGATTGCTCGAAGGCGCGCGAACGCGCCGGCATCGGCGTCCCAGCATGCGCGGCCGGCGCCGCGATCAGCAGCATCGCCCCCGCAGCGATACACAGGATGGTTCGTCTCAGAGAGGCCCCTTCGCCCAGACCTCCAGACGTCGTTGCTCGCGAAGGCTATGCCCTGGCTGCTTCCGAAGTCAACCGCGAGGTTCGACGAGGGCGTCGACCGCAACGCACTCGAGGGGCGTGACGATCACCGGGTTCACGTCGAGGGCCACAAGAAGATCGCCGAGGTCGTCCGCCAGCACAGACAGGCGCGAGACCGCTCGCGCGAGACCGCCCACGTCGGCGGGAGGCGCACCGCGCACGCCGGCGAGGATCGAGCTCATCGCAAGGCCGTCGATCAGCCGACGGGCCGCATCCTCGCCGATCGGTGCCAGCGCCAGGCGACGATCGCGCAGGACCTCGACGAGCACGCCGCCCGCGGCAACCAGCACCAGGGGGCCGAACGTCGGATCGACGATCACGCCAAGCGCGATCTCGACTCCTTCCGGCACCATCGCCGCGACGGAAACCTCGGGGCCGAGACGACCGGCCACGTCGGCGTAGGCGTCCCGGACCGCGGCGCCGTTCGACAACCTGACGCGCACGCCGCCGACGTCGGACTTGTGGGTGATGCCGGGCGTGGCCGTCTTGAGCACCACCGGGTACCCGACCGCCTCTGCGGCCGCGAACACCGCCTCGATCGTCGTGGCCGATCGAGCCGCCACGACGGGCACGCCGTAATCGGCAAGGAGCGCAAGCCCGTCCAGCTCGGACAAGACCTCACCGGTCGCGAGACGCTCCCGCCATCGCGCACGAACCGCTTCGTCCACCCGCGCGAGGGACGGGGCATTGGGACGGGTGCGCCATGTGGCGTCCGCCAACAGATGCGCCAGGGCGCGAAGCCCGGTGTCCGTCCCCTCGAGCACGGGGATACCCCGGTCACGCAGCATGCGCGCCTCATCCTGTGACACGGCGCTCGCCAGGTTCGACAACACGCAGAACGGCTTGTCGGTGCCCTCGAAGCTGTCGATCGCGATCTGGAGGTATCCCTCGTTGTACGGCTCGCCCTGGTGGGTCATGTCGATGCAGAAGACGCTGGCGCTGACCTCGGCGTCGTCCGCGAATGCCGCGAATGCCTCGAGGAAGATCGCGTCCCCGTCGATCCCCGTGCCCCACGCGTCGAGGGGGTTTTCGGCATCCATGCCGGGGTCGAGCACGCCTTGGATCCGCGCGATCGTGGCATGGCCGATCTTCGCGAACGGCACGTCGAGATCGGCAGCCAGGTCGACCACCATCGCGCGTTCGCCACCGCTGTCGTGGACGCTCGCGATCCCGCTTCCGCCGCGGGCACGGCGTGGCGAGGAGAACAGCTCCATCGTGTCGGCCATCTCATCGAGCGTGCGCACCTCGTGCACGCCGTAGGCGTCGAACAGCGCCTCGTACGCCCCGTGCTCCCCCGCGAGCGCGCCCGAGTGCGCGGTGACCATCGCACGCGAGCCCTCGGTACGCCCGACCTTCATCGCCAAGACGGCCACCCCGCGCTCGGTCGCGCGCGCGAGCTGCGCCCGGAACCGCTCCGGGTCGCGCACGGTCTCGAGGAGCAGCGCCACCACCCGGGTGCTCTCGAGTCCCAGCGCGTATTCCAGGTAATCGGCATGCGTGGTCACGACCTCCTGGCCGCTGGAGACCAGCAGGTTGAAACCGATCCCCCGGTCGGAAAAGGCGATCGCCGAGAACGCCGACCCGCTGTGCGACAGGAACGTCACCGGACCGTGGCGCAGGTGCTCCGGCGTGAGGAAGCCCGTCGCCCGAACACGGGATTCCTGGTTCATGAAACCCATGCCGTTTCCGCCGCACAGCGCCATGTCGTTCGCCACGGCGATCGCGCACAGCCGTTCACGCAGACTCGGTCCGTCGGCCGGCTCCTCATACAACGACGAGAACGTGACCGCGCTACCGGCGCCGGCCGCAGCCGCATCGGTCAGCGCCTGCTCGACCCGCGCGTTGGCCACGCCGAGGATCGCGAGGTCGACGGGCTCGGGGACATCGAGGATCGAGGGGTAACAGCGAAGACCGGCGACCTGATCGTAGCCCGGGTTCACTGGGTAGATCGTGCCGTCGAACCCCCCACGTCGGAGCTCGGCCAACATGGACTCGCCGAGCGACCCCGGCTTGATCGAGGCGCCGACGACGGCGATCGAACGCGCCTCCAACATGCGCTGGATCGGCGTACGGCGGTCGCCGGTGTGCGAGGGCTCCTGTGCCACGCGCTACTTCTTCCCCAGCGCCTTGTCCTTCTTGGCCATGCGGAAGGCCTGCCAGCCGGGGATGCCGTTCACGCCGCCGCCGGCATGCGTCGCGCACGACCCGTGGTACAGGCCGCGCAACGGCGTTCGGTAATCCGCGTAGCCCGGCGCCGGGCGCATGTGAAAGAGCTGATCGACCGACAGCTCCCCGTGAAAGATGTTCCCGCCGATCAGGCCGAGGTCCTGTTCCATGTCGTAGGGCCCGATCACCTGATAGTCGATGATCGAGTCGCGGAAGTTCGGCGCGAGCTCGTTGTAGCCGTCGAAGATCCGCTGTGCGTAGGCGTCGAGCTCGTCGCGGTGCGGCTCGGTGTTCCAGTCGTCGGGCACCCACTGCGTGAACATCGAGAACACGTGCGTGCCCTCGGGCGCGAGCTTCTTGTCCAACGTCGTCGGGATCGTGCCGTCGACGAACGGGGCGGTCGCGGCCCTGCGCTCCATGTGGGCGTCCTGGAAGGCACGTTCCGCGTACTCCGGGCTGAGACACAGCTCGACCGACCCGGTGTGGTGGGGCTGCTGGTCGGATCCCGGCATCGATGTGAAGTTCGGCAGCTCGCTGATCGCGACGTTTACCTTGACGACGCCGCTGCGGGTCTTCCACCGTTCGATATCCCACACGAAGTCGGCGGGCAGCTCGTACCGATCGATCAGATCGAGAAACGCGATTTTCGGATGGATCGTCGTGACGACGACCGGCGCGCGGAGTTCGCTCCCGTCTTCGAGCACGACCCCGACCGCGCGGCCGCCGCGCACCAGGATCTTCTGCACGCGGGCGTTGGTCCGGACCTCGCAGCCGAAGGCCTCCGCGGCCTTGCGGATCGAGTCCGACACCGCGCCCATCCCGCCCTGCTGGAAGCCCCAGGAGCCGAGGTGCCCGTCGCCGACGTCGCCGATCGAGTGGTGCAGCATCACGTAGGCCGTGCCGGGTTCGTCCGGACCTGCCCAGGTGCCGATCACACCGTTGACCGTGAGCATCGCCTTGATCGCGTCGGACTCGAACCAGTCGTTCAGCAGGTCGCTCACCGACATCGTGAACAGTCGCGTCACGTCGCCCACACCGCGCTCGCCCAGCTTGCGCATCTTCCATGCGGACTGCAGCGTCGCCAATAGATCGCCCGGCTTCATCGAGCCGACACGAGGCGGGACCTGCAGCAGCAGCGGACCGAGCACGTCGGAGACGCCCTTGAGCCACTCCTCCCATTTCGGCAGGGTGTCGGCGTCCCTCTTCGAGAACTGGGCGATCGAGTCGTAGGACTTCTGGTGATCGTCGGCGTACACCGTGATCGCGCGCCCGTCGGGGAAGGCCTGGAAGTACGGGCCGAACGGCGTGACGTCGTAGCCGAACTGCTTGAGCTTGAGGTCCTTGATGATCGTCGGCGGCATCAACGACATCACGTAGGAATAGGTCGTGACGTTGATGTCGGGGTGGTCGGCGAACGGGGCGCTCGTGTCGGCCGCGCCGCCGGTCTTGTGGCGGCCCTCCAGCACGACGGTGCGCGCCCCCTCGCGGGCGAAGTAGGCGCCACTGGTGAGGCCGTTGTGGCCGCCGCCGATGATGATCGCGTCGTAGACGTTCGAAGCCATGGCGCTGGATCCTTCCCCTGAGTTGAGGCCCGTATCATGGACCCTGACTGAACGACCAGTCAACTCACCCTCGGTGCCTACTCAGGGGTTGACGCCGCAGGTCAAACGGGTACAGTGCGTTGAACGGTGGGTCAATCCTGCCGTGGGAGCATCGTCCGGTTTGCCCCCTATTCAGGAGTGCGGATGAGCACGAAGACCCGTCAGAAGCCCCAGCGCGACCGCCACCAGGAGATCTTGGAGGCGGCATCGCGAGTGATCACCGACCGCGGCCTGGCCGAAACGCGGATCCAGGACATCGCGGAAGTGTGCGGCGTGTCGCCGGGTCTGATCCTCTACTACTTCGAGTCCAAGGACCGGCTGCTCGCCGAGGCCTTGACCTACGCGAACGACCAGTTCTACCTGCGGACGGCGCGCGAGCTGCGGAAGATGCCGTCGGCGAAGGATCGCCTGGCACGCGTGATCGAGCTCTCGGTGCCCGGGCTGCTGCCCGAGTACGACCTACTCGACGAGTGGGCGCTGTGGCTCGAGATCTGGGTGCGCGCATTGCGCGACCCGGACATGGCTAAGGAGCGCGAGATGCTCGACCGTCGCTGGGTGCAATCGATCGCCGAGGTGATCCGTTACGGGCGCCAGACGAGCGAGTTCCCGGCCGATGGCACCGACGCCGACGATCTAGCGATGCAATTCGGCGCGATGATGGACGGGCTCGCGATCCAGGTCATGCTGAACGATACCGTCATGACCCCCAAGCGGATGTTCGACATCTGTACCGACGTGGCCACTCGACTGATCGGGTGAGGGCGGCCGGCTACCGGCGCACGAGAACGTGCAGGATCGTGAGCGACAGGCTCGTCGCCAGCTCCACGAGCCGCTCATCGGCAACGCCGCCGAGCACCGATGTCATCTCGTCGACGACGAGACCGGCGTTGCGGTATTGCGTGAGTGCGCGCGCGGCCGTCTCCCCACTGGTGATCATGTCGTCGACGACGTGCACCACGCTGCCTGGTTCGAGCCGTTCGCCTATCAACGCCTCGCCGTCGGGCGTCGCGTTGTCGCCGTAGCTGACGAGATGCCCCTTGGGCTCATCGCGCACATACACCGCGGGCAACCCGAGGGTCCACGCGAGCGCGGTCGCCAGCGGCATCGAGCCGACGTCCGCGGAACCGATCGCCTCCGTGATCGACGGCACGGTCCCGGCCATCGCCCTGATCACGACGCGGAAGTCCGCCGGGTGCCCGTACAGTCGCTTCACGTTGACCGAGCCGGTGGCCGGAGCGCCGGCGAGGCCGGGGACCTCGCTCGCCGTCCAGTAGCGGCGCAACAAGGTGTCGATGTCGGTGCGGCCGTGCATCTGGATCACGGACTCGACCACGTCGCTCATCCCGCGGCCAAGCCCGGCTCGACATCGTCATAGTCCGGTCGTTTTCGCACATGACCATGTTCCCAGGTCGGGGTCACACGCGCCACGTGCGAGGCTCGTCGCGGAGCCGGGAGCCGGTCGGGTCGTAGAAGGGCTCGCGACTGAGCTTTGCGCGCACCTTCGTGCCGCGGACCTCGACCGACACGGGCAGATCGGAGGCCAAGTCGCCGTGCACCCACGCGAGCCCGACCGCCGCGCCGAGATGGTGGCCGTAGCCACCGCTCGTGACGTAACCGATCCGTTCCTTGCCGATCACGACAGGCTCGCCGTCCCACAGCATTGCCGCCGGGTCATCGAGCTTCACGCTGACGAGCTCGCGCTCCCTCATCGCGCCCTGCAGCTCGACCAGTGCCGCCTTGCCGACGAAGTCCTCCTTGCCGAGGCGAACCGCGAACCCGAGTCCGACCGCATAGGGATCGTCGAGTACGCCGATGTCGTGTCCCCACGAACGGAAGCCTCGCTCCAAACGCAAGCCGTCGAACGCGAACGCGCCGGCATGTCGCAGGCCGTGCCCCAAGCCGGCCGCAACGACCTTGTCATACACGTCGGCGGCGAACTCGGTCGCCACGAGGAGTTCCCACCCGAGCTCGCCGGTGAACGAGACACGCATGGCGATCGCCTTCGCCCAGCCGAGGTCGATCTCGCGGCAGGACAGGAAGGGAAACGCCTCGTTCGATAGATCCTGGTCGGTCAGCTCTGCGAGCAGCGCGCGGCTGCTCGGCCCGGCTAGATGCAGCGTCGCGTAGCCGCCGGTCACGTCCGTGACGGTGGCACCGGGCGGCAGTCCGTTGCGCAGCAGCATCTGGGTCCGCCGTTGGTACAGCGTTGGGGCGAGCACGAGGAACCGATCCTCGCCGAGACGCGTCACCGTGGGATCCATCTCGATGCCGCCCCGATCGTTGCACACCAACGTGTAGACCACGCGCCCGATCGCGACGTCGATGTTGGACGTGCACATGCGCTGGAGCCCGGCGAGCGCTTCGGGCCCCTGCACGATGAACTTCGCGTAGGAGGAGAGGTCATACAGCGCGACGCCTGCACGCGTGGCCCGCATCTCCTCGCCGACCGGCGCGAACCACGACGGGCGATCGAAGTCGTAGACCCACGGCGGCTCGCTACGGGTGCCGGGCTCGAACCACGCGGCGCGATCCCAGCCGGCGGCTTCACCGACGGCTGCTCCGGCCGCCCGAAGCTGCGGCAGCAGCGGCGAGCGGCGCACCCCCCGCCCCTCGTCGGGCTGGAGCGCCGGCCAGTGCATCGCGTAGAGTCGCCCGAGCGTTTCCCGGGTCTTGTCGTGCAGCCAGGCGCGGTTGTTCGCCCAACCGCCCATCCGGGCGATGTCGACCTCGGTCAGGTCCATCGTCGGGTGGCCCTCAACGATCCATTCCGCCAGGGCCTTGCCCACACCGGGGCCGTAGATGATGCCCTGAGAGTTCAGCCCGGCCGCCACGAACAGGTTCTTCACCTCTGGGAACTCGCCGATGTGGAAGTTCGCGTCGGGCGTGAAGCTCTCGGGCGCGCGCAGGTAGTGACGGAACCCGATGTCGCGCAGCACGGGCAGGCGCTCGCGCGCGGCCGACAGCACGGGCGCGAAGTGGTCCCAGTCCTCACCGAACTCCGCGAATCCGTCGATGGGAACGTCGGCCGGAGGTTTCGGCTTGCCCTTCGGCTCGAACGCGCCGAGCACCAGCGACCCGCCATGGTGCCGCACATAGAAGGAGCCGTCGAGGTCACGCAGGATCGGGAACCGCTCCTGGGCCCCCGCGGCCGGCTCCGTCATGACCCACACATGCTCGGCCGGGTAGAGCGCGACCGAGGTGCCGGCGAGCCTGGCCAGTTCGGAGGTCCACAGCCCCGCGGCCAGGACGACGGTGTCCGCCTCGATCGTGCCCTTGTCGGTCTCGACGCCGGTCACCGTGCCGCCCGCGTCTTTCCGGAACCCCGTCACCGTCACACCGAACGCGAACACGGCGCCCCGGTCGTGCGCTCCTTTGGCCAGCGCCAGCGTCGCGTCACCGGGGTTGACGGTCGCGTCGGTCGGCACGACGACCGCCCCCACGAGATCGTCCACCGTCGCGATCGGCCACCAGTCCGTGACCTGCGCCGGCTCCAGGACGCGGGCCTCCACGCCGAATTCGCGATGCATGTCGGCGCTGGCGAGCAACTCCTGCATGCGCCCCGGCGTGCGCGCGACAGTCAGCGACCCCACGCGACGGAACCCGGTCTCGACGCCGGTCTCGGCCGGCAGCGACGCATAGAGGGAGGCATTGATGCGCGAGAGCTCGGTCAGTGCATGCGTCCCGCGGACTTGCGAGACGAGCCCGGCCGCGTGCCACGTCGTGCCGCCGGTCAGGCGCGTGCGTTCCACCACGAGCACGTCGGTGACGCCGAGCTTCGTGAGGTGATACGCGATCGAGGACCCGATGATCCCACCGCCGACGACCACGACGTGGGCGCGCGCGGGTGGCTCCGAGATCGGCTCCAGGATCGAGGAGTCGAGGTCGCGATTGGCCAGTCGCTCCGGGATCGTCACGGCAGCGCTCCCGCGTCGCCGATCGCGGTCCGGAGCACATCGGCGAGCGCCCGGCCGCATGCGCCGTCCGGGTCCTTGTCCGGGTTGTAGCAGCCGACGGAGAAGCCGACGAGCGCCGGCGCTCGAAGCAGGGGCGTGAGCAGATCGGTCAACTGGGTCAGATCGAGCCCGTTGGGATCGAGGTAGTCGGTGGCCGGAAACACCAGCTCGTCGAGAACGTCGACGTCGAGATGCACCCAGAGTCGGTCGGGATCCTGGCCGACACGGTCGGCAACCTGTTGACCGATCACGGCGGCGCCGTCGCGACGAACCTGGTCCGCATCGACGAACGTGAGTCCGGGGATCTCGTCGGGATGCGGGTGTCCGTGCGTGAGCGCCTCGTCGAGGTCGCGGGGCCCGAGCAGCGTCACGTCTTCGGGCCGCGACACTTCGCCGGCAGCATCGACCCACGTCGCGGGACCCCTCCCCAGGATCACCGAGATCGGCATGTCGGCCGCCTCGCCCGTCGGTGACGTCTCACCGTCGTACAGGTCGAGATGTCCGTCGAGGTACGCCAACCCGACCCGGCCGAAGGTGCGCTGGGCCCCGGCGAGTGCGCCGGGTAACAAGGCGCAGCAGCCACCCACGACGAACACCACAGCGCCTTGGGAGGTGAGGTCGGCAACGACGTCGGCCACCCGCCGGGTCGTATCCAGCACATCGTCGATGGCGATCACCCCCGATGCCGGATCACGGACGTCTCCGCGGATCCGCGCGTCGATGTCACCGCCGTCGGTTCGCCAGGGATCGTCCGCACGCGTGAAGGCGCGGAATGCCTGGGGCGCGTGCTCCGTGCCACCCGAGCGCCCGACCGAATCGATCGGGACGCCGAGCAGCGTGAACGTCGTCATGGCGCGCAAGGATAGGGCATCAGCCCGCGCGACTACCCGAGGAGCGCGCGGCCCATCTGCTTGCGGTACCGCTCGTTGAAGTCGTACAGGAACCGGTCCTGGCGCGGATAGACACCGGTGGTGAACGCGCGCGACCCGACGCCCGTCTGCGCGCGCTGACAGATCTCCCAATCCTGCTTGGAGATCATGTCCCACAGCTCCACGACCGGTTCCGGCTTGAACAGCGCCGGGTCTGAGATCGTCTCGGGTCGGAACAGGTACTCGGACACGACGGTCGTGTGCCCCGGCCCGTTCGGGTAACCGATGTAGTACATGACGCAGTCCGGGTGGAGATTCAACAGTAGGTTCGGGAACTGGTAGGCCCCGAAATACATCGAGTAGTCCTCGGGCTGGAGGTCGGGGAACTTCGGCAGCTCGGACTCGCCGCTGATCGTGAAGCTGGTGGCGCCGTCCTTCATCCAGTTGCCGTCGTCGCGCGTTTCCTCGTCCCAGACCTCGCCGAAGCGAAAGAGCGGCACCACCTGCACCAGTTCGGGGTGCACCTGCGGACAGTGCAGACACTCGTTGTAGTTCTCCACAACGATCTTCCAGTTCGCGGCGACCTCATAGACGATCCGCACGCCGACGCGGAGCTCGTCGAGCTTGAACCGGTCGAACATCGTCACGCTCTCCGCGCCCCCGTTGAGGAACTCCATGAACGAGCTCGGCTCGCTCGCCAGGCTCGCAAAGATGAAGCCGCCGTAGGTCTCGACCGCGAACCCGTGCAGCGGGTAATCGCCCCGGTCGAACAGCTCGCCTTCCTTCACGTTCGGCGAACCGATCAGCCGGCCGTTGAGGTCGTAGGCCCACGCGTGATAGGGGCACACGAACGCCTTCCGCACGTTGCCCGCGGCCGGCTCGTCATCGAGGAACTTCGTGCCGCGATGCCTGCACACGTTGTAGAAGCCGTGCAGCTCTCCGTGGTCGTTGCGCACGAGGAAGACCGACTCCCCGGCAAGGTCCCGCACGATGTAGTCGCCGGGGTTGGGCAACTCCTCGGTGCGCCCGAGGCAGACCCAGTCGCCCCACCAGACTTTCTCGCGCTCCTCGTCGTAGATCGACGGCTCGGTGTAGTCGGCGCCCGTCAGGGTCGGGCGGGGCTTCCACTCGGTTTCGTCGTAGCGGATGGGTTGGGTCTGCATCGTCGGCTCCTCGTCGGTCTCAGCCCAGGATAAGCGGTCGATCGCCACCTCCGGTAGACGGCCGATACGATATCCCGCATGCTCGAGGTCGCCGGATTCAACATCACGCCGGTGAAGTCCACGGCGTTGCAGCGGCCCGATGTGCTGGACCTCCGTCGGGAAGGAGCCGTGGGTGACCGGCGGTTCCTGTTCATGCGAGACGATGGTTCACGCCTGTCCGGCATCTCCAAAGCATCCTTGATGCCGATCCAGGCGACCTACGACGCGGTGGGGGAACGCCTGACGCTGAGCTTCGCCGACGGCGGGAGGGCGCAAGGCGATGCGCGGCCGACCGGTCCGGCCAAGACCGTCGCGCTCTATGACCGGACGATCTCGGTGCATGCGGTCGACGAGGGGCTGACGCGAGCGGTCCGCGCGCAGATCGGAGACGACACCGTCACGCTGGCTCGCGCCGACGAGCCGGATTCCGCGGGGGGCATCCATCGCGCCTCGATCCTGTCGCGCGCATCGATCCGGGACGTTGGACGACGCACCGGCGACGAGGCCCTCGATCCACGGCGGTTCCGGATGCTGATCGAGGTGGAGGGATGCCACCCGTTTGAGGAGGACACGTGGGAGGGCAAGCGTGTGCGCTTCGGCGATGCCGTCCTGCGGATCGGCGACCGGATGCCCCGCTGCGTCATGACCACCCTGGACCCCGACACCGGGGTGCAGAACGCGAGGGTCTTGGACGCGCTCGCGCAGCACCGAAAGACGGGCGAGAAGCTGTACCTCGGCATGTACGCGGAGGTCGAGCGGCCCGGCCTGATCCGGCGTGGCGACCCGGTGGCGGTGCTTGCCTAGCCGGTCGTGAACGCGCGGAGCTCGGCGGCGTGCTCCTCGTAGTGTTCGAAGGTCTCGCCGGTGAACTCCTCGACCGCCGCATCGGTGAGCGTCGGCAAGGCTCGAAGCCCGGTACGCGCGCGCTCCCGGTTGTGCTCGGACCGCACGATGATCTCGTCCCAACTCATGCCGCGGCCATCTTCGATCACCTTGTCGTTGACGTCGTCCCAGTCCTGGTCTTCGAGCGTCTCACCGCGTGCGATCCGCTCGAGGGCGTCGCCCACGTAGCCCGCCCAGTAGCCGCAGTGCCAGACGAGATCCTGCGTCGACCAACCGGGGACGACCCCTTCCCGGTCACGCTGATCGTCGGGCACCGCCGCGAACGCATCCACGAACGCCAGCCACGCCTGATCCTCTCGCTGCAACAGTTCCTCGGTGTTCATCGTGCCCCCTCGATCCCGGAGCCTCGACGATACCTGCCTCGACGCGGGGCGGGATCGGGGCGTCAGATGACGCCGATCCTGGTCACTGCGCTCGCGATCGTGGTTCAGGAGTCGGCGCGACTGCCGTTCATCCAGCGCCTCAGTCGCCACCGCGCAGCCGCAGATCCGAGCAACGAGTCCTAGTCCGCGATCGCGCCGATGCAGTCCTCGAAAGCCTCCAGCGTGCGGTCGACGTCCTCGTCGGTGTGTTGCGCGGACATCGAGAACTCCTCGAACCAGGCCGAGCCCATCGGGATCACGCCGCGGTTCAGCATGCCGAACCAGTAGTCGTCCCAGCGCGCCGTGTCGTTCTTGCACGCCTCGCGGAAGGTGTTCGGCTGCTCGTCGAGTCCGAAGAACAACCCACCAAGCGTGTTCACTTGCGTGACGTGCGCGGTGACACCCTTGTCCTTGAACACCTCGCGCATCCCGTCGGCGAGCCGCGTCGTGAGCCGCGTCATCTCCTTGTAGGTGTCGTCGGTCATCACCTTTGTCAGACACGCGAGCCCCGCGGCCATCGCCAGAGGGTTCGCGTTGTACGTGCCGAAGTGGACCATCGACCCGAGCGGCGTGACGTGTTCCATCAGCTCGCGACGCCCGCCGAACGCGCCGACCGGCACGCCGCCACCGATCGCCTTTGCCAGCGTGACGAGGTCGCCCTTGACTCCCCAGTACTCGGTCGCCCCGCCCGGAGCGATCCGGCAGCCGAGCTTGACCTCGTCCATGATCAGCACCGAGCCCTTGGCGGTGCACAGCGCACGCACCGCCTCGAGGTAGCCGGGCAACGGTGGGATCACACCGCCGTTGGTCATCGCCGGTTCGATGATCACCCCGGCGACATCGCCGTCGTGCTCGTCGAAGGCGCGCTGCATCATGTCGATGTCGTTGAACGACACCACCGTCGTGTACTCCGTCGAGGCGGGCAGCAGCCCGGCCGAATCGGCGGTGGCGTTCGGGTGGGTGTCGGGGCCGGCCGCATCGGCCGGGGCGCCGCCGATCGAGACCAAGAGGTGGTCGGTCCCCCCGTGATACTGGCCCTCGATCTTCACGATCGTCTTGCGCCCGGTCGCGGCGCGCGCCAGCCGGATCGCGGTCTGGGTCGCCTCCACGCCCGACTGCGTGAAGCGGATCATGTCGATCGAGCCCGGGTAGCGACGGATCACTTCTTCGGCCAGCATGGCGGCGAGCTCGGTCGGCATGCCGTAGAGCGTGCCGTGCGCGGCCTGCTTCTGGATCGCCTCGACGATGATCGGGTTCGCGTGTCCGGCGACCATCGCCGCGTAGCACAGCGAGTAGTCGATGTACTCGTTGCCGTCGAGGTCCCAGACGCGCGAACCCTTCGAGTCGCCCACGTACAACGGGTAGGGCGGCTTGAACTGGATCGCGCTGCCGACGCCACCGGGGATCACCTTGGCGGCCCGCTCCCAGGCGACCTTCCCCTTCGGGGTCCTGCGCTCGTACTCCGCAACGCCGTCGGTCATGGTCGCTTCCCTCCGTCGGGTGGTGGAGGCGTTCCGGGGCCTCCGGATCTGCCGAGTCTAGGTGTCGTTTCTCACTGGGAACAAGCAGCTCTCGTATCGTGAGAACCGTTCACCAGCGCACCGAGAGCGTCGCAGGGCCTCGATACTCCCAGCCGCGAAACACCGGTGCGTGGTCGGGGTCGAGACGCAACCGCGGGAAACGCTCGAGCAGCAGCGACAGGCCGGTCCGCATCTGTATCCGAGCGAGTTGATGGCCCACGCAAAAATGCGGCCCGAACCCGAACGCGGCGTTCGCGTGCTTCGGTCGTTCGATGTCGAAGACGTCGGCGGCGTCGCCCCACACGGTCTCGTCGCGATTCGCCGACGGGATCATCAACCCGACGCCTTCACCAGGCGGGATCGTTATGCCCGCAACGGTCGCCTCGCGACCCGCGACCCGCCCCTGCGTCCCGATCGGCGAGACCCAGCGCAAGCCCTCGTCGACCGCCCGGCGGACCAGCGTCTGTGGGTCCGCCCGCACGGCCGCGAGCTGGTCGGGATGCTCGAGCAAGCCGACAACCGTCGAGCCAAGCCCGTGCGCCGGCTCCTGCAAGCCGCCGATCAACGCCACCTTGAGCGTCGGGAGGAAGCCGCGCATTCGCGTATCGAGGTCGCCGTCCTCTGCATGCAGCATCTCGGAGAGCATCGAGTCGTCGGGCTCCGCGAGCAGCCGCGCCAGACGCGGGCGGAGCACCGCGTCGACCTCGGCGGCCGTCGCGTCCGCGATGGATTGTTTCTCGGGATCGTTCTCGTAGTTCGACGTACCTCCCGCGATATCGTGGAACCACCTGCGCAGCGTCGGTGCGTCGAGATGCTCGGGCAGGCCGATCACGCGGGCGAGCGACAGCACGGCCAGCGGTTCGCAATACGCGTCCATCAGATCGGCCGTGCCCTCGGCGGCAAGTCCGTCCAGCAGCTCGGTCGCGATGGCGGCGACGACATCGGGCGCCGTCTGCTCGATCCGGCGTGGGCGGAGCGTGCGTTCCATCGGCTCGCGCCAGTGTTCCTGTTCGTTGCCGTCGACCGTGAGCACGGTCGCGCCGCCGCAGGTGCGGTCTAGCGGCGAGCCAGCGAACCCCGCTGGGAAACGCGCCGGATCCTCGGCCGCCTCGACCAGATCCTGCCACCGGGTGACGAACCAGAGGCCGACCGAAGGGACCCACGCGATGGGCGCCTCGCGCCGAAGACGTGCATAGACGGGGTAGGGGTCGCGCTCGAGCTCTTCGACGGTCACGCTCTCGGTCACGCCGATGCGCGACTCCCACGGGCGACGGCGTCGAGCACGCGTTCCGGTGTGATCGGAAGGGTCGTGGGTCGCGCGCCGACCGCATCGGCGATCGCCGCCGGGATCACCGCGATCGGCGGCCCGATCGGCGGCTCGCCGATCCCGCGGGCGCCGAACGGTCCGAGGCCCTCCCCCGACTCCAGGATCACGGTCTCGATGTCGGGCACGTCGGTCGCCGTGGGGATCATGTACTGGAACAACCCCGGCGTGAGGTTCACCCCCTCCTGCACGACGACGTCCTCCAGCAGCGCCTGCCCGAGACCCTGGACGACGGCGCCCGAGATCTGACCCTCGACGCTCATCGGGTTGATCGCCCGCCCGACGTCGTGGGCCGCGATGTAGCGGAGGATCCGGACCTCGCCGGTATCCAGATCGACCTCCACATCGGCGAGGTGCGTGCCAAACGTGAAGTCCGGGAAGATGCGGTCGCCGTCGAGGTCGCGCGTAACCTCGGTTCCCTTGGGACCGAAGAAGGTGCCGAGTGCTTCGATCGGCACGTTGCGGCGGCGGCAGGCCTGCAGCGCCGTGAGCAGCGGGGTCGCACCGTCGGGCCCGACGATCTCGCTCGGTTCGATGCGCAGCGAGTCGATCGGCTGGCCGGTGTCGGCCGCCACGGCGCCGAGCACCTGGTCGCGCAACAGCACGGCGGCCTCGTACGTCGCGTTGCCCGACATCAGCAGCTGGCGTGTCGCGGTGGTGGTGCCCGCCAGCGGCGTCAACGCGGAGTCGCCGAAGTGCACGCTGATCCGGTCCATGTCGACGGCGAGGATCTCGCTCGCGATCTGCCCCAGCGACGAGGCCTGTCCTCCGCCGATGTCGGGCACGCCGCAGCGCACCGTCAACGACCCGTCCATCTCAAAGCCGATCCAGGCCGCCGAGCTGTCGTTCAGCCAGACGAGCCTCCCGTAGGACTGCATGTTCGAGGCGATTGCACGACCGACCGCTTTGCGGGGGCCACTGGGGACTGGTTTGTCGCCGGCGCGCTCCCGCACGGCGTCGATCGTCTGGGCGAGTTGCACCTCGGTGATGATCTCCTGGCCGACCGGCAGACGGTCGCCACGCGCCAGGGCGTTGCGCTTGCGGATCTCGCCGGGGTCGATCCCGAGCCTGCGCGACACCTCGTCGATCTGCGACTCGTAGCCCAGCACCATCTGCATCCCGCCGAAGCCGCGGAACGCCGAGGTTGGCGGGTTGTTCGTGTAGGCGGTCTTGGCGCGGATCCGCACGTTGGGCACGCGGTAGGGGCCGCACGCGTGCACGGTCGAGTACAGCAGCACCAACGCGGAAAGGTAGGCATAGGCGCCGGCGTCGGACACGATCTCGATGTCGTGTGCGAGCAGCGTCCCCTCGGCGTCGGCGGCGGTGCGATAGCGCATCACGTTGCGGTGGCGCTTGGCGCGGGCCAGGAGCGACTCGTTGCGGGTCCACAGCATCCGCACGGGCTTCCGGGTGCGGTGCACGGCGATCGCCAGATACGGCTCGACCGTCATGTCCTCTTTGCCGCCGAAGCCGCCGCCCACATAGGGCGCGATCACCCGTACCTTGGCATCGGGCACACCCAGGATCTTCGCGACGTCGCGGTAATGCTCGACCACCTGGGTGGCCACCCGCAGGTTCAACACGCCGTCGTCGTCGAGCCACCCGACGCCGGCCTCGGGCTCGAGGTAGGCGTGATCGACGAACTGCGTGCGATAGGTCTCCTCGACGACCACGGCGGCGCCGGCGAACGCCTCGTCGACGTCGCCGCGGTCGATGTGCCACTCAGCCAGCAGGTTGCCGCCCTCGTGCACCGACGGTGCGTCATCGGCGAGCGCAGCCTCAGGATCGCTCACGACCGGCATGTCTTCGTACTCGACCTCAACCAGCTCGCAGGCGATCGCGAGCGCGTCCTCGGTCTCGGCGATCACCAGCGCGATCGGCTCGCCATGGAACCGCACCCGGTCGGTGGCGAGCACCTGCATGCTCGCCTGCAACGCGCCGACTGCGATCGTCTGGCCGGGCACGTCGACGCGGATCTCGTTGTTCGGCACGTCCTCGCCGAGCAGCACGGAGATCACCCCTGGGACCGCGACCGCCGCGGTGACGTCGCGCCGGGTCAGCCGGGCGCTCGGCACCTGGGAGCGAACGAGCCGCGCGTGCAACATGCCCGCGAACGCCAGATCGCCGGCGTAGCGCGTCGTGCCGGCGATCTTCTCGGCCTGATCGTGGCGCGCGAGCGGCTGGTGGACGACCCGAAGCTCTTCGATCTTGGAGGTGTGGATCTCACCGGTCATCGCGCGATCCCCTGCGCCTGCGCGTCTTCGATCGCATCCACGATGTCCGTGTATCCGGTGCAGCGGCACAGATTGCCGTGCAGTTGCTCTCGGATGTCGGCGCGGGACAGCGGCTCGGTCGCGTCGCGCAGCATCGCGTGCGCGCAGAGCAACATGCCGGGGGTGCAGAAGCCGCACTGTGCGGCGTGATGCTCGTGGAAGCGACGTTGCAGCGGGCCGAGGGAGCCGTCGGGCTCGCAGAGCCCGGCGGCGGTCGTGATCGCGGCGCCGTCGACCTGGGCCGCGAGCACGATACAGGCGCTCGCGGGCTCGCCGTCGACCAGAACCGTGCAGGCGCCGCAGACACCTTCGCCGCAGCCGTACTTCGGGTCGGTGACGTCGGCGAGATCGCGCAGCCAGCGCAGCAAGGACACGTGCCCGCCGGTCGTGCGGGTCGTGGGGGCACCGTTCACGGTGAGCGTGACCGTCACGTCGGTAGCGGTCATGCGGCGACCCCGCGTGTGACGGCGTCGGTCAGCGCCCGCACTGCGAGCACCCGGGCGAGGTGCCGACGGTGCTCGGCGGTCGCGCTCACATCCGAAACCGGATCGATGCCCTCGATCGGCCCGATCCGATCCGCCAGCGTCGTCGCGTCGGCTCCCTCCACCGCGATCTCCACGGCGCCCAGCCGCTTCGGGCGTTCGGCGACGCCGGCGAGACCGAGCCGCGACTCGACGACGCGCCCGTCTGCGACGCGGACCAGCGCGGCCGCCGCGCAGAGCGCGAAGTCGCCCCGGCGCCGCGAGACCTCGGCGAATCCCCAGCCCCACCCCGGGCCGAGCACCGGCACCTGCACCCGTTCGAGCAGCTCATTTTCGGCCAGCGACGTCGTGAAGTAGCTCTCGTGGAAATCGGTCGCCGCGACGGTTCGTGTCGTGGTGCCGTCGGTCAGGTCGTAGGTTGCGCCGGCGACGACCATCGCAAGCGGCAGCTCGGCCGCCGGATCCGAATGCGCCAACGAACCGCCCAGGGTCCCGCGCACACGGATCCGCGACGAGCCGACCCATCGAGCGGCCGCGGCCACCAGTGGCTGGCCGGCCGCGACGATCGGGTCGCGCTCGAGCTCGGCGTGCGTCCTCAACGCGCCGATCGAAAGGTATCCGTCGCGCTGCGCGATCTCGCTCGCCCCAGCGATATGCGTGACGTCGATCAGCGCCTCGAGGTCCAGCACGCCCAGGTTCATCATCGGCAGGAGGCTCTGCCCGCCGGCGAGGACCTTGGCGCTGCCGGCACCCTGGCGCAGCATCGCGGCCGCGTCGCCGAACGACGCGGCTCTCTCGTATCGGAACGGCTTCACGAACACGCTCGTCCCCCATGTTCCTCGGCCGGCCGCGCGAGCGGATGATAGAGATGCTTTCTCACCAGGCTCAACCGCATCTCACGACGTGAGAAGCGGTCTACACGGCGAGTGGAGTCGCCTGCATACCGGTCGCGGCCGCGACGCCTTCGTTCGTGAGGGCGCCGTCCCACGTGTTCACGCCCAGCGCCAGCGCCGGGTCCTCGTGCACGGCCTGCTGGATGCCGGCGCCCGCGATCGCCAACACATACGGCAGCGTCACGTTCGTCAGCGCGTACGTCGAGGTGCGCGGCACCGCGCCGGGCATGTTGCCGACGCAGTAGTGCACGACGCCATCCACCACATAAACCGGATCCGCGTGTGTTGTGACGTGCGACGTCTCGAAGCAGCCGCCCTGGTCGATCGAGATGTCGACGAGCACCGCGCCGGGCTGCATCGCACGCACCTGTTCGGCGCTGACGAGGTGCGGAGCTTTCGCGCCGGGCACCAGCACCGCGCCAACCACCAGATCGGCACGCAGCACCAGGTCCTCGATCGCCAACCGAGACGACATGACGGTCTGGATCCGCCCGCGCCAGATCCGGTCGATCTCGCGCAAACGGTCGACGTTCTTATCCACGACGACCACCTCGGCCTGCATCCCCGCCGCGATCTCGGCGGCGTTCCAGCCCGCCATGCCACCGCCGAGGACAACCACCGTCGCGGGTGCCACGCCACTGGCACCGCCCATCAGCACGCCTCGGCCGCCTTGCGGTCGCTCCAGGTATTTGGCGCCTTCCTGCGGAGCCATCCGGCCCGCGATCTCCGACATCGGCGCGAGCAGCGGGAGTCTGCCGTCGGGCAGCTGCACCGTCTCGTAGGCCACGGCGCGCACGCGACGCTCCGTGAGGAACCGCGTCAACCGTTCGTCGGCGGCCAGGTGCAGATAGGTGAACAGCACGTGGTCGGAGCGGAACCGCTCGTACTCCTCGGGCTGCGGTTCCTTGACCTTCACGATCAGATCAGCCGCCGCGAACACCGCATCGGCGTCGGCCCCGATCGATGCGCCGGCGGTCACGTAGCGATCGTCGGGTATCGCCGAGCCGAGGCCGGCGCCGGCCTGCACGATGACCGCGTGCCCAGCGTGCGTCAGTTCGCGAACGCCTTCGGGGGTGGCCGCCACCCGGTACTCGTGGTTCTTCACCTCGGTCGGGATCCCGATCCGCATCGGCTACCTCATCTCGTCGAGCGCGGCCCCGAGGCCGGCGGCCAGTTCGTCCACCTCGTCGTCGGTCAACGTCAACGGCGGCGAGATCTGGATCGCGCCGGTCGCCAGCGTGCGCGTCATGATGCCGTTGGCGCGGCACGCCGGCACGACCCTGCCGACCAGACCTGCGTCGGCGGCGAGCCGCTCGGGGTCGAGTTGCACCGCCGCCAGCACCCCCGTGCCTGCGCGAACCTCGCTGACCAGGTCGTGATCGGCGAGGGGGCGAAGCCCCTCGGCGAGGTGCGCCTCCAGCTCGACGGCGCGAGCGAGGATGTCGTCGTTCACCATGATGTCGAGGTTCGCAAGCGCCGCCGCGGCGACCGCGGCGTGCCCCGAGTACGTGTAGCCGTGGCGGAACATGCCCGCTCCTTCGGCGAAGAACGGCCGCCACACGCTCGGAGCCACGAGCACGGCGCCCAGCGGCAGGTACCCGCTCGTGATGCCCTTGGCGCAGGTGACGAGGTCGGGATCGAGGTCCCACCGGGTGCTCGCGAACCAGTCGCCGGTCCGCCCGAACCCAGTGATCACCTCGTCGGCCACGAACAGCACGCCGGTCTCGCGACACACCGCGCGCGCCTGTTCCAGATAACCGGGCGGTGGGGCGTAGACCCCGCCTGCACCGATCACCGGCTCACAGAAGAACGCCGCGACGCGCTCGGCGCCCAGTCGCTCGATCGTCGCACGCAACGCGTCTGCGTCGTCCCAGGGCACCTCCTCGACGTCGGGCAGCAGCTGCCCGTAGCCGACGGCGTTCGGGGCGATGCCGGCCAGGGACGTGCCGGCGATATGCATGCCGTGGTAGGCGCGCTCGCGACGCAGCAAGACCGTCCGATCCGGCTGACCGACGAGGTCCCAGTAGCGGCGCACCATCTTGGTCGCGGTGTCGATCGAGTCGGACCCACCGCTGGTCAGGAATACCTTCGCGTCGGCCATCGGCGCGATCCCGGCGACCCGGTCGGCCAGTGCCGACACCGCCGGGTTGGTCAGATCCTGGAAGGTGGAATACGACTCCAGCGCGCGCATCTGGTCGGCGACCGC